>NZ_LT629775.1:2002500-2343750 GCF_900105395.1 Streptomyces sp. TLI_053
AAGTTGACATGATTTAGGCTTCAGTCGATCACCCCGCCGCGTTCGCGGCCGCTCGCCTGTACTGCGCACTTGGGAGGCTCATCCATGACCACTGTGACGTCGCCGCTGACCGGCAAGGTCGTAGGGCTCGCCGGCGTGCCGGACCCCGTGTTCTCGGGCGCGATGGTCGGCCCCGGCACCGCGATCGACCCGGTGCGTCGGCCGACCGAGGCCGTCGCCCCGGTCGACGGCGTGGTCGTCTCGATGCACCCGCACGCGTTCGTCGTCGTCGACGCGGACGGGCACGGAGTCCTGACCCACCTGGGCATCGACACCGTCCAGCTGAACGGCGAGGGCTTCGAGCTGCTCGTCAACAAGGGCGACACGGTCACCCGCGGCCAGGCCGTCATCAAGTGGGACCCGGCCGCGGTCGAGGCCGCCGGCAAGTCGCCGATCTCGCCGATCGTCGCGCTGGAGGCCGCTGCCGACTCGCTCGGCGGGCTGCTGGAGAGCGGGGAGGTCGCCGTCGGCGACGCCCTGTTCAGCTGGAGCTGACCTCTCCCCTTCTACCGGTCCCCTCTTACAGGACACACCCGCCCCACCGCTCCGGTCGGGGCGGCCCGGCACACAGCGGTACCCGGCGGGGCCGCCTCTCTCACGGAGAAAGACATGGAGAAGACGCTGCGAGGCGTGGGTGTCAGCCACGGAGTCGCGATCGGCCAGGTGCGCCACATGGGTACCGCCGTGCTGGAGCCCCCGGCCACCCAGATCCCGACCGAGGACGCTCCGCGCGAGCAGGCCCGCGCCCAGGCAGCCGTCGAGGCCGTGGCCGCGGACCTGATCGCCCGCGGCAACCTCGCGGGCGGCGAGGCCCAGGCCGTGCTGGAGGCCCAGGCGCTGATGGCGCAGGACCCCGAGCTGATGGCCGACGTCTCCCGCCGGATCGCTGTCGGCAGCAGCGCCGAGCGCGGCGTCTACGACGCCTTCGCCGCCTACCGGGCGCTGCTCGCCTCGGCCGGCGAGTACCTGGCCGGCCGGGTCGCCGACCTGGACGACGTGCGGAACCGGATCGTCGCGCGCCTGCTGGGCGTGCCCATGCCGGGTGTGCCGGACAGCGACGAGCCGTACGTGCTGTTCGCCCGGGACCTCGCTCCGGCCGACACCGCGCTGCTGGACCCGACGCTGGTGCTCGGCTTCGTGACCGAGGAGGGCGGGCCGACCAGCCACAGCGCCATCCTGGCCCGGGCCATGGGCGTGCCGGCCGTGGTCGCGCTGCCGGGGGCGGCCGACGTGGCCGAGGGCACGGTCGTCGCGGTGGACGGCAGCTCCGGTGACGTGCTGGTCGAGCCGAGCACCGAGAAGCAGGACGAGCTGCGCCGGATCGCCGCCGAGCGCAAGGCGGCGCTGGCGGCCTCCTCCGGTCCGGGCGCGACCTCGGACGGGCACCGGATGCCGCTGCTGGCCAACGTCGGCGGTCCGGGCGACCTGCCGGCCGCGCTGGAGGCGGGCGCCGAGGGTGTCGGTCTCTTCCGCACCGAGTTCCTCTTCCTGGACGACTCGGCGAAGGCGCCGACCGAGGAGAAGCAGGTCGAGGCGTACCGCAAGGTGCTGGAGGCGTTCCCGGAGGGCCGGGTCGTGGTCCGGGTGCTCGACGCGGGCGCGGACAAGCCGCTGGACTTCCTGACCCCGGCCGACGAGCCGAACCCGGCGCTCGGTGTGCGCGGTCTGCGCACCCTGCTGGAGCACCCGGAGGTGCTGCGGACCCAGCTGCGGGCGCTGGCGACGGCCTCCGAGGGCCTGCCGGTGCACCTCGAGGTGATGGCCCCGATGGTGGCCGACCGCAAGGACGCCAAGGACTTCGCCGAGGCGTGTCGCGAGGCCGGGCTGAGCGCCAAGTTCGGTGCGATGGTGGAGATCCCGTCGGCCGCGCTGCGGGCGCGCTCCATCCTCCAGGAGGTCGAGTTCCTCTCCCTGGGGACCAACGACCTGGCCCAGTACGCCTTCGCCGCGGACCGCCAGGTCGGTGCGCTGGCGCGGCTGCAGGACCCGTGGCAGCCGGCGCTGCTGGACCTGATCGCGTTCGCCGCCGAGGCCGCGCAGGCCGAGGGCAAGAGCTGCGGTGTGTGCGGCGAGGCGGCCTCCGACCCGCTGCTGGCCGTGGTGCTGACCGGTCTCGGTGTCACCAGCCTGTCGATGGGCGCGGCGTCGATCCCCTACGTGCGGACGGCGCTGGCCAAGTACACGCTGGCGCAGTGCCGCCGGGCCGCCGAGGCGGCCCGGGCGGCGGACAGCGCCGAGGAGGCCCGGGCCGCGGCGCAGCAGGTGCTGTCGGGCGAGTAGCGCTCGCGGGACGACACGAAGGGGCCCGCTCCACCGGCCGGTGGAGCGGGCCCCTTCGGCGTGTCCGGGGGCCGGTCACTCGGCGGCGGCTCGCTCGCGCTCCAGGCGGAGCTGCTCGAAGTACCGCAGGTGGTCGAGGTTGTCGACGGAGCCGGGGTTGACGGCCTGGTCGAGCGGGGTCCCGGAGAGCAGGCGCTTGACCGGGACCTCGATCCGCTTGCCGGTGAGGGTGTGCGGCAGGCCGCGGACGGCGATGACCTCGTCGGGGACGTGGCGGGGGGAGAGTTCGGTGCGCAGCGAGGTGCGGATGCGGCCGATGAGGTCCTGGTCGAGTTCGGCACCGGGGGTCAGGACGACGAAGAGCGGCATCCAGTAGCCGCCGTCGGGCTCCTCCAGGCCGATGACCAGGGATTCGGCGATCTCGGGGAGGCGCTCGACGACCTCGTAGATGTCCGAGGAGCCCATCCGGACGCCCTGGCGGTTGAGGGTGGAGTCGGAGCGTCCGTGGATGACGACGGTGCCGCGGGAGGTGGCGGTGATCCAGTCGCCGTGGCGCCAGATGCCGGGGTAGGTGTCGAAGTAGCTGTCGTGGTACCGGGTGCCCTCGGGGTCGTTCCAGAAGCCGGTGGGCATGGACGGGATGGGCTTGGTGACGACGAGTTCGCCGACCTCGTCGGTGAGCGGGTGACCGTTGACGTCCCAGGACTCGACGGCGGCGCCGAGGCTGGGGGCCTGGATCTCGCCGAGGTGGACCGGGAGGGTGGGGACGCCGCCGACGAAGCAGGAGCAGACGTCGGTGCCGCCGCTGACGGAGGCGAGCCAGACGTCCTCCTTGACCTCCTCGTAGATCCAGCGGAAGCCGTCGGGCGGGAGCGGGGAGCCGGTGGTGCCCAGGCAGCGGACGGCGGAGAGGTCGAGGTCCCGGCCGGGGTGGAGGTCGGCCTTGCGGCTGGCGATGACGTAGGCGGCGGAGGTGCCGAGGACGGTGGCGCGGGTGCGCGCGGCCACGGACCAGAAGGCGCCGGTGTCGGGGTGGCCCGGGCTGCCGTCGTAGGTGACGACCGTGGATCCGACGAGCAGGCCGGCGAGGAGGAAGTTCCACATCATCCAGCCGGTGGAGGTGTACCAGAGGAAGCGGTCCTCGGGGCCGAGGTCGAGGTGGAGGCCGGCCTGCTTGAGGTGCTCGACCAGGATGCCGCCCTGGCTCTGGACGATGGCCTTGGGCAGGCCGGTGGTGCCGGAGGAGTAGAGGACCCAGAGCGGGTGGTCGAAGGGCACGGCCTCGAAGACCGGCTCGGTGTCCTCCGCGGTGAGGTCCTCCCAGGCCAGGGCGCCCTCGGGGGCGGGGGCGCCGAGCAGGGGGACGTGCACGACGGTGTGCAGGGTGGGGAGTTCGCGGCGGAGTTCGGCGACGACCTCGGTGCGGTCGTGGTCCTTGCCGCCGTAGTGGTAGCCGTCGACGGCGAAGAGGACGACCGGCTCGATCTGCTGGAGGCGGTCGAGGACGCTGCGGGCGCCGAAGTCGGGGGCGCAGCTGGTCCAGACGGCACCGACGGCGGCGGTGGCGAGCAGGGCGACGGCGGCCTGCGGGATGTTGGGCAGGTAGGCGCCGACGCGGTCGCCGGGGCGGACGCCCCGGGCGCGGAGGGCGGCCGCGAGGGAGCCGACCTGTCGGCGGAGTTCGGCCCAGGTGAGGACGAGCGGCTCGTCGGTGGTCTCGTCGAGGTGGAGGACGGCGGGGCGGTCGGCGTTCCCGGCCTGCTCGCCGGCGCGCAGCGCGTGCTCGGCGTAGTTGAGGCGGGCGCCGGGGAACCAGCGGGCGCCGGGCATCGCGGGGTCGGCGAGGACGGCCTCGGGGGCCTGGGTGAAGCGGACGTCGAACCACTGGGTGACGGCGGTCCAGAAGCGGTCGAGGTCCTCGACCGACCAGGCGTGCAGGGCGGCGTAGCGGGCGGCGGCCTCGGCGTCCGAGGTGGTGGGGGCGAGCGGGGCGGCCGGGGCGCCGTGGTGCTGGGCGGCCCAGGCCTGGAAGGCCACGATCCCGGTGCCGGCGGCACGCTCGGGGTTCGGGCGCCAGAGCGGCTGGTCCTGGGGTGGGGTGCTCACGGTGGTGGTCTCCCGGCCGGTGATGAGGGCGGACGGGGTCGCTTGTGGCAGGGCCCGCGTCCGGTTGGGGGCTGTCCGTGCAGACCCTGCCATGTGAGCGGCCGGGGCGCCAGGGTCTGCCCGGCGCGGCCGCCGCTGGTCAGGGGCGGGTGAATTCGCCGTTGAACCAGGAGCGGGAGACACGGGTGTGGAAGGGGAAGGCGAGCGGGGTCTCGGGGGTGGAGAGCTGCCAGCCGTCGGTCTCGTCGGTGGGGACGGAGGGCGGGAGGTCGGCGAGCGGGCGGGCGGGGAGGAGGCCGAAGAGGCAGAGGAAGCCGCCGCGGGTGTCGGAGTCGGTGGCGACCAGGGTGACGTCGGTGTGCTCGGCCAGGATGCCGGTCTCCTCGCGCAGCTCGCGCACGCAGGCCTGCTGCCAGCTCTCGCCGTAGTCGATGTAGCCGCCGGGGAGGGCGAGTTCGCCGTAGCCGGGCTCGATGGTGCGGCGGATGACCACCAGGCCGGGGGCGGTGTCCTCGCCGGTGACGGGCAGGAGGGTGACGACGACGGGCAGCGGGTTGCGGTAGCTGATCTCGCTGCACGCGGAGCAGGTGCGGGGCCAGCCGTCGGTGCCGGCCGGGTAGGGGGATCCGCAGAAGTGGCAGTGGGAGTTGGGCTGCTGGCGCACGGTGTCGGCCTCCTGAGTCGTCATGGCCGGATGGTAGTGCGGGCGGCCGGGAGCGGGGTGGTGATCAGGTGGTCCGGCCCGGGGAGAGCGCCGGTGGGGGCTGCTGGGGCGGATCGCCCTGGGCGGGGCGGAGGAGGGCCGGGTGGAGCAGTGTGGCGTCGCCGGCGTGGTAGGTGCGGGCCCGGGGGCCGCCGCGGGCGCCGCCGCGTTCGGTGGTGGTGCCGGTGCCCTCGACGAAGCCGGGGACGGAGAGCACCTTGCGGTGGAAGTTGCCCGGGTGGAGCTTCTCGTCCCAGACGGCCTCGTAGACGGCGCGCAGCTCGGGAATGGTGAAGTCGTGCTGGAGGAAGGCGGTGGCCAGCGGGCTGTACTCGATCTTGGCGCGGGCGCGGTCGAGGCCGTCGGCGAGGATCCGGGCGTGGTCGAAGGCGAGCTCGATCGGGGTGGGTGCCCCGGCGGGCGGGGGTGCGGCCGGATCGGCGGGGTGCTCCGGGGGCACGGGGTACTCCGGGCCGGAGGGGCCGGAGGGGCCGGAGGGGCCGGTGCTCCCGCCGACGCCACCCCCGTGGGTGTCGGCGGGAGCACCGGCGGACTCGGACCGGCCGGCGGGCCGGAGATCGAGGTCGGTGACGGGGTGCCAGGCGGCGTGTGCCGCGTCGCTGCCGGCCCGCGGATCGGGCAGGTCGGGGGCGAAGGCCAGGTAGGCGACCGAGATCACGTGCATCCGCGGGTCGCGGTCGGGTACGCCGTAGCTGCCGAGCTGTTCGAGATGGATCCGGCTCAGGGCGGCCTCGGCGCCGACCGTGCCGGGCAGGCCGGTCTCCTCCGCGAGCTCGCGGGCGGCGGCTTCGTCGAGGCTCTCCTCGCCGGCCCGCAGGAAGCCGCCGGGCAGGGCCCAGCGCCCCTGGTAGGGCGGGAGGGCACGCTCGACCAGCAGGACGTGGAGCCGGCCCTGGCGCAGGGTCAGGGCCACCACGTCCACGGTGACGGCGACCGGGGTGTAGGCGCGCGGATCGTAGGAGGCGAGCCACTCCTGCTCGGTGGTGTCCACGCTGCGCGCTCCTCTCCCCCGCCGGGCCCGCGGTGGCGGGCGGCCGTCCTTCTCGTTCTGAGCACAACGTAGCGATCCCTTGACTCTGCGGCAAATGGTTTTCCGCCCCGGCCGCGGCCGGCCGCTCCTACCCTGTGACCAGGGCGTCCTCCGGACCGGCCGGGACGCCGCCCGCCCCGAGGAGGACGTGATGGACCGGCCCGGGGCCGACCGGCCCGCCTCCGCCCCCACGCCCGACGACGCACCCCCGGCGGACTTCGCGGCCGCCCTGGCGGCCGGGCCGCTGGTGCTGGACGGCGGACTGTCCGAACGGCTCGCCTCGGCCGGCTTCGACCTGGCGGACGCGCTGTGGTCGGCCCGGCTGCTGGCGGACGCGCCGGAGGCGGTCGTGGCGGCGCACCGGGCGTTCTTCGAGGCGGGCGCGCGGGTCGCGATCACCGCGAGCTACCAGGCGAGCTTCGCCGGCTTCGCCCGGCGCGGGGTGGGCCGGGCGGCCGCCGCCCGGCTGATGGCCGGAAGTGTGGAGCTGGCCCGGGAGGCGGCCCGCGGACTGCCCGGCCCCCGCCGGTGGGTGGCGGCCTCGGTGGGCCCGTACGGGGCGGTGCTGGCGGACGGCTCGGAGTACCGGGGCCGGTACGGGCTGACGCCGGCCGAGCTGGAGGCGTTCCACCGGCCCCGGCTGGAGGTGCTCGCGGCGGCCGGGCCCGACGTGCTGGCACTGGAGACGGTGCCGGACGTCGACGAGGCGCGGGTGCTGCTGCGGGCGGTGCGCGGGCTGGGCGTACCGGTCTGGCTGTCGTTCGCGGCGGCGGGCGGGCGGACCCGGGCCGGGCAGCCGCTGGCGGAGGCGTTCGCGCTGGCGGCCGGGGCGGACGAGGTGGTGGCGGTCGGGGTGAACTGCTGCGCGCCGGAGGAGGCGGACCGGGCGGTGGCGCTCGCGGCGCGGGTGTCGGGCAAGCCGGTGGTGGTCTACCCGAACAGCGGCGAGGGCTGGGACCCGGCGGCCGGGGCGTGGTGCGGGGAGCCGGCCTTCGGTGCGGCCGGTCCGCCCCGGGCCGCCGACGGCCGGGGCGGGGTGGCGGGCTGGCTGGCCGACGGGGCACGGCTGGTGGGCGGCTGCTGCCGGGTCGGACCGGCCGGGATCCGGGCGGTGGCCGCCGGGGTGGCCGCCGCGACCGGGGAGCGGGACGCCGGAAAGCGGGACGCCGGGAAGCGGCACCCCGGACGGCCGGACGCCGGGGAGCCGAGCACCCGCCGGTAGGCGGCCCGGACCGGACGGACGGCGGTGCGCGGGCGCACGACCGGGTCGGCCGACGCAGGTTACCGAGGGGGAAGGTGCACGGAACGGCGACGGCCTGGCAGACTCGTGCCGTTACCACTGCGGTCGACAATGTCGACCGCCTGTCCGCGCGGAGGTACCAATGCCCGGCCCGATCCAGTCGCTCTCCCGGGCCGCCGCGATCATGCGTCTGCTGGCCGGCGGCGAGCGCCGCCTGGGCCTGTCGGAGGTCGCGACGGCGCTGGACCTGGCGAAGGGCACCGCCCACGGGATCCTGCGCACCCTCCAGCAGGAGGGATTCGTCGAGCAGGACCCGGAGAGCGGCAAGTACCAGCTGGGCGCCGAGCTGCTGCGGCTGGGCCAGAGCTACCTGGACGTGCACGAGCTGCGTGCCAGGGCACTGGTCTGGGCCGACGACCTGGCCCGGGCGTCCGGGGAGACCGTCTATCTGGGGGTGCTGCACCAGCGCGGAGTGCTGATCGTGCACCACGTGTTCCGGCCGGACGACACCAGGCAAGTACTGGAGGTCGGCTCGATGCAGCCGCTGCACTCGACCGCGCTGGGCAAGGTGCTCCTGGCCTACGACCCGGTGGCGCGCGGCGAGCTGGGCGAGGGCCCGTTCGAGTCGTACACCGCGCGGACGCTGACCGAGGCCGCGGACGTGGACGCCGAGGCGGCGCTGACCCGTGAGCGCGGCTGGGCCGACGCGGTGGAGGAGACCTGGGAGGGCGTGGCCTCGATCGGCGCGCTGATCCAGGACCGGCGGCGCAATCCGGTCGGCGCGGTCTGCATCAGCGGCGCGGTCGAGCGGGTCTGCGAGGACGGCTTCGTGAAGCCCTCGCTGGTCGCCTCGGTGCGCAGCGCGGCCCGGGCGATCTCCCGGGACCTGGGCGCCGGACGGTTCTGACCGCTCGGAGCGGCCCGGTCCCGGCCACCCCCGGCCCGCGGCCGCCCGGCCGCCCCGCCGCGGGCCCGCGGCACCACAGGAAGACGTTCACGCTGAGGCGCGGACGGGCGAAATGCCCGTCCGCGCCTTACCGTTTTGTCCAAAATTGCGATGATCCGTTCGGTGACTACGGGTAGCGCGGCGAGCGAAGGGTCACAGCTGCGTAACCCGGCCTTGACGGGAGGGCGACCCGGGGAGGAAGCTTCCGCATGACGGTCGACATTGTCGAACGATGGCCGTGCGAATCCATCCCACAGAGCGCTCACCCGCCCAGCGATCCGCCCGGCCCCTGCCCCCACCCGCACCTCCGGGCCATATGGACAAGGGAGTCTTTGTGTCCGCGTTCTCCAACGGCGACATCTTCGTCGGCGAAACCCTCGGCACCGCCGCCCTGATACTTCTCGGCGGTGGCGTCTGTGCCGCCGTGACGCTCAAGAAGTCGAAGGCCCTGAACGCCGGCTGGCTGGCGATCACCTTCGGCTGGGGCTTCGCGGTGATGATCGCCGCCTACATGTCGGCTCCGAAGTCCGGCGCCCACCTGAACCCGGCCGTCACCCTGGCCCTCGCCGTCGACAGCGGCGACTGGAGCAAGGTTCCGGTCTACCTCGGCTCCCAGCTGCTCGGCGCGATGATCGGCGCCGTCTTCGTGTGGCTCACCTACCTCGGCCAGTTCCAGGCCAACCAGGAGCCCACCCTCGGCATCTTCTCGACCGGCCCCGAGATCCGGAACCCGGTCCAGAACCTGCTCACCGAGATCATCGGCACCTTCGTGCTCTGCCTGGCCATCCTCACCCAGGGCCTGACCAAGGGCCTCGGCCTCTCCGGCACCGGCATCCTGATCGTCGCCTTCACCGTGGTCGGCATCGGCCTCTCGCTCGGCGGCCCGACCGGCTACGCCATCAACCCGGTCCGCGACCTGGGTCCGCGCATCGTCCACTCGCTGCTGCCGATCCCCAACAAGGGCGGCTCCGACTGGTCCTACGCCTGGATCCCGGTGGCCGGTCCGATCATCGGTGGTCTGCTGGCCGGCGGCCTGTACCACGCCGCGTTCTGATCCCCCCGGGTTTCCACCCCACCCGAGCACGGGGACTGACCTGAGAGTCAGGCCCACCTCCCCCGCCAACCTCTTGAGCCGAGGACCCTCATGACCTCCACTGGCAACTACATCGCCGCGATCGACCAGGGCACCACCTCCAGCCGCTGCATCATCTTCGGCGCCGACGGCCGGATCGTCTCCGTCGACCAGCAGGAGCACCGGCAGATCTTCCCCCAGCCCGGCTACGTCGAGCACGACGCCGCCGAGATCTGGACCCGGGTCCAGTCGGTCGTCCGCGGCGCGCTGGAGAAGGCCGGTCTGACCAAGGACGACATCCGCGCGATCGGCATCACCAACCAGCGCGAGACCACCGTCCTGTGGGACAAGAACACCGGCGAGCCGGTGCACAACGCCCTGGTGTGGCAGGACACCCGCACCGAGGCGCTCTGCCGCGAGCTGGGCCGCAACGTCGGCCAGGACCGCTTCCGCCGCGAGACCGGCCTCCCGCTGGCCAGCTACTTCGCCGGCCCGAAGATCCGCTGGCTGCTGGACAACGTCGAGGGCCTGCGCGAGCGCGCCGAGGCCGGCGACATCCTCTTCGGCACCATGGACACCTGGGTCATCTGGAACCTCACCGGTGGTGTCGACGGCGGCAAGCACGTGACCGACGTGACCAACGCCAGCCGGACCATGCTGATGAACCTCAAGAGCCTGGCCTGGGACGAGGAGATCGCCGAGTCGATGGGCGTGCCGATGGCCGTCCTGCCGGAGATCCGCTCCTCCGCCGAGGTGTACGGCGAGGCCGTCGGCGACCTGGCGGGCGTCCCGGTCGCCGCCGCGCTCGGCGACCAGCAGGCCGCGCTGTTCGGCCAGACCTGCTTCAACGAGGGCGAGGCCAAGTCCACCTACGGCACCGGCACCTTCCTGCTGCTGAACACCGGCGAGAAGATCGTCAACTCGTACCACGGCCTGCTGACCACGGTCGGCTACCGGATCGGCGACCAGGCCCCGGTGTACGCCCTGGAAGGCTCGATCGCCGTCACCGGCTCGCTGGTCCAGTGGCTGCGCGACCAGCTCGGCATCATCTCCACCGCCGCCGAGATCGAGACCCTCGCCAACACGGTCGAGGACAACGGCGGCGCCTACTTCGTCCCGGCCTTCTCCGGTCTGTTCGCCCCGTACTGGCGCTCCGACGCCCGCGGTGTGATCGCCGGCCTGACCCGGTACGTCACCAAGGGCCACCTGGCCCGGGCCGTCCTGGAGGCCACCGCCTGGCAGACCCGCGAGGTCGTCGACGCCATGCAGAAGGACTCCGGGGTCGAGCTCACCGCCCTCAAGGTCGACGGCGGCATGACCAGCAACAACCTGCTCATGCAGAACATCGCCGATGTCCTGGACGCCCCGGTCGAGCGCCCGTACGTGGCCGAGACCACCGCCCTCGGCGCCGCCTACGCGGCGGGCCTGGCGGTCGGCTTCTGGAACGACCTCGGCACCCTGCGGGCCAACTGGCACCGCGCCGCCGAGTGGACGCCCCGCATGGACGAGGCCACCCGGGAGCGCGAGTACAAGAAGTGGCTCAAGGCCGTCGAGCGCACCATGGGCTGGGTGGAGGAGGAAGAGAACAACTGATCGCGAAGCCGGTCGGGGCCCCGTGCCCCGGCCGGCCCGCTCCCGTTTCACCGGCCCGTCGCACCGGGCCGACCCGGTCTCTCCGCACAGAGGCCGTACGCACACCGAGAGGAGTAACGGCGCCGCCCGACCCGCGCGCCGTACACACACCATGGCAACCATCCCGACCCTGGGCGCCGAGCGCACCGCCGGCCGCACCGCCTCCCGCGCCGAGACCCGCGAGCTGCTCGGCAAGGCCACCTACGACCTGCTGGTGATCGGGGGCGGCATCCTCGGCACCGCCGTCGCCTGGACCGCGTCCCAGGCCGGTCTGAAGGTCGCCATGGTCGACGCCGGCGACTTCGCCGGTGCCACTTCCAGTGCCTCCTCCAAGCTCGTCCACGGCGGTCTGCGCTACCTGCAGACCGGTGCAGTCAAGCTGGTCGCGGAGAACCACAAGGAGCGCCGGGTGCTCTCCACCGACGTGGCCCCGCACCTGGTCAACCCGCTGACCTTCTTCGTCCCGGTCTACAAGGGCGGCCCGCACAGCGCGCCCAAGCTCGGCGCCGGCGTCTTCCTCTACTCGGCGCTCTCCGCCTTCCGTGACGGCATGGGCCGGGTCTCGACCGCCGCGCACGCCGCCCAGCAGGTGCCCGCGCTGCGCACCGAGGGCCTGCGCTCGGTGGCCGTCTACGGCGACCACCAGATGAACGACTCGCGCGTCGCCGTGATGACCGTGCGCGCCGCGGTCGAGGCCGGCGCCGTCGTGCTCAACCACGCCGAGGTCACCGGCCTGCGCTTCACCGGCGGCCGGGTCACCGGTGCCGAGCTCAAGGACCGCCTGGACGGCACCGAGTTCGGCGTCGACGCCCGCCTGGTGCTGAACGCCACCGGCCCGTGGGTGGACCACCTGCGCCGGATGGAGGACGCCGGCGCCGCGCCGTCGATCCGGCTGTCCAAGGGGGCCCACGTGGTGGTCAAGCGCCGCTCGCCGTGGCGCGCCGCGCTGACCATCCCGATCGACAAGTACCGTGTCTCCTTCGCCATCCCGTGGGAGGACCACGTCCTGCTCGGCACCACCGACGAGGAGTTCACCGGCGACCCGAAGGACGTCCGGGCCACCGAGGCGGACGTCGACCAGATCCTCGGCGAGGCCGCGCACGCGATCCGTGACGAGCACATCGACCGCGACCTGATCACCTACAGCTTCGCCGGCCTGCGGGTGCTGCCCGGCGGCCCGGGCGACACCGCCGCCGCCAAGCGCGAGACGGTCGTCACCGAGGGCAAGGGCGGCATGCTGTCGGTCGCCGGCGGCAAGTGGACCACCTACCGCCACATCGGCCGCACCGTGCTGGAGAAGCTGGCCCACGTGCCCGGCACCTCCCTCGGCGAGGACATGTCGCCGATCGCCCCGACCGTCCCGCTGCCGGGTGTCGGCGCGCCGAACGCCGTCGCGCACCGCCTGCTGATCGACCGGGACCCGGGCTCGCGGATGGAGCCGCTGGTCGCCAAGCACCTGGCCAGCCACTACGGCACGCTGTCCTTCGACATCGCCCGGATGATCGACGAGAACCCGGAGCTGGGCCGGCCGATCCACGAGGACGGCCCGGACGTCTGGGCGCAGGTCGCCTACGCGGCCGCCAACGAGTGGGCGTACACCGCCGACGACGTGCTGCGCCGCCGCACCACGATGACCGTCCGCGGTCTGGACACCCCGGAGATCCGGGCCGAGGTCGAGGCGTTCCTGGCGAAGCGCGCGGCCAAGTAGGCAACAGGGCAGGGAGCGACCGGCACGGCCGAGCGAGACCCGCACGGCCGCCGGAGAGTCGGAGGGCGGGCACCCCGGAGCGGGGGGGTGCCCGCCCTCCGGCATGTGCGCCGCCCTCGGGCATGTGTGCCGACCTGCGGCCTGTGCGCCGACCTGCGGCATTGCCCGGCTCCGGGGAGGTTCACCGGTGTTGGTATCGATCGGATCACCATTCCCAGGAAATTCCCAGGCATTGGTAGCTTTTGTCCGATCAATATCCCATTTGTCATGATCATCTTGCCATTTGATCTTGCCTATGCTCCCGCCATCACTCTTGCTCAAGAGTGGGTCAAGGAGCCCCCATGAACACCCCAAGACGGACCCTCACCGGTCCGTTCGCCGTCGCGCTGGCGCTGACGCTGGCCGCCGGTTCGCCGGTGGCCTTCGCCGCCAAGCCGCAGGCCAAGCCCACCCCCGGCAAGGCCCCCACCGCCGCCGCCCTCGACCCCGGGCTGAGCGTCGGCACCGCCCGCGCCGTCGCGCAGAAGACCGGCAAGCGGATCGAGGCCGTCTCCGAGCGCGACGAGACCTCCACCACCTGGGCCAACCCGGACGGCACCCTCACCACCGAACTCTCGGCCGGCCCGGTGCGCTTCCTGCGCGACGGCAAGTGGGCCGACGTCGACCTCACCCTGAAGACGGCCGCCGACGGCTCGGTGGCACCCGCCGCCCACCCCAACGGCCTCAAGCTGGCCGGCGCGGGCGGCAAGCGCCCCCGCTCGCTCGCCGAGTCCAAGGCCCTCCAGGCGGCGCCGGCCGGCGCGGAGGCAGCCGGCGCCGAGGCGGCCCGCACCCTCGTCTCGCTCGGCTCCGGCGACGACCAGCTCGGCCTGGAGTGGCGCGGCGGGCTGCCCAAGCCCGAGCTGAACGGCACCCGGGCCACCTACCGGGACGCCATCGGCGACGGCGCCGGCGACCTCGTCGTCGAGGCCACCCGCACCGGCTTCGAGCAGTTCGTGACGCTCAAGCAGCGCCCGGCCACCGGCGGCTACAGCTACACCATGCCGCTGCGCGCCAAGGGCACCAGGGCCGAGGCGCAGCCGGACGGCAGCGTGCTGTTCACCGACCGGAAGAACGGCCAGAAGCGCGCCGTGCTGCCCGCCCCGGTGATGTGGGACGCCACCACCGCGCCCGGCTCGAGCGAGCACCCCCGGCAGGCCCGGGTCGGCCTGGAGGTCGTCCAGCGCGGCGACACCGTCGACCTGGTCTTCACCCCGGACGCCGCGTTCCTCGCCGACCCGGCCACCGTCTACCCGGTGACCGTCGACCCGGCCACCGCCGGTCTCGGCAACGCCTTCGACACCCGCGTGCAGAAGGGCGAGACGGTCGACTGGTCGGCCGACACCGAGATCTACTGGGGCAACTCCGGCACCAAGAACGCCGACGGCAGCTCCCGCGAGGCCCGCGCCTTCATCAACTGGAACACCGCCGGCATCGCCGACGCGCTGGTCTCCAGCGCGACCCTGTCGCTGTACAACTTCCACTCCGGCAACAGCGACTGCCAGCCCTACACCTGGGAGGTCTGGGACACCGGACTGGCGTCCACCGCCTCCCGCTGGACCGCCCAGCCGGCCTGGAAGGCCAAGAAGGGCAGCTCCACCGAGACCAAGGGCCGCGACGCCTGCGGCGGCGACGGCTGGATCAACGCCAACGTCACCGACCTCGTGCAGACCTGGGCCTCGGCCAAGAACAGCACCTCCGGCATGGGCCTGCGCGCGCCCGACGAGGTGTCCACCAAGTACTGGAAGGAGGTGAACTCCGCCAACGCCGCGAGCAACGTGCCCAAGCTGACGGTGAACTACAACTACCGCCCGCGCACCGGCACCAAGCAGCAGGCGGGCCCGCCGTTCCTCCAGGACGGCACCGGCACCTGGCGGGTCGAGACCACCACCCCGGTGCTCCGGGACACCTTCGTCGACCCCGACGGCGACAAGGTCACCGGCACGTTCCAGCTGGTCGACGCCATCTCCGGGGCCCAGGTGGGCGCCGTCAACGTCTCCGGCTACGTGCCCAGCGGCACCCCGTCCGAGGTCACCGTCCCGGCCGGGCTGCTGGAGTACGGGCACACCTACCGCTTCCGCAGCTCGCCCTACGACGGGCTGCACTACAACCTGAGCTGGTCGCCCTGGGTGACGTTCAGCGTCAGTCCGCTGCCGGACGTGCCGACGGCGCTGCAGACCGGTGCCCAGGAGACCCTCACCCCGCTGTTCTCGGCCCTGTCCACGAGCCCCAACCAGTCCCGGGTCAGGACCGAGTTCGTCCTGAAGAACGCCGCCGGCACCCCCCTGCCGACCAGCCTGCCCTCCACCTCCGCCGAGAGCGGCGCCCGCGCCACCGTCCAGGTCCCCGAGGGCGCGCTCACCGACGGCGGCAGCTACCGCTGGGCCGCCCGGGCCTGCACCCCGGTGGGCTGCTCCGCGTGGACCGCGGACCAGGAGCTGAACGTACGCGTCCAGGCTCCCCCGGCCCCGCCCGTCCCGGTCACACTGACCGTGGGCGACACCTCCCTCGCCTCGGCCTCGGTCGCCACCTCGGGCACCGGCTGCGACACCGGCGCCTGCCCGGCCCCCGACGCGTCCGTCCTTCGGGTCGGCACCTTCGACGGCACCTCCTGGTCCAGCTGGCTCAAGCCCGACCTGACCTCGCTCCCGAGGGGTGCCAGGATCACCTCCGCCAAGCTGGAGCTGACCCGGTCGGACTGCACGGCCGACTGCCCGGCGGCCACCGCCGACGTCTTCCAGCTCGGCAGCGAGTGGACCCCCGGCCAGGCCGGCGCCCAGCTCGTGGCGGCTTCCGGCAACGAGAGCTACGCGACCGCCACCGGCCTCGCCGACCTCGACCTGGCGTCGGTGCTCCAGTCCTGGACCGACCGGGGTCTGCCCTACGGCATCGCCCTGCGCCCGGCCGCCGGTTCGGCCCCCGCGGCCTACCACTCGGCAGGCGCCGCGGACGGGTCGAAGCGGCCCCGGCTGAAGATCGACTACCTCACGCCGACCGCGCCCGCCGCGCCCCAGCAGCTCACCGTCAGCGTCGGTGACGCCGGCCTGGTGGGCGGCTGGAACAGCCCGGTGGACCACGGTGCCAGCGAGGACCTGTACTACACCGTCAAGGTCGAGGCGCAGGACACGGGCGCCGTCGTCAAGCAGTTCACCACCGCCGAGACCCGCGCGGTGGCGGCCGGCCTGGACAACACCCGCGGCTACCGGCTCGTGGTGACGACGAACAACTCGTTCGGCGCCAGCCCCGCGACGTACTCCGGCTACACCCAGGGCAAGCCCGCCGCCGGCGGCAGCGACCTCTACCGCGGCTTCGTGCAGGAGTACCTGGACGCCCGCAACAAGGTGCGCGTCACCACCGGGGCGACGGTGCCCGACGCCGCGGCGGTGGCCGCGCACGGCACGGTCTTCGTCGACCTCCTGGCCACCCAGGAGGACGCGGTGGTCGGCAGCCGCGAGGGCCTCGCGAGCCAGGGCCAGACCTACGTGGCGGCCGCGTCGACGCTGTCCGACGTCGTGGTCGACCAGCAGAACCCCGCCAGGGTCGTGGTCCGGGCGACCGTCAAGGAGGTCACCCAGATCCGCGAGGCCGGGGTGGACACCCCGACCGAGAACATCACCAACCGCCGCTTCGAGTTCACCGTCACCGGCGGCGCCGCGAAGCTCGTCTCGGAGGTCGACGACAACTCGGCCGAGCAGAAGCTCGGCTCCTCCGCCGCCGCCGCGGCGCAGGTCGACGTCACGGGACCGGACCAGACGCCGGCCCCCACCTCCGGCGACATCCCGCTCGGAACGGACGGCTTCCCGGTGCCCGAGCCCGCCGCACCGGCGGGTGTGACCACCGCGAGCTACGCGGGCGTCTACGGCAACGGCACCGCGGACTGGGCCCGGCGCAACATCGGGGTCCGCCGCGAGTACAACCAGGACTGCACCAACTTCGTCTCCAAGGCCCTGTACCACGGCGGCGGGATGCGGACCCGGCAGGGCAACCGCACCCGTGACTACGCCTGGTGGGACCAGGGCTACCTGTTCTGGAAGCCCTTCAAGAGCTACACCTGGTCCGCCGCGCAGAACCTCTACAACCACCTGACCGGCTACCGGTACACGCAGTCGATCATGAGCGTGCACTCGGCCAAGCCCGGCGACCTGGTGTTCTTCAAGTGGTACTCCGACTGGGGGATCAACCACGCCGCCGTCGTGGTGAGCTACGGACGGAAGATGGAACTGCGCCAGCACGGTCTGACCGACCAGACGACCCTCTACGACGCCCTCGCCCGCCAGCGCCGCTACGGTACGCCGGTCGAGCGGTTCTGGATCGTCCGGCCGCTGGGCAGCTCCTGATGGCCCGCCGGTGGAGGACGACGACCGCCGCCGCCCTCGCGGGCGCCGTCACCGCCTCCGCGATCACCGCCTGGTGCCTCGCCGGCGACGACGGGCTGCGGTACGCCGACGACTACGCGGCCCACGAGCCGCTGAGGGTCGTCGGCTACCCCTCCACCGGCAGCCTGCGGCTCACCCAGGAGGTGGTGTGGCGGCTCGCCGACGGCTCGCGGAACGGGCTGGCGGCGCTGGCCACCTCCGACGGGTCGGCCGCCGAGGCCGACACCACCGCGGCGAACTGGGTCCGGAGTTTCCAGCAGGGAGCGCAGGGCCCGGTCACCGCCGAGTTCCACGGCGAGGGCTCGGTCCGGCAGTCCGTGGTGCTCTACTTCGAGCGCAGCGGGCAGGTCAAGCAGCTCAAGCTGCGGCTCGACGGCAACGGCGGCGCGGACGGCTGGCGGATCCTGCTGCGGGAGACCGATCCGCAGGAGGCCGCGGCCCCGCCCACCTGGGCACCGGCGACGCCCGGCGGCACCCTGCCGCCGGGCGTGCGGTGAACCGCCGGAACCGGCCCGGAACGTGACAAGGGCGGGTGCTCCCTCGGGAGCACCCGCCCTTGTCACGTTCCGGGGTCAGACGATCAGGCTGAGCGGCATGATCAGGGCGATCGCGACCACCGAGATCACCGTCTCCATCACCGACCAGGACTTCAGGGTCTGGCCGACGCTCATCCCGAAGTACTCCTTCACCAGCCAGAAGCCGGCGTCGTTGACGTGCGACAGGAACAGCGAGCCGGCGCCGATGGCGAGCACCAGCAGGGCCGCGTGGGTGGACGACATGTCCGCCGCCAGCGGGGCGACGATACCGGCCGCGGTGATGGTGGCGACCGTCGCCGAACCGGTGGCGAGCCGGATCAGCACCGCGATCAGCCAGCCCAGCAGCAGCGCCGGGATGTGCCACTTCGACGACCAGTCGCTGACCGCGGTGCCCACGCCGACGTCGATCAGGGTCTGCTTGAAACCGCCGCCCGCACCGACGATGAAGACGATGCCGGCGATCGGGCCGAGCGAGGATCCGACGGTCTCCGAGATCCGGGCCTTGTCGAAGCCGGCCGCCCGGCCCAGCGTCAGCATGCCGAGCAGGGTCGCGGCGAGCAGCGCGATCAGCGGGGAGCCGACGAAGTCGAGCACCCGCTGCGGCAGCGCCTTCGGATCGTCGATCACGACGTCCGCCAGCGCCTTGCCGAGCATCAGCACCACCGGCAGCAGAATGGTCGCCAGCACGGCACCGAAGGAGGGGGTGTGCTCGCGCTTCGCCGGCTCGACCGGGGTGTCGGTCTCCGGTATCTCCAGCGGGCCGACCCAGCGCTCGGCCACCCGGGCGAACAGCGGACCGGCGACGATCAGCGTCGGGACGGCGATCAGCAGGCCGAGCGCCAGGGTGACACCGAGGTCCGCCTTGAGCGCGTCGACCGCGACCAGCGGACCGGGGTGCGGGGGCACCAGGCCGTGCAGCACGGACAGGCCGGCCAGCGCCGGGATGCCGATGCGCATCAGCGGGACGTTGCCGCGCCGGGCCACCAGCAGCACGATCGGGACCAGCAGCACCACGCCGACCTCGAAGAACAGCGGCAGGCCGAGCACCGCCGCGATCAGCGCCATCGCCCAGGGCAGCGCCTTCGTCCGGGACCTGGACAGCACGGTGTCCGCGATGATGTTCGCCCCGCCCGAGTCGGCGAGCAGCTTGCCCAGCATCGCGCCCAGGCCGATCAGCAGGCCGACGCCCGCCACGGTGGCGCCGAAGCCGGTGGAGAAGCTGCTGAGCAGCTTGTCGAACGGCGCGCCCGCGACCGCGGCCAGCAGGCCGGAGCCGAGGGTCAGGGCGAGGAAGGGGTGCAGCTTGAGCTTGGTGATCAGCAGCACGATGGCGCCGATGGCGAGCAGCACGGCGACCAGCAGCCGGCCGTCGCTGTCGGTGTGCGGGAGGACCGGTGGGGCGGCCGCGAGCACGGTGAGGGTGGGGGTCACGCGAGGTCTCCATTGACGGGCCGCAGCAGGGCGGCGGCCTTCTCGACGAGTTCTTCGGGGCTCGGCCCGATGTCCAGGACGGCGCCGCGCTCGTCCGGGCCGAGGGGTTCCAGGGCGGCGTACTGGGAGCCGAGCAGGGACGGCGGCATGAAGTGGTCGGTGCGCCGGGCGAGCCGGTCCTCGACCAGTCCGGTCCGGCCGCTGAGGTGCAGGAACCAGGCGTCCGGGCAGGCCGCGCGCAGGATGTCGCGGTAGTCGTGCTTCAGCGCCGAGCAGGTGACGACACCGCCGGTACCGGCCTCGGCGCGCTCGCCCAGCCAGGCGCCGACGGCGCGCAGCCAGGGCGCGCGGTCGTCGTCGTCCAGCGGGGTGCCGGCCGACATCTTGGCGATGTTGGCGGGCGGGTGGAAGTCGTCCGCCTCCGCGAAGGGCAGGCCGAGGCGTTCGGCCAGCAGGCGGGCCAGGGTGGTCTTGCCGACACCGGAGACGCCCATCACCACGACGGTGAGGGGTGCGCGGGGGGTGTCCTGGTTCTCGACGCTGAGAGCCATGAGGTGGTGCTCCTTCGTTGCCTGGCCGCCACTATCGCCTCAAAGGTATGACGTATTCAAGTGGCGGAAACCAAATCGTCATACTTTTGCCGGACCAGCACCGGGGCCCGGGGGTACGGGGGTGGGGGCCACCCCGGACGACTAGGCTGGCGGGATGGAGATCCAGGGGCTGCCCGGCCGACTGCTCGCGGAACTGGGGCCGGCCATCGCGTCCGGGGAGCTCCCCGAGGGCACCGTGCTGCGCGCCGAGGAGCTGGAGGAGCGGTTCGGCGTCTCCCGGACGGTGGTCCGCGAGGCGGTCCGGATCCTGGAGGGCATGCGACTGGTGGCCTCCCGCCGACGGGTCGGCATCACCGTGCAGCCCCGGTCGGGCTGGGACGTCTTCGATCCGCTGGTGATCCGCTGGCGGCTGGCCGGCGCCGACCGCTCCGCGCAGTTGCGTTCGCTCGGCTCACTGCGGCTGGCCGTGGAGCCCGCCGCGGCGGCGCTCGCGGCGCGGCACGCCACCGACGACGAGCGGCGCCGACTCAGCGCGCTGGCGGTCGAGTTGACCATGACGGCGCGCGCCGCCGACCTCGCCGCCTTCCTCCGGCACGACATCGAGTTCCACTCCACCGTGCTGCAGGCCTCGCGCAACGAGATGTTCGCGCATCTCGGGGACACCGTCGGTGCGGTGCTGACCGGCCGGACCGAGTACCATCTGATGCCCCATCAGCCGGAGCCGTACGCGATCCGGTTGCACCGCGAGGTCGCCGAGGCGGTCTGCGCGGGGGACGCCGAGCGGGCCGAGCGGGCGATGCGGACCATCGTCGAGGGCGCGCTGACCGAGCTGAACCAGCAACTCGGCTGAGCGCACCGGGGATTCGGCGCGCCGTTCGGTACGGTCCGAGCCGGATCATACGATTTGGCATCAGTTCGGGGGATTCGTGGGCATAGTCCGGGTACGACTGGGCAGAGTGGAGCGCGGGGGCGCGTTCGCGGCGCCCGCCCCGCCGACCGTCCGCCGTACCGCCCGCCGCTCGTCCGCCGCTCCGTGCCTGGGGGTCGCCCGATGCCAACCGCCCGCCGTCGCCGCCGGCTTCCCGACGAGGTGCGGACCGCCGTCGTCCGCGCGGTGCTCTGCCTGGCGTTCACACTGGTCGGCATCGTGGTGGCGGCGCTCTCCTCGTACGCCGACAGCTGGCTGATGACTCCGGCCCTGATGGCGATGGGGCTCGGGGTGTTCGGCACGATGTGGTGCCTGCTGGAGATCCTGATCTCCCGCCAGGTCGCCGCGCAGCGGGTGCGCGCACCGAACTCCGCATCGCCGATGGGCGGCAGCCACGCTCCGGCCGGTCCGCCGCAGTACCGGCAACCGCCGCGGGCCCGACCGCCGTACCCGCAGCAGCCCCAGCAGCCCCAGCAGCCGCAAGCGCAGCCGCAGCGTCCGGGAACGCAGCCGCCGCCCTACCCGGGCGGTCCCGGACCGCGTCAGGCGGGGGCGACCACCCGGTAGTGCGTGGTCAGCCGGCCGTCGTCGCCCAGCAGGTGGAAGGCGATCACCGGCGGCTGGTCGAAGACGATCTCCGCGCGGCCCTCGAAGGGCAGCGGCACGGTGGAGACCACGCCCGGCGCGACCAGCAGCGGCAGTCCGGCGAACACGGTGGCGGCCGCGGTGTGCGCGTGGCCGCAGAGCAGCGCCCGCACCCGGGGGTGCCGGCCCAGCACCTCGGCCAGCCGCTCCTCGCCGAACTGCCGGATCGGGTCCACGTACGGCAGGTGCAGGGTGACCGGCGGGTGGTGGAAGGCGACCAGCGCCGGGCGGTCCGCCGGGCCCCCGGCCAGCGTGCGGTCCAGCCAGCCGAGGGTCTCCTCGTCGAGCAGGCCGTCGTGCCGGCCGGGGACCGAGGAGTCGAGCATCAGCACGTCGGCGCCGGGCAGCGCGTGCAGCCGGTTCACCGGGCCGCCGGACGGCTCCTCGCCGAGCAGCACCTCGCGGTAGGGCTCGCGGACGTCGTGGTTGCCGGGGCAGAGCAGCACCGGGTACCGGGAGGTCAGCGCCTTGGCGACCTCCCGGTACTCGGCCGGCAGTCCGTTGTCGGCGAGGTCGCCGGTGACCAGCACGGCGTCCACCGGGCCGGGCAGGGCGTCCACGTACGCCATCACCTGCTCGGCCCGTCGACGGGCCCGCTCCCCCGCGTCGCCGTGGTGGTCCTGGCCCAGGTGGATGTCACTGAAGTGAGCGATCGTCAGCATGCGGTCCACCGTAGGCCGATCAGGACGTGGCGGGAACCTCCGCCGGGCGCTTGAACATCCGGGTGGCGGTGATCTCGCCGTGCACGGCCGGACCGTCCGGGTCCTGCGGGGCCGGGAGACCAGGCCGCAGGTGCTCCTCGACCGAGATGTACTTGAGCCCGGCCCGCAGGTCGGCGTCGTTGCGCAGCCGGATCACCAGCGGGAACTCGGCCAGCGCCGTGGTGTCGAACAGGCCGGTGGTGTAGATCAGCTGGACGCCGAGGGCGTCGGCCACCGCGCGCTGGAGCTCCAGCAGGTAGGTGGCGTTGGCCCGGCCGATCGGGTTGTCCAGGAACAGGGTGCCCGCGTGTCGCAGCTGCGACTGGCCGCGGTCGTTGGCGCGCAGCGCGGCCATCGTGCAGTAGAGCGCGATGGCGGCGGTGAGCAGCTGCCCGCCGGAGAACACGTCGGACATCTGGCCGACGCCGACCCGCTCGGCGCGCAGCACCGCGTCCGGCTTGAGGATCTCCACCGAGACGCCCTTGGGGCCGATCGCGGCGGCCACCCCGCGCAGCAGCAGCGACATGCCGTCCCGACGCAGGTCGCTGTTCTTGCGGACGGCGGCGCGGGTGGCCTCGTCGATGACCTCGCCGAGGCGCTCGACCAGGGTCGCGTGGTCCGGGTCCTCGAAGCGGATCCGGAGGAACTCCTGGCCGGACCACTCCCCCAGCCCCTCGGGGAGGCGGGAGAGCCGCTGGGCGGCGCGCAGGGTGGTCAGCGAGGACTCCACCAGTCCGCGCAGCCGGTCGACGATCGAGCCCCGGTTGCGCTCCAGCTGGGCGAGTTCGTCGGTCAGCACCCGCAGCCGGGGCGCGAAGGCGACCGCCCAGTTGGCGGCGTGGTCGGGCAGCGCGGAGGCGGGCAGTTCGCGGATCTGCTGCCGGGCCGGGGTGCGGACGGCCTCGTAGCGGGCCGCGTTGGCGTGCCGGACCAGCGCGTCCGAGGCGTCGCGGACGGCGAGTTCGGCGGCGGACAGCTCACCGACGGCGGTGCGCAGGGCGCGGCGGGCCTCGGCGGCGGCGGTGCGGGCGTCGGCCAGCGCGCCGAGGTAGGGCTCGACGGCCGGTCCGTCCTCCTCCTGCTCGCGCAGGCCGTCCCGGAGCTGCCCGGCGTGCTCGTCGAAGTCGGCGGCGGCGGACCGGGCGGCGTCGAAGGTGCGCTGGAGGTCGGCGGCCGCGGTGCGGGCGGTGTCGACGGCCTCGCGGCGCTCGGCGAGCCGGCCGGTGGCCGTGCGCAGCAGGGTCTGGGCGTGCTCGGGGTCGGTGGGGACGAGCTCCTCGGGCAGTTCGGTGTGCGCCTCGCCGTCGGCGGGGGCGGAGCGTTCGGCCTCGCCGCGGAGCCGGCCGAGCTGCTCGCTGGCCGAGGCGGCCCGGGTCTCGATGGTGGCGACGAGTTCCTCGGCGCGGGCGGCGGCGGCCTGGCGGGCCGGACCGTCGGCGCCGTCGGGGCTGCCGAGCAGTTCCTCGGCGCGAGTGCGGACCTTGTTGGTGAGGCGGTCGAGTTCGGTCGCGGCGGCGGCCTCGTCGCCCTCGGCGCGGGCCTGCTCGGCGCGCAGGTCGGCGCCGACGCCGACCTTCTCGTAGAGCTGGGAGGCGGAGCGGTAGGCCTCGCGCAGCGCGGGCAGCGCGGCGGGAGCGGGGTCGACGGGCTCCTCGGACTGCTCGGCGGCGGCGATCTCGGCCCGCTCGGCGCGCAGGGTGCGGGCGGTGCGGCGGGCGTCGTCGGCGGCGCGCTGGGCGGCCCGGCGGTCCTCGTCGCAGGTGCGGGCGCGCTCGGCGCACAGCGTGCGGCGGCGGTCGCACTCGGCGGCGTCGTCGGCGAGTTCGCGCCGGCGGCGGCTCCAGTTGGCGCGCTCGCGCAGGCGGAAGGCCAGGCCGGAGAGGGCGTCGGCGCGGCGGCGGGCCCGCTGGGCGCCCTCCCGGTGCTCCTCGTGGGCGGCGGCCGCGACGGCGTGGTCGGCCTCGGCCTCGTCGTGGTCGGCGCGCAGGGTGGCCAGGGCGGCGGCGGCCTGCTCGGCGTGCTCGCGGGCGGCCTCGGCGGCGGCGGCGCGTTCGGCGAGGGTGCCGGGCGGGCAGCTGGCGTGCCAGGAGGCGAGCCGGGCCGCGAGCGCGCGGTCGCCGCCGAGCCGGGCGGCGAGTTCGCGGATGTGCTCCTCGCGGGCGGTGGCGCGGGCGCGCAGTTCGCGGCGCTCGTCGTCCGCGGCGGACTCGTCGTGCATGGCCGGGTTCGGCGGCACGAGGAAGAAGGCCGGCTCGTCGGTGATCGGGGCGATCAGCGAGGCGGCGGCGCCGACGGCGACGGTGGAGCGGGGCAGCAGGGCGGCGGAGCCCAGCGCCTCACGGGCCCGCTCGAGCGAGCTCGGGTCGGTGACGACCACGCCGTCGACGAGTTCGGGCCGGGCGGCGAGGATCGCCTCGTGGTCGGCCGGGTCGACGGACTGGGCCAGGTAGCGCCAGCCGGGCAGGGCGGGGATGCCGTGCTCGGCGAGGTACTCGACGGTGGCGAGCACGTCCGGTCCGGGCGGCAGCAGGCCGCCGTCGCCGAGCGCGGCGAGGATCCGGGAGTCGTCGGCGGCGGCGGTGCGCAGGTCGAACAGGGTGCGTTCGGCGGTCGCGATGGACTCGTCGAGGAGTTCGCGCAGGTACTCGGCGTTGCGGTCGAGCACGGCGGGGGTGAGGAAGCCGGCGTCCTCCTCGGCCCCGGACCCGTCCTCGCTCCAGTCGACGGGTGCGGGGGTCAGCGAGAGCAGGTCGGCGAGCCGGGGCTCGGTGGCGAGCAGCGCGGCGGTGCGCTGCTCGGTGGCGAGGGACTGGCCGGCGGCCTTGCGGGCGTCGGTGGCGCGGGCGGCGGCGAGTTCGGCGCGGCCGGTCGCGGCGGCGGCCTCGCGCAGCCGGGCGGCGGCGGTCTCGGCGGCGGTGCGGGCCTGGGCGAGGGCGGCGCCGGCGGCCTTCTCCACGTCGGCGGCGTGCAGGGCGGCCCTGGCCGGGTCGACGTCGCCGTCGGAGTCGATGAAGCCGGCCTCGACGGCGGCGGCGGTCTCCTGCTCGACCTCGGCGAGGCGCTGGCGCAGGTGCTCGGCCTCGCTGCGGGCCTTCTGGGCCGCGGTGGCGGCCTCGGTGGCGTCGGTCTGGGCGCGGCCGCCGTCGGCCTGGAGTTCGGCGGCGCGCTGCTCCTCGGTGTCGGCGCGGTCCTCGGCGGCCCCGGCGGCGGCTTCCAGGGCGCGGGCCAGCGCGGTGGCGGCGCGGGCGCGGGCGGCGAGCGCGGGGGCGGCGTCCAGCTCGGCCTCGCGGATCGCGGCGGCGACCCTGGTCACCCGGTCGGCGGCGGCGCGGTGGCGCAGCACGGCCTCGGCGGCCTGCCAGGCGGAGTGCAGGGTGCGGGCCTCGATGAGTTCCCGGCGCAGCCCGGCGGCCTCCGCGGTGGCGGCGGCGAGGGCCAGGGTGGCGTGCCGGTGGGTGAGTTCGGCGGCGATCAGGGTGTGCCGGGTGCGGTCGGTCTCGGCGGCGGTGACGGCGCCCGCGGCGGCGGCGACCTCGATCGCGAGGTCCTCGGCCCGGTCGCGTTCGGCGGCGGCGCGCGAGGCGAGGGCGTGGGCGAGCCGGCGGGTGCGGCGTTCGGCGGTGCGGTGGGACTCGCGGACGCTCTCGCGGGCGGCGGTGGCCTCGCCGATGCGCTCCAGGAGGTCCAGCGAGCCGGCGGTGAAGTCGCGTTCGGCGGTGAGCTCGGAGCGCAGGCCGAGCTTGGCGGCGAAGCCGTGGACGAGGTCGGCGAGGCCGTCGGTGTCCCGGGTGTCGGTGACGGCGCGCAGCAGCAGGTCGGTGAAGTCCTTGTCCTGCTTGACCGCGAACAGGCCGGCCGCCTCGCCCTCGTCGGCGTTCATCTCGCGCTGGTAGCGGAAGAGTTCGGGGTCGAGGCCGAGTTCGCCGAGGTGCTCGGTCCAGCGGTCGTGGCCGTCCTCGAAGACCAGGTCGAGGTGCGGGTGGGCCTTGCCCGCCTCGGTGAGGGCGTCGCGGAAGCCCTTCATGGTGCGGCGGCGGCCGCGGGCCTTCTGGTCGCCGGCCAGGCTGATCCGCTCGGCGACC
This sequence comes from Streptomyces sp. TLI_053, assembly GCF_900105395.1. Taxonomy (NCBI): domain Bacteria; kingdom Bacillati; phylum Actinomycetota; class Actinomycetes; order Kitasatosporales; family Streptomycetaceae; genus Streptomyces; species Streptomyces sp. TLI_053. The sequence continues at coordinate 2,028,567 of NZ_LT629775.1, forward strand.
GGGAGGGAGTCGAGGGTGAGGCCGGGGCCGGGGCGGAAGGAGTACCAGGTCTCGGCGAACTTGCGCGGGTCGGAGGAGACCTGGCGGCCGCGCCACTCGCTGACCTTGCCGACCACGATCGGCTCGCCGGTGACGGTGTGCTGCCACTCCAGGGCGACGTGGCCGCAGTCGTCGGCGAGCAGGAACTTGCGGAGCACTCCGGAGCTGGCGCCGCCCAGGGTGTTGCGGTGGCCGGGGAGCATGACCGAGAAGATCAGCTTGAGCAGGACGGACTTGCCGCCGCCGTTCTCCAGGAAGAGCACGCCGGCCGGGGCGGGGCGGCGCACCGGCCCGTCGGTCTCCTCGCCGAACAGGCCGATCTGCTGGGGCGCCGGGTCGGAGACGGGCTCGCCGACGCCGCGCAGGTCGAGCACCGTGTCGGCGTAGCGGGCGCCGGCCGGTCCGATCGAGTAGAGGCGGACCCGGTTGAGCTCGTACATGTGCGGCGGTTCTCCAGGAGGCGGGTGGATGGGTCGGCTGGGCGGTCCGGTGGGGGCCGGGGCGGGGCTGGGGAGTCGGGGCGCGGGGGCTAGAGCGAGTGGAACGGCAGTCCGGCGTCGGCGACCAGGTCGTCCCCGGTGTCCGGGGGCAGCAGGGAGGCGCTGCCGTCGGACACCGGCACGATGCCGAGGTCGAGCAGTTCGGCCATGGCGGCGCCGCCGGCCAGGTCGCGGACCTGGAGCTGGTAGCGGGCGGTGGTGCGGTAGGTGCCGCCGGCGTCGTCGGAGACCTTCTGCAGGAAGCCCGAGTCGACCAGGAACAGCACGGCCTTGGCGACGATGCCGATGGTCGAGCCGGAGAGCCGGCGGGCGTCCTTGGTGGCTCCGGTGGCGGTGCGCCGGGCCCAGACCCGCCAGGCGGCCTCCAGGCCGGGGGCGTCGCTCTGCGGGTCGGTGTTGTCGCCGTCGGCGGCGGCCTGCTCCTCGAGGCGGCGGCAGGCCTGGCGGACGAAGGCGTCGACGCCGTTGACGGTGATCCGGCCGAGGTAGCCGTCGTCGGAGAGGTCCTCGGGGCGGGGGAAGGCCATCGCGGCGACGGCCAGGTGGGCCAGGCCGTGCAGGAAGCGGTCGGTGGACTCGGACGCGGCGCGGCGCGAGTAGTCGCCCATCCGGACGGCGAAGACGGAGTCCTCGGCGGCGGCGACGGCCATGCCGGCGCGCGGGGAGACCTCCAGGACGACCAGGCCCATGCCGGTGGCGACGGCGTCGGCGAGGCGGGCGAACGGCGGGTCCTCGCGGTGCCGGCGGACGAGTTCGGCGTACTCGGTGTCGCGGGCGGGGAGCAGCTTGGCCTGGAGGCCGAAGGAGACCAGGCGGGCGGCGTCCGCGACGTCGGCCGGGGTGATCGGCGCGGGGGCGGCCGGTTCGGTCTCGGGCGCCCAGGACGTGTCGTGGTGGGTCGTCACGGGCGGTGCTCCTCGGGGGCGTTGCGGTGGTGCGCGGGCGGGTGGTGCACGGGCGGGCGGTTCACGGGCGGGCGGTTCACGGGCGGATCGTTCGGTGTGGCTTCACGGCGGGACGCGGGGGCCGGCGGTCAGCCGGCGTCCTTGCGGTCGGCGGCCATCCCGGCCGCGTCGAGCAGGGCGCTGCCGACGATCAGGTCGGCGCCGCCGAACTCCGGGTCGTGCAGCGGGGTGCCGTCGTCGACCGCGAAGAGCAGCCGCTCCTCGCCCTGCCGGTAGGCGGTGCCGACCGGCGGACTGGCCGCGTGCACCGCCAGCAGGGCGACCAGGTACGGGAGTTCGGGGTCCTGTCCGCGGGCCTCGGCGAGCAGTCCGGAGAGCCGGCGGGGCGCGTCGGCGGGCAGGTCGAGCAGGACCAGCGCGGCCTCCAGCTGGGCCTCGGAGAACCGGCTGTCGTCCGGGGTGGCGACGAGGTCCGGGTCGGGCAGCTCGGCACCGAGGTGCTCGCGCTCGACGGGCGGGGTGAGCAGCAGGTCGACCAGGTCCGCGACGCGCACCGAGACGGGGGTGCGCAGTCCGGTGCCGCGGGCGAAGAACGCGCCGGTGGGCCGGACGGCCTGCGCTATCGGCAGCCGGAGCAGCGGGGCGAGGAGCTGGCCGTAGAGGTCGATGCCGCTGCGGGCGCCGGGGGTGGCGAAGGCCTGCCGGTCCTGCTCGGCGCGGAACAGCGGACCCGCCTCCAGCAGCCTGGTCTGCAGCTGGGTGTGGCGGCGGATGCAGTCCTTGACGATGTCGACCAGCTCGGCGGCCCGGCGCTTGTGCTCCGGGTCCTCGGCCTCGTCGCGGGCCTTGCGGATGTTGGTGAGAATCGCGTTCTCGTGCCGGTAGCGGTCGGCGATGTGGTCGAGCGCCTCGTCGATGAGGTCCGGGATCGCCTGCATCCAGTCGACCGCGCGGACGTTGCGGCGGGTGGCCTCCAGGGCGCGGCGCAGCGTCTCGGCGTACTGGACGGTGCGGTAGCGGGCCTGCTCGGCGGCGAGCTGGGCGTCGGCCAGGCGGCCGCGCCGGATCAGCACCTCCAGCTTGACCTCGGCGGCGATCTGGGCGGAGGTGACGTCGGTGTCCAGCGCGCCGACCAGGACGTTGACCGCCTCGTCGGTGGTGCGCAGGTAGACGCCGCCGTCGGGGCCCGGGACCTCCTCGATCAGCTTGAAGTCGTAGTCGCGGCGGACGTACTCGCCGTCGGCGCCGAAGGTGCCGTAGACGGCGCGGAAGCCGCGGTCGACGCTGCCGACGTTGATCAGGGACTCCAGCACCCAGCGGCCGACCCGCTGGTGCTCGGCGACCGTGCGGCCGGGGGCCTGGGCGGCGACCCGGGGCAGCAGCCGGGCCAGCACTATCTCCCGGTCGGCGCCGGTGTCGAAGTCCATGTTGAGGGTGACGAGGTCGATCGCGGCGAGCCCGACCTCGGCCATCGCGTAGCCGCCGTACTCGCCGGCCAGCATCACCTTGCGGTTGTCCAGGTCGTGCAGGGGCGCGGTGCAGGCCAGCGCCTTGAGCCGGCGCGCCAGGCCCTCGTCGGCGGCGGGGCCGGGCGCGGGCCGCGCGGCGGCGACGGCGGGCCCGGCGGGCGGCCGGGGGCCGTGCTCGGTGGGCTGGTCGGCGATGACGGTCACGGTGGACAAGAGTAGAGGCAGGCCCCGACATCGACCGAAACGGACCTTCCGGACAGGCCCGGGGCCGGGGCCCGGCCGGGCCTCCCCCCAATAGAACTCGCTTTCGAGAAAAGCCTCCCGGTGATCCCCGGACTCGGCCATGATGCTTCGTATGATCACCAGACTGGTTCGAGGCGGCCTCGCCGCCGCACTGGCCGTGACCACGCTCACCGTCGCCGCCGCAGCCGCCACCGCCGCGCCCACCGCCGTCGCGGCCGCCACCGCCGCGAGCGGCCCCAACGTCACCGTGACGCAGGCCGGCAACTACCCGATGTTCCCGGTCGACAACACCAGCTTCAGCGTGACCTGGAAGTCCACCGGCACCACCGACCTCACCGGGGTGACCCGGCTGACCGTCGACCTGCCGCCCGGTCTCACCACCAGCGGCGCGCTGATGTACTCCACCCCGTACGACTACACCTTCACCCAGACCGTCTCCCCCGACGGCCGCCGACTGGAGGCCGTGTTCACCGGCACCCGGGCGCCCGGGCGCAGCGACTTCATGAAGGTCCAGGTCAGCTCGCACGGCACCCGGCCGTCCGGGGTGATCACCGTCACGGCGGCCAACAAGGACGACGTCGACCCGTCCGACAACGTCTCCCGCTACTTGCTGGGCAGCGGGCCCCAGGCTCCGGTGACCCCGGCCGCGCCCGCCGTGACCGCGCTCGCGCCGAGCACCGGCCCGGCCGCCGGCGGCACCGCGGTGACGATCACCGGCACCGGTCTGACCAACGGCTTCGCGCTGTTCGGGAACACCCCGGCGAGCGGCAGCTGCACCGACACCGCGTGCGTGGTCACCGCCCCGGCCGGCTCGGGCACCGTCCCGGTCACCCTGGTCACCCCGGGCGGTTCCGCCGCGACGCCGACGGCCTTCACCTACACGCCCTGACCCCGGTTCCCTCCGGGTGTCCACGCGGGCCCGGTACCCGCCCCGGGTACCGGGCCCGCGTGCGTCCGGCCACCTCCGCGGCAGCTCCGGGACACCTTCGCCGGAGCGAGTTGAACACGTTCAATTCAGAGGCATAGAGTCACTCCCGTGCAGGCGGGAGCAGCCCGACCTGCCTCCTCGTCATGGGTGGACGCAGATGAACGACGCGACCGACAGCGACCGGACGACCCTGCGAAGGGTGCGGCGCCTGCTCCGGGTCTTCGTGGTGTGCCTGGTCCTGAGCGGACTGACGGCCTTCCCCCTGGAGAGCGAGACCCGCTGGCTCGCCGACCTGGCCGCCGGCCCCGGCGCGCCGGTGACCGAGCGCTTCCCCGCCCTGCTGGACTGGATCGTCCGGGTCCGGGACGGCATCGCCGGGACCAACGACCGCTACCCCTTCCTCGCCTACGGCACCGACTGGCTCGCCTTCGCCCACCTGGTGATCGCGGCGGCGTTCGCGGGACCGCTCAAGGACCCGGTGCGCAACGTCTGGGTGATCCGCTGGGCGGTGCTGGCCTGCGCCGGCATCGTCCCGCTCGCGCTGATCTGCGGGCCGCTCCGGGGCATCCCGCTGTACTGGCGCTTCATCGACATGTCGTTCGGGGTGGTGGGCGTGGTACCGCTGCTGATCGTGCTGCGGGCGCTGCGGCCGCTGGTCGAACGGGCCGAGCTCGCCGCGCGGGTGGCCCGGCTCCCCGAAGGACCCCGGCCGACCGAGCCGGGCGGGCCGGGCGGGTCGGGCGGCCCCGGACACGGAACGGCCCCGGCGGCGGGCTGACCGTCACCGGGGGTGGCCCGACCGCCGCCGGAAGACGGACCGACCGTCACCGGGGGCCGCCCGACCGTCACCCGGGGCGGGCCGACCGGGCGCAGGCCCTACCATCTGCCTCAACAGCTGCTGGGAGGCGGACGGGCGTGACCGATGCGGTGATCGATCTCAATGCGGACCTCGGTGAGGGGTTCGGACGCTGGACGCTGACCGACGACGAGGCCCTGCTCTCCGTCGTCACCAGCGCCAACGTCGCCTGCGGCTTCCACGCCGGAGACCCTTCCACCATGCGCCGGGTCTGCTCGCTGGCCGCCGAACGCGGGGTCAGGATCGGCGCCCAGGTCTCCTACCGGGACCTCGCCGGCTTCGGCCGCCGGGCCATGGACGTGCCGCCGGAGGAACTCGCCGACGAGATCGCCTACCAGATCGGCGCCCTCCAGGTCTTCGCCCGCGCCGCCGGCTCCCGGGTCTCCTACGTCAAGCCGCACGGCGCCCTCTACAACCGGGTGGTCGCCGACTCCGAGCAGGCCGAGGCCGTCGTCGCCGGGATCCTGCGCGCCGGGGCGGTCTGCGACGGACCGCTGCCGGTCCTGGGCCTGCCCGGTTCCCGGCTGCTGGCGGTCGCCGGGGACGTCGGGCTGCCGGTGGTCACCGAGGCGTTCGCCGACCGCGCCTACACCTGGGCCGGCACCCTCGTCCCGCGCCGCGAACCGGACGCCGTGGTGCACGACCCCGGAACCGTCATCACCCGCGCGGTCGGCATCGCCCGCGACGGCGCCGTTGACGCGATCGGCGGCGAGCGGATCGCCGTCGAGGCGCGCTCGCTCTGCGTCCACGGCGACACCCCCGGCGCGGCCCAGCTCGCCTGGCGGATCCGGGGGGCGCTCGCCTCGGCGGGGGTCCGGGTGGAGGCCTTCGCATGACGGCGGGCGGCACCGGCAGCACCGGCGGCCGGGCCGGCGACCGAGCCGGCCGCCCGGCCGCCGACACCCCCGGCCCGGTGCTGCGCCCCGTCGGCGAGCACGCGCTGCTGGTCGAGCTGCCCGACGCCGCCGACGTCACCGCGCTCTACCACTGGCTGCGCGAACGGCAGTCGGCCGGCGGGCTGCCGCCGGTCGAGGAGATCGTGCCCGCCGCGCACACCGTCCTGCTGGACGGCGTGGCCGACGTCCCCGCGCTGGCCCGGCTGCTGCGCACCGCACGCCCGGACCGGGCGGCCACCGCCTCCGGTCCGCTGATCGAGGTGCCCACCGTCTACGACGGCGCCGACCTCGCCGAGGTCGCCGCGCACTGGGGCGTCCGGCCCGAGGAGGCGGTCCGGATCCACACCGCGCCCGAGTACGTGGTGGCGTTCTGCGGCTTCGCCCCCGGCTTCGGCTACCTCACCGGCCTGCCCTCGCGGTACGAGGTGCCGCGCCGGGCCACCCCGCGCAGCACCGTCCCGGCCGGCTCGGTCGCCCTGGCCGGGCCCTACACCGGCGTCTACCCGCGCTCCTCCCCCGGCGGCTGGCAGCTGCTGGGCCGCACCGCGCTCCCCCTGTGGGACACCACCCGCACCCCGGCCACGCTCCTCGCCCCGGGCACCCGGGTGCGCTTCACCCCGGTCCGGGGAGGCACCCGGTGACCGCCGGGACGGACGGGCTCGAGGTGGTACGGCCGGGTCCGCTGACCACCGTGCAGGACCTCGGACGGCGCGGGGTCGCCCACCTCGGGGTGCCGAGGGCCGGGGCGGTGGACGAACCCGCGCTCCGGGCGGCCAACCGCCTGCTCGGGAACGGACCCGGGGCCGCCGCCCTGGAGACCACCCTGGGCGGCGTCGCGGTGCGGGCCCTGCGGCCGCTGCTGGTCGCGGTGACCGGGGCCCCCTGCCCGGTCCGGGTGGACGGCCGGCCCGCCGCCTGGGGCGCGCCGGTCGCGGTGCCCGCCGGGGCGGTGCTCGACGTCGGCACCGCGACCGCCGGGGTGCGCGCCTACCTGGCCGTCGCCGGCGGGATCGCCGTCCCGCCGGTGCTCGGCAGCCGCTCGGCCGACCTGCTGTCCGGGCTCGGCCCGGCCCCGCTGTCCGCCGGCGACCGCCTGCCGGTCGGCCCCCGGCCGCCCGGCCGGGCGGCGGCGGACCTGGTCCCGCTGCCCGCTCCCCCGCGGGAACTGGTGCTGCGGCTGCGGCTCGGCCCCCGGGCGGACTGGTTCACCCCGGACGCGCTCACCCGGCTCGCCCGCGACACCTACCGGGTCTCGCCGGCCGGCAACCGGATCGCGCTGCGCACCGAAGGACCGCCGCTGGTCCGCGCCCGGGACGGCGAACTCCCCAGCGAGGGCATGGTGCTGGGCGCCGTCCAGGTCCCGCCGGACGGGCTGCCGGTGGTCTTCCTGGCCGACCACCCGACCACCGGCGGCTACCCCGTCGTCGGCGTCGTGCCCCCCGCCGACCTCGCCGCCGCCGCACAGACCCGCCCGGGCACCCCGCTGCGCTTTTCCGTCCTGAGCGGGTGATCCCGGCAGCGGCCGACCGTCCTCGAGCAGATCACCGAGGACGTGGACCGGTCCGGGCCGGGCACCGCGAACGCGACCAGGGCCCGCAGGCCCGCGGGCCCGCACGGAGGCTTCCGGGCCCAGCTGGTGCGCCGTGCCGTCGGCTGCCCGCCGGGGTCGGGCCACTCGGTGGCCAGGACGACGAGCTCGGCTCCGGTGAGGGCGGCGGTCAGGTCGTCGGTGAGGTCGCTCCGGTGCTGTCCCTGGTGAACCGCAGGCGGCCGTCGGCGGTGTGCCGGGTCGGCAGTCCCGGCAGCCCGGCCCCGCGGATCGGGCGTCCGCCCGCGTCCAGCCGGTCGACCTCGGCCCGGTCGACGTCCACGCCGATGACCTCGTGACCGGGTTCGGCCGTCGCCGCCGCGTGCGGGTCACCGAGGTGGCCGCCACCGATCGCGGAAACGCGCGCGGAAGGGTCCTCGTCCCGTCGGGTGGCACGCCGCTCCCGGCACCCCCCACCCCACGCTGTCGTCGATCGAAGTCGCCTACCGCGGCGCGGATGTCGATCGCCCCGACAGGGCCTCGGCGATCGCGCGTTGGGCCGGGTCGACGGCATGCTCGCCGTCCTCGATGTCCCAGAGCACGTTCTGCAGGACGCGGGCGAGGGTCCAACGGGTGGCGCGGGGGCGGTCCAGGGCAAGGCGGTCGGTCAGCAGGTCGAAGCGCAGGCGCAGGGCGCGCGGGAGGTCGCCGGTGGCGGTGAGGTCGGACCAGCGGTTGCGCAGGGCCGGGAGGAGTTCGAAGCCCGGGTCGCCGGCCAGGGGCTTGGGGTCGATGGCGAGCCAGGGTGCGCGGGGGCCGGGGCCGGGCGGGGCGAGCACGTTGCCGTGGTGCAGGTCCCAGTGGAGCAGCCGGTCGCCCGGCTCGGGCCGGACCTCGCGGAGGGCGGCGGCCAGGTCCGCCAGCAGCCGGCGGTCGGCCTCCGCCGCCAGTCGCTCCCGCGCGGCCGGGACCTCGGCCAGCATGCCGTCCGCGATCCCGGCCAGGGTCCGCAGGCCGGGCGGGGCCCGGTGATCCGTCAACTCCGCCAGCAGGTCGGCGAGGGCGAGGGTGGCGGCCCGGTCGTCGGGGAGGGTGAGCAGGGAGCGGGCCGGGTCGAGGCGCTCCAGCAGCATCGACCCGGTGGCCGGGTCGTGCTCGAGCAGCCGGACGGCGCCGCGGCCGTTCCAGGCCCGCAGCGCCAGTGGCTCGCCCGCCGTCTCCTCGTCCGCGCGCTGGAGCTTGAGCACGGCCCGGGAGCCGTCGGCCCGCCGGACGGGCAGGACCAGGGCGACGGCACCGTGCGCGGGCGGACCGTCGGGACGCAGCCCCCAGCGGTCCGCCGCCCCGGCCGCGAGCGCGGGCAGTCCGTCGACCCAGGCGCGGCCGGCCGCTCCGTCGGCCTCGGCGAGGGAGGAGCGCAGCGCCTCGGGCACGTCGATCGGCAGCACGGGCACTCCTCGCGGGATCGGGCGGCGGACGGACGGACGGACGGCGGGCGGTCAGCGGACGAGCGGGCGGACGGGCGCGCGAGCGGACAGGCGGACAGGCGGAACGACCCTATGCCAGGGCGGCGGCGGTGGCCGCGGCGAAGCCGTCCGGATTGTCGATCATGATGTTGTGCCCGCAGTCCGGCACCGCCACCAGTGCCACCCCCGACTCCCGGAGCGCGTCCGCGCCGGTCGGCTCACCGTCGGCCTCGGGGTGGAGGAAGGTGCGCGGCACGTCGATACCGCGCAGCTGCTCGCGCAGGGTCGGGACGGTCGGCCGGCAGCGGTGGACGGCGCTGCGGTGCAGTGCCTCGGGTCCGGCGAGCCGCATGGTGGCCCACCAGAACGGGCCGGCCCACCGCTCCACCTGCTCCCACCCGCCGGCCAGGTACTCCTCCTCGGTGAAGGAGGCGAGCCCGCTGCCGCCCGGGCCCCTGGTCGGGGCCACCGGGTCGAGGACGGAGTCGACCAGGACCAGCCGGCCGACCAGCCCCGGATGCCGGTGGGCGAGCACGATCGCGACCGCGCCGCCCAGGCTGTGGCCGATCACCTCGACCTGCTCCGCCCCCGCCGCCCGGACGGCCGCCGCGACGGCGTCGGCGTGCGCCTCCAGGGTGTAGGAGAAGCCGGTGGGACGGTCGCTGATGCCGAAGCCGAGCAGGTCGAGCAGCAGCGCGCGGTGGCCGGTGAGCAGGGGGTGGGCGGCGGCCGCGGCGTAGTAGACGGGCGAGCTGGAGCCGAGGCCGTGCAGGTAGAGGCGGACGGGCTCCTTTCCGGGGACCTCCACCCAGCGGATCCGGTCCCCGTCGGGGGTGACGGTGGTGTCGCGCACGGTCGTTCTCCTTCTGTTGTTCCTGCTGTCGACAGGGGCCCGGGGAAAACCCCCGGCGACGGCCACCGCCCGGCACCTTTCCCGGGGCGGCGCAGTGACCATACCTCGATGCCGAGGTATAGCAACACCGATATATATCGCCCGGTCTGGCAGAGTGGGCCCATGCTGAAGCTCGCGATCCTCGGGTTCCTCCACGACCGGCCCCTGCACGGCTACGAACTGCGCCGCCATCTCGCCGCGCTCACCGGCCACGTGCGGCCGATCAGCGACGGCACGCTCTACCCGGCGATCAAGCGCCTGGAAGCCGACGGACTCCTCGTCCGCTCGACCGAACCCGGCGCGGCGGCCGCCCCCCGGCACACCCTGCGACTCACCGACGCCGGCCGGGCCACCCTGCTGGAGCGCCTGCACACCCCGGACGACCTGGACATCAGCGACGAGAACCGCTGGTTCACCGTGCTCGCCTTCCTCCGCCACCTCGACGACGAGCCGGCCACGCAGGCGGCCGTGCTCCGGCGCCGCCTCGCGTTCCTCGACGAACCGGCGAGCTTCTTCTACGACGGGGACCGGCCGGTCGGTGCCGAGGAGACCGCCGACCCGTTCCGCCGGGGGATGCTGCTGATCGCGCGCGCCACCACCGCCGCCGAGCGGGACTGGCTGCGCACGACCCTCACGGAGCTGGACCGCCCGGCCTGAGCGGGGCCGGGAGCCGGGACCCGGCACGGCGGACCCGGACCCCGGCACGCGAGAACGCCGCGGCCCGCGCCGACCCCTGCGGAGGGGTCGGCGCGGGCCGCGGCGTCCGGGGCGGCGGGCAGCGCCGGTGGACCGGTCAGTGCTGGTGGCACGGTCGGTGCCGTTGGACCGGTCAGTGCTGGTGGCACGGTCGGTGCCGTTGGACCGGTCAGTGCTGGTGGTAGGCGTGCACCATGGCGTGGCCGCGACCCTTGCCGATCATCCACTTGTTGACCGGGACGGTCAGGAGGAAGGCCAGGACCAGCGAACCGGCCAGCGCGAACCAGAACAGGATGTCACCGAGACCCGCGTCCATGGCACCGGGAACGGTAACCATCACGCTGTTGTCGATGATCTCCATGACGATGATCGAGACGGTGTCGGCGGCCAGCGCGACCTTCACCGCGGTGCGGACGTCCAGGCCCGCCTTGAGCACGCCGCGCATGGTCAGCGCATAGCCGAAGACGAAGGCCAGCAGGACCGAGAGCACCACGGTGCCGCCGTTGTGCAGGCCGAAGGCGGTGCCGAGAACCATGCCGAGGATCTCGCCGATGGCGCAGCCGGTGAGGCAGTGGAGGGTCGCCTGCGCGGCGGCCGCCCAGGTCACGCCACCGCCGCCGGCCCCGTGGTGCGCGTGCCCCGCACTGCCCGAGTGGCTCGAGTGGCTCGAATGGTCTGAATGGTCCATGTGGTCCGCATGGTGTCGGTGCTGTTCGTGGTTCATGTGCCGCCCGTGCTCCTCGTGCCGCCCGTGACCCCCATCGTGCCCGTGGTGACTGTGACCGCTGTGCTGCCGCTCGTGCTGGGCGGGGTGCGCCATGTCGTCCTCCAGGTACTCGTTCCTTCGCCGTGCTGCCCGGCTCGTCGACGACTGCATACCCCCTGGGGGTATCTTCCAAGCCTGATCGGGCCGCATTCTTCCCACCGCGCACCGGCCGTGCTCCGATGGTTCGCATGACCGACGAACGACGCGAGGGATACGACGGCACCGGCCCCGGGGCGATCACCCCGGACGGCTGCGCGGTCGAGATGTACGAACGGCTGCCGGTCCGCGACGAGATCGAGGTGATCGCCGGCGCCGTGCCGTCCGGCGCGAGCCTGCTGGAACTCGGCTGCGGTGTCGGCCGGATGACCCACCCGCTGGTGGAGCGGGGCTTCCGGGTCACCGCCGTGGACGAGTCGGCACGGATGCTGGAGCGGATCCGCGGGGCCCGCACGGTACTCTCCCCGATCGAACGGCTGGACCTCGGCGAACGCTTCGACGTCGTCCTGCTCGCCTCCTTCCTGGTGCACGCCGGCAGCCTCGCCGTCCGCCGGGGCCTGCTGGAGACCTGCCGCCGGCACGTCGCCCCGGACGGCTGCGTGCTCGTCCAGCGCGAGGGCGAGGACTGGCAGACGAACGTCCCGCGCGAGCGGGCGATCGGGGAGGACGGCCTGGTCAGGGTGGAATCGGCCACACCCCTGGGAGACGGGGTGAACCGGATCCACGTGGTGTACGAGTTCCCGGACGCCCGGTGGACCCAGACCTTCCCGTCCCGCCCGATGGACCGGACCGAGTTCGAACGGGCCCTCTCCGAGGCCGGGCTGACCGTCGACACCTATCCGACCGAGGACCGGACCTGGGCGCGGGCCCGGCCGACCACCGCCTGAGCACGGCCCGGGCGCGGCCCGGACGGAATCAAAGGAAGCCGGAGGAGGTCGGGGCGAAACCGGAGGAAGCCGGGAGGAAGCGGGGAGGAACAGGGCGACAGACGGGAGGACCGGGGCGACGGACGGTGCACCGGGGGTGGGGCGGGCGAAAAGCTGTCACCCGAACGGCGTAGCATCAGGCGGACGCCGGGCCCGCGCGCGGCCCGAGCGCCGGGCGGGACCGGTCGTTCGCCTGCCATCGGACCGCGCCGCTGGACCGCGCCGACCGGTTCGCAGGGCCGTTCCCGCACCGACCAACAAGGAACGCTTCATGCGCATCGACCGACGGATACCCCGGGCGGGTGTCCGGTGATCGACTGGTTCCACGGGGCCGTCCTCGGCCTGATCCAGGGGCTCACCGAGTTCCTCCCGATCTCCTCCAGCGCCCACCTCCGGGTCTTCCCGGCCCTGTTCGGCTGGCAGGACCCGGGGGCCGCGTTCACCGCGGTGACGCAGCTCGGCACCGAGACCGCCGTGCTGATCTACTTCCGCCGCGACATAGCCTCGATCATCAAGACCTGGACGCTCTCGCTGTTCCGGCCCGCGCTGCGCTCGCACCAGGACGCGCGGATGGGCTGGTTCGTGATCATGGGAACCCTGCCGATCGGCATCCTGGGCAAGCTGTTCCAGGACACCATCGAGCAGGACCTGCGCGATCTGCGGATCATCGGCAGCACGCTGATCCTCTTCGGCGTGGTGCTCGCGATCGCCGACCGGACCCGGGCGGTCCGGCACGCCAAGCCGATCTCCGACCTGACCCTGCCGCACGCGGCCACCTACGGCATGGCCCAGGCGCTCGCCCTGATCCCCGGCGTCTCCCGCTCCGGCGGCACGATCAGCGCCGGCCTGCTGCTCGGCTACAGCCGGGAGGCGGCGGCCCGGTACTCGTTCCTGCTGGCGATCCCGGCGGTGCTGGCCTCCGGCGTGCTGGAGCTGTTCAAGATCGGCGAGGGCCCCGCGCCGGCCTGGGGGCCGACCGTCCTGGCCACCGGGATCGCCTTCGTGGTCGGATACGCGGCGATCGCCTGGTTCCTGAAGTACATCTCGAACAACAGCTTCATGCCGTTCGTGATCTACCGGATCGCGCTCGGCATCCTGATCATCGTCCTGGTGTCCGTGGGCACCCTGGCACCGGACGCCGGCGTGGTCGCGAAGTAGAACCGCGTTCCATTCCCCGGGCCGGGGTCCTGCCCCGGGGCCGGGGAACGACGGAGCGGGCCGGTCCACCCTCGTGGTGGACCGGCCCGCTCCGTCGTTCCGCTGCTTGTTCGTCCCGGCCGCTCCGCGCGCGTCCGCGACGGCTACCTGCTGCGCTCGCGGGCGGAGGTGAGCCGGCCGCGCACGGCGGCGTGCACCTCGGCCTCCTCGGCCGGATCGGCGGCGAGGCGGCGCAGGCGCTCCAGCACGCGGGCGTCACCGGTGGTGGCGACGTGCCTCGCGGCGAGCTCCCGGGTGGACTCCTCGCAGTCCCAGAGGCACTCGACGGCCGGCCCCTCCGGGAAGTGCACGTCGGTCGCGGCGAGCGCCCGGGCTGCGCGGCCGCGCAGCTCCGAGGAGACGGCCTCGCCGTAGATGTGGCGCAGGACCGGGACGGCCTCGGTGGCGGTCAGCCGCCCCGCGCCGTCGACCAGCGTCCCGAGCCCGGCGTCGGCGCCGGACACCCCGTGCAGCAGCACCCAACGGCGCAGCCCGCCCACCACCAGCGGCGCGTCGGTGGGCTCGCCCGCGTCGGCCAGCAGGCGCACGGCGGCCTCGCCGAGGGCGCTGTCGGCACCCCCGGTGGCCGGATCGGCCCAGCGGCGGGCATGGGCCAGCGCCTCCGGACCGCGCATCCGCCCGAGCAGTTCCAGGGCGAACCGGACCAGCCGGTCGTCGACCTCCGCCGCGGCGGCCTCGATCAGCCCGGCCGCGGCCGGGTCCTGCCGGTCGACGAGGTGGCGCAGGGCCGCCCGGCGGGCACCGGGGAGACCGGTGCGGGCCGCCTCCAGGACGGCGGGCCGGTCCTCCGGCCGCACCACGGCGGCCAGGCAGCGGGCGGCGGCGGCGGCGCGGCGGTCCACCGCGTCCGGACCCGGTCCGTCCTCCTGCGAGGAGCCGGCACGGGCCGGGCCGCCGGCGAAGGCCGCGGCAGCGAGGCCGCCGAGCTCCCCCTGGTCGGCCCAGGCCAGCACATCGGCCGTGGACCAGCCCGGGGTCACACCGCTGCGGTTCAGCTGTCGCTGCCACACGTCGAAGGGGGCCTGCTCGGCGGCGGCCGCGACCCTCGGGTGGTAGGCGGCCCAGAGCCGCCAGGGCCTGGGCTCGTAAGCGCTCCGCACCATCTCGCGCAGCTCGGCGTCGCCCTCGGGGCCGGGGGCGAAACGGTCCAGCACGGCCGTCCCGAGCAGCAGCAGGCCCCGGTCGTCGTCGCGCAGCGCGAGCTCGTCCAGCGCCCAGGCCCAGCTGGTGCCGGTGGCGGCGTACTCGCGGAGCATCAGCAGCGCGTCCCGCCGGCCGTACGCGGCGAGGTGGCCCAGGACGGAGAGCGCGAGGCCGGTGCGGGCCTCGTCCTCGTCGAGGAGGTCCTCCGGGGAGTGGAGGTGGTCCTCGATCCCGTCGAGCGGCGCCTCCAGCTCCATGTAGAGGCGCGCGTAGTAGAGGGAACGGTTCTCGACCTGCCAGTCGGCTCGCGGATCCCTGGTGACGCACTCCTCCAGCGCGGCGATGGCCTCGGTGCGGTCGGCGGCCAGCGCATGGAGCTGCCCGTCACCGCGACCTCGCTGCAGGAGGCCGAGGAGGCTGGCACTGGGTGCTATCACTGGCTCGAACATGAGGTCAGCATCCGTTGCGGCGGTCGTAGTGGCAACGGGATTTCCGTCGCCGGGGTCTCTGGTGGGTACTGCGGTGGGCGCCCGGGCGCCGGAATCACCGAAGGTTACCGCCTCGGGCAGCCTGTCGCACACAGGGCGACCGGCCCTTTGTGCGCACTGGCATATGCCGGGGGAACTTTGACGGCGATCTGTCCAAATCGCCCACAAGGGTGAGAACGCTGTGCGACAGTCGATGCCACCACGCACCGGCCGCTCTCCACGAACGGACCACTGGACTCACCATGCCAAAGTCGCCCACGACCGGCCCACCACCCGTCGCGCCCCCGAGCGAGGGCACGACGGACGGCGAGGGGCCGGTGGGCGAGAGAGTGGACAGCGCCATCCGCACCTCGACCGGCGCGGCCGTGATCGGCTCCGCCGAGTGGGACCTCCTCACCGACGACGTCCGCTGGTCCGCCGAGGCCTACCGGCTGCTCGGCTGCGACCCCGGACACGGACCGCTCAGCCTCGACCGGCTGCCCGACCGCCTGAGCGAGGCGGACCGGCCGCAGCTGCGCCGGATGATGACCGACGCGCTGGTGCACGGACGGTACGCCTTCGGCACCCTCCAGGTCCGGCGGCCCGACGGCGGGCACGGCATGATCGAGTGCACCGGCGAACCCGTGCTGGGCACCGACGGCACCGTCACCGCGCTGCGCATGCTGCTGCGCCCCGCGAACCCCTCCTGACCGGCCCCGACCCACCGGCCGTCACGACCCACCAGTCGTCACGACCCCACCGGCCCTCTGAGCCCTTCACGCCACTCGAGCCACTCGGACCCTTCGCGCCGCTCGAGCCCTCCGAGCCCTTCCGGCCCCGGGACCCGGCCGCCGCAGCCGGCCCCGGTCAGGCGCGCGCGGGCCGCTTCTTCGCGTCCGCCGCCCGCAGCTCCCGCCCCAACTGCTCCCGCAGCTCGTCCACCACCGGCACCCCCCGGTAGCGCGCGGTCAGCCGGTACATCTCCCGCAGCCGGTCCCAGGTGCGGTGCGAGGAGTTCTGGCCGATCAGGTTCAGCACCAGCTTGCACTGGGTGTCCGCCGCGTCGGGCTCCCCGGTGAGCCAGTGCACCGAGGCCAGCGTGATCCGGTCGAACAGCGCCGACCGCAGCTGCCCCGTCCCCTCCCGCAGCCGGATCACCCGCTCGGCGTGCCGACGGGCCTGGTCCGCGGCCGCCCGGTCGTGCTCGGCGAGCGTCCGCAGCACCAGCGCCTGCATGCCGCGCAGCTCCGCCTCGTCGAAGACCTGCATCCACGACGGCGGCGGACCGTCCGGGTCCTCGGCGAAGAGCTCCTCCGCCTCGCCCAGCAGCCGCCAGGTCGCCTGCGACTGCCCGATCGAGGCGTGCGCCCAGGCCTCGACCGTGTTCAGCATGGCGCGCGTCCTCGGCAGCATCCGGCCGCCGCTCGCCTTGGCCGCCGCCATCAGGCCGATCGCCTCGTCCGCCCGCCCCAGGTGCACCATCTGGCGCGCCGCCCGGGAGATCGCCTCACCGGCCCGGGGCCGGTCGCCGGCCTCCCGGGCGGAGTCCGCGGCCAGCATGAAGTACTTCTGCGCGGTCGGCTCCAGGCCCACGTCGTGCGACATCCAGCCCGCCAGCACCGCCAGGTTGGCCGCGACCAGCCACAACCGCTGGGTCACGGCCGGGCTGTGCCGGTGCGTCAGCAGACCGCCCACCTCGTTGAGCTGGCCGACCACCGCCTTGCGCTGCAGTCCGCCGCCGCGGGCCGCGTCCCAGGCCCGGAACACCTGCACCGAGCGCTCCAGCGCCTCCACCTCGTCGAGCCCGACCGGGCCCGGGTCGTACAGGTCCACCACCGGACGGGCACCGCCCTGGGTGAGCACCGGGCGCGGGCCGGGGGCCGACGCCGCGTAGGCGACCTCGGCCCCTCCCAGCCAGCCCTTCAGCGAGTCGGCGACGACCGCCCCCGCCGTGAGCGCGGCACCCGCGCCCACCAATCCACGTCGGTTCAGCATGAGGTCCATTCCCGTGAACTCGGTGAGGACCGCGGCCGTTCGATCCGGCTCCCATGGTGACGAGGTGGCGGACTGCGCCGCTCCGGTCCTGGTGGGCCGGTGTCGTTCCAGACCGAGGTCCTCAGTGGTGACGACACGGCCGAGCCGCTCCGTGAACACGGCTGCCAGTACCCTCGGCACCGGATCGCGCGGGATCTCCCCCTGCTCGATCCACCGCCGCACCCGCGAGGTGTCGGTGGACAGCTGCTGCTGTCCCATCGCGGCACCGCGCCTGTTGACCAGCCGCGCGAGCTCGCCCTTGGACCATCCGGTCAGGACGAACAGATCGGCGAGTCGGGTGTTGGGTCCCCTGCTCACGTGAAGCCCCCAGGTTCCTCGGCTGGTTCGAGGCTAGAGGCTCCGTCATGTGCCGGGCGAGCATTCGCCAGGCTTCGCCAGGGTCCGCCACATTACCAACCACCGGCATCCGGGTGTCATGTAGAGGTGCGCCACCTCGACCCCCGGGTCGGGCGGTGTCCCAGGCCGGTACGGGGTTCCCCCGCACGGGTCGCGGGGCGCCCCCGGTCCTCACCCGAGGGGGTGGCGCGGCCGGGTGGCGCGGGAGCGCCGGGCACGGCCACGGCAGTACCGGCCGACCGCATTCCCCAGGGTGCGGACGGCCGGTCCACCGCCGCAGCACGGGGCTCCGGCCCCGGCGTCCGTGCCCGGCGCCCGCACACCACCCGGCCGGGGCAGGACCGCCGTCGCGCCAGGAAGCACACGGCACCGGCCCACCCCGTGACCCCCCGCGGGGGCGCACCCGCAGACGGACAGGAAGGGACCACCCTCACCCCATGTACTCCTCAGCGACCTCCCCGACGCCGACCACGACCCGCACCGCGCTGCGCCCCCCCACCGCAGCCGTCGGCCGTCCCGGCCCGAAGCAGGTCCCGCCGCCGTCCCGGCCCGCCGCCCCGCGCGCCGCCGACGGCCGGTCCGGGGACGCGCGGGGCCAGGCCGCCCGGACCGCACTCGGACTGCGCCCGGCCGAGACCGCCGGCCCCCGCGTGCCCGGCGCCCGGATCCCCGCCGTCCGCCCCGGCGACGGCCGGCTGCTGCGGCCGCCGGCCCGGCCGGGCCAGCCCATGACGCAGGAGCGGATCGACCCCTCCGCGCTGCAGACCCCGGCCGTCCGGGCCGCCCTCGCCGGGGTCGCGCGGATATGCCCCGCCTTCACCCCGCGCCAGGTGCTGCGCGAGGGGAGCCGCCACATCCTGGTGGCGGGCACCATCGGCCGGGCGCCGGTGGTGGCCAAGTGCCTCGCCCCGCAGGCCGTGCGGAGCGAGTACTTCGAACAGCTGGTCGCCGACTTCCACCACGAGGTCGCGGTCTACCGGGCCTTCGTGCGGCACCGTCCGCCGGTACGGCTGCCCCGGCTGGTGGCCGCCGACCACGACCGCTGCGTCCTGGTGATGGAGCGGGTCCCCGGCCGGCCGGCGGCCCGGGAGCGCCACCCGGTCAACGCCCCCACGCCCGGCGAGGTGCGCGCGCTGCTCACCGCCGTCCGGACGCTCAACCTGTGGCGCCCGCCGACCGACGTCTTCCAGCCCCGGCTGGACTACCAGCTGGAGATCGCCCGCTACCACTCGGTGGGCCAGCTCACCGACCGGGACGCCGGCGACCTGCGCGGTCTGCTGCACGGGCTCGGCCACGGTCCGCTCCAGCTCTGCCACGGCGACGCGCTGCTCAGCAACATGCTGCTGGCGCCGTCCGGTCCGGTGCTGGTCGACTGGGAGCAGGCCGGCTGGTACCTGCCCGGCTACGACCTGGCGGTGCTCTGGAGCGTCCTCTCCGGTGACACCGCGGCCCGTCGGCAGATCAGCCAGCTCGCGCAGAGCGGCGGCACGATGGCCCGGGACGCGTTCCTGGTGAACCTGGTGCTGGTGCTGATGCGGGAGATCCGGCTGTACGACGTGCCGGGCGCCGGCGAGGAGCAGCGGATCATGATCCGCCGGCTCTACGACGACGCCGCGCTGGCCCGCCGGGCCGTCCGGGCCGCCGTCGGGACCAGGTGAGGCCCGTCCGGGCCGGTACTGCCGGACGACGCTCCTCCGGAGGGGCCGGAGGGCGCCCCGGTCGAGGACCGGTCAGTGCCGCACGCCGCGCTCCAGGGCGGCCCGACCGGCGGCCTCCAGGACGACCTCGTCCGGGGCCAGATGGACCCGGCTGCTGAGCACGTCCCGCAGGTACCGCTCCAACGGGTGACGCCGGCTCAGCCCCGGGTTCCCGGTGAGCGAGACGGCCTGCTGGACGGCGGCCGTCGCCGCCCGGGTGGCCAGCAGGTGCGCCGGCCCCGTCCGGGCCACCGCCTCCGGCTCGGCCCGGTCCACCCGCGCGGCCAGCCCGTGCACGAGTTCCTCGGCGCCGATCAGCTGGGCCTCGATCTCGCCCAGCGCGCTGCGGTAGCGGGGCAGGCTGCCGAGCGGCTCGGTCAGATTGGCCGGAGTTCGCTGGTGCAGGAAGCGCACCAGCCAGTCCTGGGCCGAGCGGGCCACCCCGACGGCCACCGCCGAGAGCGCCAGATCGTGCCAGGCGCGGGCCAGTTCGGCCGCCGGGACGGCAGCGGCGGAAGCGGCGGCTCCCTTTCCGGCGCCGGCGGGCGGGTTCAGGCCGAGGGCCAGTTCGGCCGGTACCCGCACCTGCTCGAGGACCACGTCGTGGCTGGCGCTGGCCCGCAGACCGAGCTGGTCCCAGGTCGGATCGACCTCCAGGCCCTCGCTCTCGCCGCGCACCAGGAAGGTGCCGGTCCGGGGTTCCGGTTCGTCGGTCCGGGCGGTCACCGCCATCCAGGCCAGCGCCTCGGCGCCGGTGCAGTACGTCTTCCGGCCCGTCAGCAGCCAGTCCTCGCCGTCCCGTCGCGCCACCGTGGCCGGCGGCTCGCCCTCGCGGCTCCCGGGTTCCGCCCGCAGGGTGTTGACCAGGGCCGGACCGCGCCGGGACTCGGTGAGCAACCGCCGGTAGCCGGCCGTCGGCCAGCCCGCGGTCCGGGCCTGCTCGGCGTGCTGGAGCAGGGTGAAGGCGGTGACCACGGCCACCGAGGCGTCCCCGCGGCCGAGTTGGGCCAGGACCTGGACGGTGTCGGCGAGGGTGCCGCCGGGGCCGCCGTAGCGGGCGCCGACGGTCAGGGTCAGCAGTCCGGCCTCGTGCACCGCCTCGATGCCCTGGTACGGGAAGGTCGCGTCGCGGTCGTGCTCCTCGGCCCGGGCGGCCAGCAGGTCGACGACCCGGGGCAGGCCGGCGAGGGCGGCCTCGACGGGGGAGGGCTCGGGGCCGGTCGACGGGACGGCGGACGGCTGGTCGGCAGCGACGGTACGCATGGGGCTTGGGCCTCCGGGGCGGCAGCGTGGGCTCGGGGTGCGCACCCGACGGCGGGCTTCGGGCCCGGTGCCGACGGCCGGCCCGGCCACGCCTCCGCCGTTGTCGGGGGCTCGGCCGTTCCACTGTCGGCGCCGGCACCCCCGTCGGCTGGTGCGGGGAACGGCGGGCGGCACGCCGGGACGGGCGCGCGGTACCTGGCGGCGGCCCGGGACTCCGGCTCGATGGCCACCCCGGGACCCGGGGTCCGGCACAGGGGCCGCCCCCGGATCGGCGCCGGCCGCTCGGCCGGCCGCCCGCCGCCTCGGGGGACGAATCCCCCTCAGTGACCCGGACACGCCGCGCTGGCGGTGCGCCGCAGGTCGAGGTAGCTGCGACGGGTCAGCAGCGGGAGACGGCACGGCATGTTCGCGACTTTACGAAGCCGTGATCGAAGCCGTCAAGCAGCGCCCGAGGCCCGGACGGGGCGGGGCGGCCCGCACGGGGCGGCCCGGGTCGGGTCGGGCCGGAGAACGCGGCGGGACGCCTCGGCGGATGTCCCGACGGGCAGCCCGGTGGACACCACGGGGGCGGCCGAACGGGAACCGGAACGCTGCCCTCCGGGCCATCGGCCCGCCTCGTTCAGCCCTGCTGGAACATGTCCGCGGGCAGCGGCTTGAGCAACTGGTAGAGATCGTCCGAAATCGGTCGGTCCCAGGAGGCGATGGTGACCTGCACACCGTCACTCCGGCCGAACTGGGCACAGAAGACCCGGCCCTCGCTGACCTTGACCTTCTTCACGATCAGCAGATCGTCCCCGAGCATGACGGGGAAGTCCTCCGCCGAGACGAAGTCGACCGGTTCCTCGTTCTCCAGCGCCGCGAGCAGCTGGCGCACCTCGAAGGGCACGCTGTCGCCGGTCTCGCGGGCCGGCGAGCCCTCGGGGAGGTTGCCGATGAACATCGCCGGGCCTCTGCCGCCGAACAGGTCGTAGCGCAGGAAAATCCCCTGGCAGGCGCCGTCCGGGCCGGTCATCATGGCTGCACCGAAGTCGCCGGGCCAGTCGCCCGGGTCCATGGCGAGCACGTCGAAGTCCGGGCCGGTGGGCTGACCGGAGCGACGGCGGAGAAAAGACATGGGAACATCGTACGTGCCCGCCACACCGCGCTCGCGGGGTGGGTGGGGCGCCGGACGGAGATCCACGCTCAGAGACCAATGTTGACTCTGAGCAACCGTCCGGGCTACGTTCGGTTCAGCACGGCAGCCGTTCTGGGTTTCACCCTCCGGGGGGACGGCCTGTCGCAACGCGGCCCTACACGCGTTTCCCTCACTGTGCACACCGTCGTGCCGAGCACCCAGCTCCGCCGTCGCGCCGCACAGCACACAAGCCAACAGTTCCATGTTTCACAGGCAAGGTCTGCGGGGCCCCGGCCCGTCGCTCCCGCAGACCTGCTCGGGACGCCGCCGCGTGGGGGCGTGCGGGTCCCGAGCACGGTGCCGCCCCTGAGTCGCTCTCGGGGACCGGCGCCATCCTCCCGGCGACTGCCGGCCCCTTGTGGGCCGGGACCGGCCGACGCACCCCCGGTGCGCAGAGGGATGACTGGGAGGAGGCTCGGCAGCGCTGCCGGGTCGCACAGCAGGCGCCGTGTCTGGCCGCGTGGGGGCGGTGGGCACGGCGTCTGCCTGTGCTCATACTCTGAGCTGCGTTTGTCCAGCAGTCAACAGAAATTATGACGGGGCACGTTCAAATGTGATCGGAATGATGACCACCGGAGACCTTCGGGGGCGTACGACCGCCCCTGGACACCCCGGCGGGGTATCCGGCGCCGGGGTATTCGGCGCCGGAATGTCCGGCCTGGGGACGTCCGACACCCGGGCCGGGTACCGACCCGGCGGCCCGGACCGGCACCCGGCCGGGGGCACGGCCCCGGATCCGGTCAGGTGAGGTCGAACTCGCCGTCCCGCGCGCCGAGCACGAAGGCCCGCCACTCCCCCGGCGTGAACACCAGGATCGGGCCGTCCTCCTGACGGCCGTCCCGCATTCCGATGTAGCCGTCCACGAAGGCGATCTGGACGTCCCCGACACCCTGGCTGCTGAAGAGCCAGGTCGCCCCGGTGAAGTCCACCTTCGGCTTCCCGCTCGCGGCGAGCTCCGCCACCTCGGTCGCCTCCACCCCGGTCCCGCTGTTGGCTGCCACTGCTGCTGTCTCCTCCCGACGGCCTGAACGCGCCCAGCCTAGTCACCGCCGCGGTCCCGGTCAGCGGGATCACCAGGTCTCCACCGGTCGGGGGAGGACGGACCGTCGACGACGGGCGGGGGTCGCTCCGCACGCCCCAGCGCACTCCCCGGGGCGCGTGTCCCGCACGGGCGCGCGGCGGGCGAACTGCCAGAGTGTGGGGAGCCCGCACCGCGGGAAGCCCCCACCGAACGCCCCGAGGAGCAGCCGATGAGCCGCCGGGACGGCACCCGCGCCGATGTCATCCCCATCTCCGAGGCCGCCTCGGCGCAGCCGCCGGCGCCCCGCACCCCGTCCGGACCCGCCCCGCTGCCCCGGCCCACCCCCGGCCGGCCGCCCGTGCACGGCCGGGTCGGGGTCGTCCTGGTCTCGCACAGCCAGGAACTCGCCAATGCCGTCCGAACCCTGGCGCTCGCGCTGACCCCCTCCGCCGGACCCGCCCCGGTGGCGAGCACCGGCGGGGACCTCGTCGCCGGACCCGGTATCAGCGCGGTGCTCGTCGCCGCCGCCACCCGCCGGGTCGACCAGGGGCACGGCGTGGTCGTCCTGGCCGACCTCGGCGGTGCGGTGACCACCGTCCGGGCCCTGCTCGCCGAGGCCGACGAGCACGGTCTGCCGTTCCCGGTGCGGTTCGCCAACGCCCCGTTCGTCGAGGGCGCGGTGGCCGCGGTGGCCACCGCCACGGCCGGCGGCGACCTCGCGGCGGTACTGGACGCCGCCGAGGAGGCGTACCGCCAGCCCAAGGGCTGACCGGGACCGGGGGAGCCGACGGGACGGGGGAGCCGACGGGACGGGGGCGCGGACCGGGCGGGGCCTCCCACCGCTCCCCCGTGACCGCTTCCGGCCGCCTCCGGCCGTTCTCGGCGTTCCGGCACACGGCGGGTGACCGCGCGGCTACCATCGGCGCGGGGCCGGCCGAGCGGGCCGGGTCGTCGTGAGGGGGGAACCTCAGCCATGCGTGTGGTCGTCACCGGCGGAGCCGGATTCATCGGGGCCAACCTGGTCCGGGCCCTGCTGGCCCGCCCCGAGGTGGACGAGGTCCGGGTCGTGGACAACCTCTCCACCGGGCAGAAGGCCAACCTGGCCGGCACCGGGGCCGTGCTCCACGAGGGCACGATTCTCGACCCGGAGCTGCTGGACGAGGCCTTCGCCGGGGCCGACGCGGTGGTCCACCTCGCCGCGCTGCCCTCCGTACCGCGCTCGGTGGCCGATCCGCTGGCCAGTCACCACGCCAACGCCACCGGCACCCTGGAGGTCCTGGAGGCCGCCCGCCGCGCCGGCGGCCTCTACGTGGCCGCCGCGTCCTCCTCCTCGGTCTACGGCGCCAACCGGGAGCTGCCCAAGCGGGAGACCATGCGCACCGCGCCGATGAGCCCGTACGCGGTCAGCAAGCTCGCCACCGAGGCCTATCTGGCGGCCTACCACCACTGCTACGGGCTGGGCGTGCTGCCGCTGCGGTTCTTCAACGTGTTCGGCCCGCTGCAGCCCGCCGGGCACGCCTACGCGGCGGTCGTCCCGGCCTTCCTGGACGCCGCCCTCGCCGGGCGGCCGCTGACGGTGCACGGGGACGGCGGGCAGAGCCGCGACTTCACCTTCGTCGGCACCGTCACCCAGGTGATCACCGACGCGGTGCTGCGGCGGGTCGTGAGCGCGGACCCGGTCAACCTGGCCTTCGGGACCCGCACCTCGCTGCTGGAACTGGTCGGCGAGCTGGAAACGGTGCTCGGCCACCCCGTCGAGGTCGCGCACACCGAGCCCAGGCCGGGCGACGTCCGGGACTCGCAGGCCGACAACACACGGCTGCGCGAGCTGTTCCCCGACGTCCGCCCGGTCCCGCTGCGCGAGGGCCTGGAGCGGACGGCGTCCTGGTTCCGCACCCTCTAGCTCGTCAGGGGCGCAGCGCGCCGTCCCACTGGAAGGCCGTCTCGACCGGGCCGGAAACCGCCCGGTCGATCCAGCCGAGTTCGCGCTCCCCCATCGGCGGCAGCGCGTCCAGCGGGTACCAGCCGACCGCGAGCGTCTCGTCCTCGTCCGCCAGGATCTCCTCGCCCAGCGGGCGGCAGCGGAAGACGACCTCCAGGTACTGCGTCACATCGCCGTTGGGGTAGGTGATGTCCGGCGAGACGGTGAGCGCGACCAGCCGTTCGGCCACGGTGGCGATCCCGGTCTCCTCCAGGCACTCCCGGACCGCTCCGTCGGCCGGCTGCTCGCCGGGGTCGAGGATGCCGCCCGGCGGCGCCCAGTTGCCGTCGTCGGCGCGCTGGACGAGCAGTACCCGGCCCTTCTCGTCCAGGACGACGGCGGCGGCGGCGCTGAGCCAGAGCTTGCGGGGGCCGACCACCGCGCGGAGATCGGCCAGGAACTTCGGAATCGCCATGTGCCGAAGCCTATCCGGGCGCCGGACCCGCCCGGAGGGGCGCCCACCGGGCGGGTGCGGCGGTAACGGTGAGCAGGTACGGCGGTGCGGGCGGGCGGCGGTGGGCCGGGCGGAGTGCTCAGGTCCGGCGGAGCGGGCGGGCCGGGGAGCCGACCACCACCTCGCCGGGAGCCACGTCCCTGGTCACCACCGCGGCCGCGCCGACGAAGGCCCCGGCACCGATCTTTCGGCCCTGGAGCACCACGGCGTTGGAGCCCACGGTGGCGCCGTCGGCCAGCAGCACGGCTCCGGAGACGTTGCCGCCCGGGTAGACCGTCACCCGCTCGCCGAACACCGTGTCGTGGCCGACCGTCGCGTTGTAGTGGACCTGACTGTGCGGGCCAAGCCGCACGCTGCTGGACACGTACGCGCCGCCCATCACCAGGCAGCCCGGGCCGAGCAGGGTGTCCGGGGCGATCAGCGCCCGGGGGTGGACCAGGGTGAACGGTTCCGCCCCCAGGCCGTCCAGCAGGGCGGACAGCCGCTGCCGGACGGCCGGGTCGGCGATGCCGACCAGGTAACGGGCGCCGGGTCCGAGGTCCGCGGGCCTGCGGACGGGCAGGCCGCGGACGGTGGCACCGTGCTGACGGTCGTCGAGGAACCCCGCGACCGGGACGCCGGCCGCGAGCGCGGTGTCCAGCGCCTCGCGGCCGACGCCTCCGGCGCCGGCGATCCAGAGTGCGGGCGGGTCCGCTGCGGTGGGCACGGGAGCCATCCTGCCGGGTCCGGCGGTCAGGACGCCTCCTCGACGGCGGCGCCGACCGGTGCCGGGCGGGACGGCCGGGCGCGGAGCGGCGGGACCGGCCGCGGCCCGGTGGCCTGCCGGGGCAGGCCGATCACGGCGGGAGCCGGCTCGGCCTGCCCCGGCGCCGCGGCGGTGACCGGGGCGACGGCGGTGACCGCGACCGCCGTGTCGGCGGGCTCGGTCGGCGCCGGGAAGCCCGGGTTGACCCCGCCGGCGGCGGTGATCCCGGCCGGGTTCAGCAGCACCTTGACGGTCAGCAGCAGGATCCGCAGGTCGAGGCCGAGCGAGCGGTTCCGGACGTACCAGAGGTCGAGCTCGATCCGCTCCGGCCAGGTGATGGAGTTGCGGCCCTGGACCTGGGCCCAGCCGGTGAGGCCGGGCCGCACGTCGAGCCGGCCGCGCTGGCGGCGGGAGTAGTGGACGACCTGCTCGGGGAGTGTGGGCCGAGGCCCGATCACGCCCATCTCGCCGCGTGCGACGTTCCACAGCTGCGGCAGCTCGTCCAGGCTGGTCCGGCGGAGCAGGTCCCCGAGCCGGGTGATCCGGGGAGCGTCCGGCTCCTCCGGGAAACGTTTGTCCCGCATGGTGCGGAACTTGAGGATCTCGAACTCCTTGCCCCGCAGCCCCGTCCGGGTCTGCCGGAAGAGCACCGGTCCGCCCATGGTGCAGCGGATCAGCAGAGCGATCACCAGACCCAGCGGAATCGCGACGATCCCGGTCAGGACGGTGATCGCGAGGTCCCCCCCTCGCTTCATGACGGTCCTTCCCCTGATGCGGTGGTGTGGTCAGTGGGCGGGCTCAGCCGACCGTCCAGGGCAGCCCCTTCACCCGGGCGACGGCCGCGTAGGTGGCCAGCGAGACGGCGGCGACCGCCCGTTGGTCGAACTCCGCCTCGGCACGGCGGCGGGCCGCCGTGCCGAGGCGCTCGCGCAGTCCGGGCTCGGTGAGGAGCCGGTCCAGCGCACTGGTGAGGGCCCGGGCGTCCCCGGGCGGGGCGAGGAGCAGGTGCTCGTCGTGGGTGCCGACCTCGCGGCAGCCCCGGATGTCGCTGAGCACCATCGGCAGGCCACCGGCGGCGGCCTCCATGGCGGAACGGGAGAACCCCTCCCGGTAGGAGGGGAGGACGAAGACGTCCAGCGCGGCGTAGACGGCGGGCATGTCGGCGCGCGGACCGAGGAAAGCGACCCCGGACTCGGCGCCGTGGGCGTCCGGCTTGTCCGGGTCGTCGGGGCCGATCCAGACGAACCTGGCCTTGCCGGCCAGGGCGCGGGCGGCCTCGGCGTACTCCCCGATGCCCTTCTCGGCGACCCGTCGGCCGACCCCGCCGACCAGCAGCTCGTCCGGCCCGAGGCCCAGCTCGGCGCGCAGCCGGGCCCGGGCCCGGGCGCGTTCACCGGGATCGGTGGCGAAGCGGGTGAGGTCCACCCCGTTGCCGACCACCCGCGAGCGGCGGGCCGGGACGGCGCGGGCCAGGGTCCGGCGGTCCTCGCCGTTCTGGTACAGCTCGGCGTGCGAGAACCGGGCGGCGAAGGCCTCCGCGCCGAGCACGAAGGCGCGCTTGGCGAACGGGTCGTGCACCTGCGCCCACAGCCCGTGGCAGGTGTTGACCACCACCGGGACGCGGGCCAGCCGGCCCAGGATCCGGCCGAGCACACCGGTCTTCGGGTTGTGGGTGTGCAGCACGTCCGGGCGGATCCGGCGGAGCACGGCCAGCAGCTCGCGGGCCGCGGCGGCGTCGGCGCGCGGCTCCCAGGCCCGGGTCAGCGCGTGCAGCGGCTCGTGCCGCACGCCGATCGCCGCCAGGTCCGGCAGGTACGGGCCCGGAGCGCTGATCCCGTACGTCTCGAAGCCGGCCTCCAGGTCCACCTTGAGCTCGGTGGCGAGGAGCAGCTGGAGGCTCATGTCGACGGTGGTGAGGTGGGCGACCCGCAACGGGCGGCCGCCGGGGCCGCGCAGGCGCGGGGGTATCCGGTCCTCAGGCACGGGCGCCCACCGCCTTCGCGGTGGCGACGATCCTGGCGTAGGCGCGCTCGGGGATCAGCCGGCCGTGGAGTTTGGCGCGGAAGAAGTCGATCGGGTCGGTGCGGCGGACCGGCACCCGGCGCAGCCGTACCGGGTCGACCCCGGGGGTGTTGCGGCCGACCTCGCCGGTGGCGGCGGTCCGGAACCGGGCGCGCAGCGCGGGCTCCATGTGCGGGACCGGCACGCCCCAGGTGTAGGCGTAGTGGCTGGGGCGGACGCCCAGGTGCTGCTCGACCTCGTCGTTGCAGGCGTCCAGCTCGGCGGTGGTGAGCAGCTCGGGCCGGGCGTGGGTGCGGGTGTGGTTGGCGACCGTGCACAGACCGGAGGCGGTCATCTCGCGCAGTTGCTCCCAGCTGAGCGCGGGGGCACCGGCGGCCTTGGCGGTCGATCCCTCCCAGCGCATCTCGCCGCCGACGTGGCCGCTGGCCAGGTAGACGGTGAACGGCAGCCGGCGCTCGCGCAGCAGCGGCCAGGCGTTCTCGAACACGTCCGCGAATCCGTCGTCGAAGGTCAGGACGACACCCGGGGTGCGGCGGCCCGACTCGATCCGGTCGGTGGCCTCGTCCAGGGAGACCACCCGACCGGGCGGCAGGGCGGCGAGCAGGTCGGCCTGGGCGGCGAAGTCGGCGGTGGCGACGTCCAGCTCGTCCGGGCTGCCGCCGCCGACCCGGTGGTAGATCAGCACGGTGGCGCCCTCGCCGGGACTGCTCCCGACCCGGCGCGCCAGCTGGCGCTTCACCTGGGCCCGGATCCCCCCGGTGACCGGGGCCGTTCCGGGCGCGGCGCTGCCGCTCATCGTTCCCCCCTCTGCGGCACCCTCCCCGGCGCCGGCAAGTGGCCTCGCATCCGGCGCAGTTGGCGCTCCGGACCGACATCACAGTAGGGGGAACTGTGGGGCTGGTGCCCCGGAATTGTGAAAGAAGCGAGAAGGAGTTGGCAGTTGGGCCGAAAACCGGCCGATCCGACCGGATGGATCCGATCGGGAGTTCGGCGTGCGAGCGGTTACGGCGGAATTCGACAAAACCCCGGGCGGGGGCACCGGCACACCCGCTCCGGGAGGCCGCTTCGGGACATCGGGGCGCCGCTCGGGGACGGCGGGTCGCCCTCGCCCGGTCGGCTCAGGCCGCCGCGCGGCGGTGCCGGCGGAACACCGCGACACCGATCCGGCCGAGCATCAGCACGCCGGCGGCGAGGCAGCCCGCGACCGCCATCGCCCAGGCCGGTCCGTCACTGTCCGGAACCACGACCGCGACCACGATGCCCAGCGCGAGGCAGCCCAGACCGACCAGCGCCAGCGGCACCTGGTGGGTGACCAGGGCACCACCGTGCCAGAACCGGGTCATCCGGGTCGCGCCGTGCGGGTGGTAGTGATCACGTTCCGCGTCTGCCATGAGCCCAAGGTACCTCGGGGCCGCCGCCGGAGCAGCCCGCAGGGCGTGACTCTTCGGCCACGCCGGGTCACCGTCGAGGCGGCCGGCCGGGGCGCGCGCACGCGCTCCGCCGGTGCGCCCCGGCGCGCGCCGGGGCGCTCGTTCCGGCGCCGGTTCCGGCTCCCGGTCCGGCGTCGTCCCGGCTTCGTTCCGGCTTCGTTCCGGCCCTGTCCCGGGATTGTTCCCGCGCTGCGAAAAAACCTTGCCGGTCCGGTACAACCATCAACGGGGCGTAGCTGTCTCCATTACATTGAGCGATCCAGGAGCCGTCCGCGGTGCGGGTTGGGAGTCCCCGCCGTGGACCGGAGATACCCAGGGGGCGGAGCCGCCGTGCCCTGGAGTCGGAGGCCGGGCTCTGTCCTCCGGCGGTACCGCCACGCCGCATCGGCGACCGAGGGGGAACCGTGCCGCAGTCCCATTCCACGACGACGACGACCTCCGGCCTCACCGCACTCAACAGGGCCGTGGTGACCGCCCTGTCGGACCTGCGGCCGCCACCGACCGCCGCCCCGCCGCCCGCGCCCGGCCCCGCGCGACCGGCGGCCGCGTCCCCCGCGAGTGCCGTGCCGATCGACGGGCAGCCGATCGACACCCGGCCCGGTGACCGGACGCGGCGGTCCCCCGCGGCCACCCGGTCCGCCACGGCCACCCGCACCTGCTCCCGGCCGGCCCGGGCGCTGGCGCCCGCACCGGCGGCGCCGCCCGCTGCCACGCCCACCGCCACGCCCGGGGGGCGGACGCGCGAGGGCGCCGAGGGCCCGGCCGGCGCTCCGGCACACGGCCCGGCCGGCAGCCCGGCCGACGCGCGGGGCGAGTGGCTGCGGTTCGCGCCCGTCCAGCCGCTGTTCCGGGCCAGGGCGGCGCAACGGCTCGCCGTGCTCGCGTACCACGGGGTCACCGACCCCCGATCGTTCGGCGCGCAGCTGGACCGGCTGCGAAGACTCGCGACACCCGTCTCGCTCGCCGCCGTGCAGGAAGCCGTCGCCGAGCGACGTCCGCTGCCCGCCCGCAGTGTGCTGGTGACCTTCGACGACGCCGACCGCAGCGTCCTCACACACGCGCTGCCCGCGCTGATCGAACGCGGCATCCCGGCCGCGGCCTTCGTCATCTCCGAGCTGATCGGGACGGAGCGGCCGTTCTGGTGGCACGAGGCCGACTTCCTCGCCCGGCACGGCGGTCGGGCCCGTTCGCTCGACTGCGGCCACCCCTCCCAGCTGCTCCGCCGGCTCAAGGCGATGCCCGACCCGGACCGCCGGCGCAGCCTCCAGGAGCTGCGGGTCAGCGCGGACCGGC
The DNA here is from genome assembly GCF_900105395.1 of Streptomyces sp. TLI_053. Classification (NCBI taxonomy): domain Bacteria; kingdom Bacillati; phylum Actinomycetota; class Actinomycetes; order Kitasatosporales; family Streptomycetaceae; genus Streptomyces; species Streptomyces sp. TLI_053. The sequence continues at coordinate 2,058,973 of NZ_LT629775.1, forward strand.
GCCCGCCCGGCCAGGACCAGCTGACCCCGGCCGACCTGCTGGCGCTCCGCGAGGGCGGCGTCGCCATCGGCAACCACACCCAGGGGCACCCGTGCCTCGGCCGCTGCGACGACGCCACCGTCCGGGCCGAGATCACCGGCGCCCACGAGGCCCTCACCCACTGGCTCGGCGAGCCCCCCATCGCCTTCGCCTACCCGGACGGCGGCCACGACGTTCGGGCCGAGGGAGTCCTCCAGGAACTGGGCTACCGGCTCGGCTTCCTCTCCGACCACCGCCTCGGCCCCCGGTTGCCCTCCCACCCGCTCCAGATCAGCCGGCTCCAGGTCGACTCGACGACCAGCACCCGTCGCTTCGACACCATCCTGTCCGGCCTCGAACCCGCCTATCGCCGCTGGCGCGGCCAGGCCGCCTGACCCCGCGCGCAGGAAGTCGTCCCCACCGACTTCCTGCGCGAGCGGCCCACGGCCGCCCTTGCCCCTGCTCCTGGCGCCGCCCCTGCCCCTGCCCGTGGCGCACCCGCCCGCGCACGAGAAGTCGAGTGGGCCGACGTCCGGCGCCCGGCCCTGGGGTGGGCGGACTGAGCCGATCCCGTCTTCACGCACGCACCGGCACGCACCGACACCGGCACCGGCACCGGCAGTCGAACCGGCCGACGTCCGAGGGCGAAGCTCCGTCGACCGGCCGGAGCTCCCGCGCGATTCACCGCCCCGCGCGCGGGAAGCGCGAGAAGTCGGACGGGCCGCCTTCTCGCGCGCCGCCTGCGCCCAGCCGGGCGGAGGCTTCGATCAGCACCACCTTCGATCAGCACCACCCTCGACCCCGCCCGGTGGAGGTGGACCGGACGGCCTGGGCCGACCGGGTCCTGCCCCGTTTCCACATCCGGGCCCCAGGTCGGAGCGGGTCGGGCGGATCAGCCGGGCAGTCGCGCGCGCAAAGACGGAGCGACGGAGTTCCGGCGCACGGCCCTCGGGTGAGAAGAAGCGGCCGAACCCCGTCCACGGACGGGAGCTCCGAACCGCCTGCCGACCGATCGGCCGTCTGCCACCAGGTGGCGAGCCCGGGCACGGACAGTCGGCGATCGCGCGCGGCCCTCAGTGGGCGCCACCCCATGCCGATGCCCGATCCACAGACAGCCGCCATCCGACCATCTCTGGAGCTGCTTGTTGGTCAGTTGACCAACAATGGCGACAGGGCGACAGGCGGGGTCGGGGTCGACTTTTCGAGCCGACCCATCGCACATTGCGGGCCCCAGCGGGAGCATGCGCAAACCCGGACTATTGATCAACCGCCCAACGCATGAAAAGTCGGATTCGTCGACTTCTCGCGCTCGACCCGGATCGCGGGACTGTACAGCCGCCCCCGTCCATCAAAGGCGCCCCCGAGCGACAGGCACGCGAGGCACCTATTGGTCAACCGTCCAACAATGGAGGGCCGGACCGGCCGTCCACAAGGCCCGCCCTCCCGCAGATCGAAAGAGGCCGACCTCGCGGACAACACCTCCGGGCAGCACAGTTCGGGCCAGCATATTGGTCAACCACCCAACACGCGGGAGGTCGACCGGGCTGATCTTTCGAGCCCGGCCCTAGGGCCACGGGGCCCAGCGGCGCACATCTCGGAGCGGCGCCTATTGGTCATCGGACTAATAGGCGCAAAGTCGGATCGGCCGACTTCTGGCGCCCGACCGCGGGGCTGCGGCGCGGCTGCCCCCGTCGCCGACCGACAGCACCTTTGGGCGACGGGCGTGGGGGTTCGCGTGTTGGCCGTCCGCCCAACACGCGAGAAGTCGGATCGGCCGACTTCCTGCGCACGGCACCACCGCCCGTGCGGCGGAAGGCTCCGTTGAACGGCACGGGGCTACTCGGTGCGCAGGCGAGTCGGCGCGTCGGAGGGTCGCCCGCACGGTGGGCCGCCTCGCAGCGCTGACGCGGCGGCCGGGCACAGTCGCGAGGCGCAACCCGGGTCACCCTTGGAGGTGGGGGCCGGCGGGGGCCGAGGTCCGGCGTGAGAGCAACGGGCCGCGTCGAAGGATCGGCCGAGCCCGTCGGGACGCCGGGCTCGTGCCGCAGCCTGCGCGATCGACTGCTCGGAGGCAGGCCGCAAGGGGGCCACCGCGGTCCCGCGCCGGGCGACCTGCCGTCCGCTTCCGAAAGGCGAGACGGGCGGCAGACCCCACGCGCCGTCACCGAGCCCCGGCTACCAGGCGGGCCACAGGCCACACCGGGCCAGGCCGGCGGTCGGGCCAGGCCGGCGGTCGGGCCGCCGGCACAGGAGGTACGGCCGACGCAGGAAGCACAGCCGGCACAGGAGCTACGGCCGGCACAGGAAGCACGGCCGACGCAGAAGGTACGGCCGTCACGGAGAGCACGGCCGACCGCGAGCAGAAGAGGTCAGGCCGCCGGGGCCGTGATCGGGGCGGCTGCGAGCAGGGCCGTGCCGGGGTAGGCCAGGGCGACGGCGGGCAGGGTGGTCGGGATGCCGGCGTGGAGGACGGTGAGGGTGCCGTTGCCCCGGCGGGTGGGGTCGGCGACGCGGCGGAGGGCCTGGGCGACGACCGGTTCGGCGGAGCCGTGCAGGGTGAGCGACGGCAGGGCGGTCGGTGCGACGGCGGCACGGATGCGTTCGGCGACCAGTTCGTAGTGCGTGCAGCCGAGGACGAGGGCCGCCGTTCCGGCCGGGGTGCGGGCGGCGGCGTCGGCGACGGCCGCGTCGATGGCCGCCTGGTCGCCGTGGTCCACGGCGTCGGCGAGCCCGGGGCAGGCCACCTCGGTGACGGCGGCCGTGCCGCCGAAGTCGCGGATCAGTCCGCGCTGGTACGCGCTGCCGGTGGTGGCCGGGGTGGCCCAGATGGCGACCGGGCCGCCGAGCGCGGCGGCCGGCTTGATCGCCGGGACGGTGGCGATGACCGGGAGCGCGGGCTCCAGTTCGGCGCGGAGGGCGGCGAGCGCGTGCACGGAGGCGGTGTTGCAGGCGATGATCAGCGCGTCCGGTTCGTGCGCGGCGGCGGCGCGGGCGCAGCCGAGGGCGAGTTCGGTGATCTCCTCGGGCGTCCGGGGGCCCCAGGGCATCGAGGCGGGGTTGGAGGAGAGCACCAGATCGACGTCCGGGCGCTTGGTCCGGAGTACGCCGGCGGCGGCCAGCAGGCCGATTCCCGAGTCCATCAGTGCGATCTTCACGCTTCAAGACTTTAGTCGATGCCCCGAAGCTGGCCCCTGGTGCGGCAGACTGCCCGGGTGACCGTCCTGCTGTGGATCGCCGTGCTCTCCCTGCTGGTCTGGCTCTGGCTGGCGGGCTGCCACGGGTTGTTCTGGCGTACCGATGTCCGTCTGCCGCCGCGCCGTCCGCCCGCGCGGTGGCCGCAGGTGGCGGTGGTGGTCCCGGCCCGGGACGAGGCGGAGGTGCTGCCGCTGTCCCTGCCGAGCCTGCTGGCGCAGAAGTACCCGGGGCGGGCCCGGGTCGTCCTGGTGGACGACCACAGTACGGACGGCACCGGTGCGCTGGCGCGTTCGCTCGCCGCGCCCGGGGGCCTGGAGCTGACGGTGGCCTCCCCTCCCCCGCTGCCGCCGGGCTGGACCGGCAAGCTGTGGGCGGTGCGGCACGGGGTGGAGCTGGTGGGGGCGGACGCCGAGTACCTGCTGCTGACGGACGCGGACATCGCGCACGGGCCGGACTCGCTGGCCGAGCTGGTGGCGGCGGCGGAGGCGAACCGGCTGGACCTGGTGTCGCAGATGGCCCGGCTTCGGGTGGAGACGGGCTGGGAGCGGCTGATCGTGCCGGCCTTCGTCTACTTCTTCGCCCAGCTGTACCCGTTCCGGTGGAGCAACCGGCCCGGTTCCCGGACGGCCGCGGCGGCGGGCGGCTGCTCGCTGGTGCGGCGGGAGGCACTGGAGCGGGCCGGCGGGGTGGCGGCGATCCGGGGCGCGGTCATCGACGACGTGTCCCTCGCCCGGGCGGTGAAGGCCACCGGGGGCCGCACCTGGCTGGGCCTGGCCGAGCAGGTGGACAGCGTGCGCCCGTACCCGCGGCTGGCGCAGCTGTGGCGGATGGTGTCGCGCAGCGCGTACGCCCAGCTGCGGCATTCTCCGGTGCTGCTGCTGGGGACGGTGCTCGGGCTGACGCTGGTGTACCTGGTGCCGCCGGTGGCGGTGCTGGTGGGGGTGGCGGCGGGTGCCTGGCCGGTGGCGGTGGCGGGCGGGGCGGCCTGGGCCCTGATGACGGGCACCTTCGTGCCGATGCTGCGCTACTACCGGCAGCCGGCCCCGGCCGCGCTGCTGCTGCCGTTCACGGCGGCGCTGTACCTGCTGATGACGGTCGACTCGGCGGTGCAGCACTGGCGCGGCCGGGGCGCCGCCTGGAAGGGCCGGACGTACAAGTAGCGGACGGGCGGAGGGCCGAAGGGCGGACGGGCGGGGCCCGGGTGGGCCACACTGTTCGAATGGACCGTCAGACGATCTCCCGGCTCGCCCACGCCCATCACCCGATCGCCGCACCCCTCTCCGACGAGGCCGTGGCGACGCTGCTGGAGCGGGCGCTCGGCCCCGAGGAGGAGGGGCGGGTGCTCGACCTCGGCTGCGGGCAGGGTGCCTGGCTGCTGCGGGCGCTGGCGGCGCGACCGCGGCTCCGGGCGGTCGGGGTGGACCTGGACGCGGGCGCGCTGACCCGGGCCCGGGAGTCGGCGGAGGCGGGCGGGGTGCAGCGGCGGCTGGGGCTGCACCATCTCGATGTCCGGGAGTTCACCGACCGTGAGCCGTTCGAGCTGGTCCTGAACGTCGGCGCGACGCACGCCTTCGGCGGGCTGCTGCCGACACTGGCCGCCGCCCGCGAGCATCTGGCGCCGGGCGGCCGGGTGCTGGTGGGCGAGGGGTTCTGGGAGCGCGAGCCCTCGTCGGCGGCGCTGGGCGGCCTGGGCGCCGCGCGCGAGGAGTACGCGGACCTGGCCACCACCGTGGACCGGGTGGTGGCGGCCGGCTGGACGCCGGTGTTCGGCCATGTCAGCAGCCCGGCGGAGTGGGACGACTACGAGTTCTCCTGGACGGGTTCACTGGCCGCCTGGGCGCTGGACAACCCGGGCCACCCGGACGCGGCGGACGCCCGGGCCGCGGCCGACCTGCACCGCGCCGAGTGGCTGCACGGCTACCGGGGGACGCTCGGCTTCGTCACCCTGCTGCTGCGCCGGGGCTGACCCGGCGGCCCGGACGCCGCTCAGGGCTTGAGGCGGGCGAGGAAGTCGTCGATCAGCGGGGCGATCTCGGGCAGCTTCTCCTCCAGCGCGAAGTGCCCGGTGTCGAACACGTGGAGTTCGGCGTCGGGCAGGTCGCGCAGGTAGGCACGGGCACCGGGCTCGGTGAAGAACGGGTCGTTGCGGCCCCAGACCACCAGGGCCGGCGGCCGGTGGGTGCGCAGCCAGTCCTGCCAGACGGGGTAGAGCTCGACGTTGCTGTGGTAGTCGAGGGCGAGTTCGACCTGGATGTCCTTGCGGCCGGGCCGGTCGAGGTGGTGCTGGTCGAGGGTCCAGCCGTCGGGGGCGACCAGCGAGGGGTCGCCGGTCCCGCCCTCGTACTGGGCCCGGGTGATCTCCTCGACCAGGATGGCGCGGGCGCGTTCGGCGGCGCCATCGACGCCGGGGCGGTTGGCGATGAACTCCCGTGCCTGGGCGGAGAGTCCCTCCTCGTAGGCGTTGCCGTTCTGGACGATCAGGCCGGTGATCCACTCGGGGTGGCGGGTGGCGATCCGCAGGCCGACGGGGGCGCCGAAGTCGAAGACGTAGAGGGCGAAGCGGTCGAGGCCGAGGGCCCGGCAGAACCCCTCGACGACGTCGGCCAGGGTGTCGAAGCGGTAGCGGAAGGCCTCGGGTGCGGGGCTGTCGCTGTGGCCGAAGCCGGGGTAGTCGGGGGCGATCAGCCGGTAACGGGTGCCGAGCACGTCGAAGAGCCGCCGGAACTGGTGGGAGGCGGACGGGAATCCGTGCAGCAGCAGGAGTACCGGGGCGTCGGCCGGTCCGGTCTCGCGGTAGAAGACGCGCAGGCCGTCGACGTCGACGTGGCGGTGATGGATGTGCGGGATCGTCAGCTCGCTCATGCTAACCATTAAACACCGCAGTACTGGTTAGGAAAAGGGTTACCCCGGAACGGGTCGCCCCGGAAGGGGCCGCCCGGGAAAGGGTCGCCCCGGAAGGGGCCGCCCGGGAAAGGGTCGCCCCGGAAGGGGCCGCCCGGGAAAGGGTCGCCCCGGAAGGGGCCGCCCGGGAAAGGGTCGCCCCGGAAGGGGCCGCCCGGGAAAGGGTCGCCCCGGAGGGGGTCGCCCGGGAAAGCAGCGGTCCGGGAGCGGACCGGCCGCGGGAGGAGTCGGTGTCACCGCCCCAGCAGCCGCAGGGCGGTGGGCTTGGTGAACTCGTACCTGGTCATCTGCTCCAGGTCCTTCAGCCAGCCGACCGCGCGGCCCGGCCGGGCGAGCACCCGGGCGTAGAGCTCCTCGAAGGCACCGGTGACGCTCTCCAGCGAGAACCGGCCGACCACCCAATCCCGCCCCCAGGCGCCCAGTTCGGCCCGTCGCGCCGGGTCGTCGAGCAGTCCCCGCAGCTGGGCGGCCAGCGCCTCGGGCGCGCGCGAGCCGTCCCCGAAGCCGTACATGCAGCGCGAGGCGTGCGGTTCGACCAGCGGCCCCGGCTCGTGCACGGCGGCGTACCCGGCCGCGCCGTGCACCACCACCGGCTTGCCGAAGGCGAGTCCGCGCAGGGCGGAGCCGCCCATGCCGAGAACGATGTCGGCGCCCTGGTAGGCGGGGCGCGGATCGGCGAGCTGGCCCGGGACCAGGACGGCCCGGCGGCCGAGCGCCTCGTTGGCGGCGGCCGCGCGGGCCCGCAGCGGCTCCAGGCTGGGGCCGGTGCCGACGATCACCAGCCGGACCCGGGGGTCGTCCAGGTGCCGGACGGCGTCCACGGTGAGCTCCGCGCCGGCGTCCTTCTCCAGCGCGGGGACCAGCCGGGTGACGATGGCGAGCAGCAACTCGTCCTCCCCGACACCGTGCTGGCGGCGGAACGCGGCGCCGTCGACCAGGCCGGGGGCGTCCGTGGCGGTGTTCACCGGCGGTTCGATCAGACTGACGTCCCGGTGGCCGAAGGCCCGGCCGTCGCCCAGCAGCGCGCCGAGACCCAGGACCAGCGGCTGGTGCCGGGGCAGGCCGCGCAGCATCCGGATCCCGTAGAAGGTGGTCACCACCGGGATCCGGCCGTAACGGCCGGGCCCGAAGTAGGAGTTGCGGGCCGCCCGGACCTCCCAGGCGTGCAGCAGCTGGCTGCCGTGCTCGGCGGCCAGCCGGCCCAGCCGGCGCCGGACCTCGGAGTGCGGGGTGTCGGGGCCGCCCGCCACCACCACGTCCAGGCCGTGGCCGGCCGCGACCTCGACCAACGGGGCCGGGCCGTCCACCCCCTGGGCGAACAGCACCGGGTCGTGGCCCCGGTCGCGCAGCGTGCGGGCGATGTCGACGGCGTTCAACTGGGCGCCGCCCAGGGCCAGGTTGTTGAGATGGACGAGCACCCGGACCGATCTCACGCCTCACTCCTCCCAGTGGTGCGGGACGAACACCGGCGCGGCCAGCACGACGGCGCGCGGCGGGGAGTCCAGCATCGGCCCGAACACGTCGAACTGGCCCACCGAGTGCCAGCTCATCAGCGTGCCGCCGTCGGTCCGGCCGATGCTGTAGACGCCGGCCCAGAGCGTGTACCGGCCGCGCGGCAGCGGCAGCCGGGGGATCACGCAGGAGACCTGGCGGTCCCCGCCGGCGAGCCGGATCTCGTGGCTGATCTGGAAGATCGGGCTGGAGGTGCCCTCGCTGACGCCCAGGTGCAGGGTCGCGTCGCCCCGGTACTCGCCGCCCAGGGTGAGTTCGACGGTCATCGGCTCGTCGGTGGTCAGGCTGTCCCGCTCCTCGCCGCGCACCTCGTGCTTGAGCAGCTGGAGCGGCTCGCCGGTGCGCCCGCCGGCCTCGGACTGCGCCTCGATCGAGTCGCGGTAGCCCGCCATCGCGTCCTTGATCCCGGCGTCCACCCGGATCGAGCCCTGCTCCAGCCAGATGCCGCGCCGGCAGATGGACTCCACCGCGGGCAGGTCGTGCGAGACGAAGACGATGGTGGTGCCCTGCTCGGCGACCTCGCGCATCCGGTCCAGGCAGCGCTGCTGGAACACCGCGTCGCCGACCGCCAGCACCTCGTCCACCAGCAGCACGTGCGGCTCCAGGTAGGCGGCGACGGCGAAACCGAGACGCATCTGCATGCCCGAGGAGTAGAACTTCACCTGCCGGTCGATGGCACCGCCGAGCCGGGCGAACTCCACGATGTCGTCGAAGCGGGTCGCCACCTCGCGCCGGCGCAGGCCGAGCAGCGCGCCGAACAGGTAGATGTTCTCCCGGCCGGTCAGGTCCGGGTGGATGCCGGCCCGGATCTCGATCAGCGCGCCGATCCGGCCGCGCACGTCGATCACCCCGCCGTACGGGTACATCACCCGGGTCAGCATCTTCAGCAGGGTGGACTTGCCGGAGCCGTTGGAGCCGATCAGGCCGACCGACTCGCCCGGCTCGATGTGCATCGAGATGTCGCGCAGCGCCCAGCGCCAGTCCTCGCCCTTCTCGCCGCGCAGCCGGCGGGCCAGCGAATCGACCTTGTCGCGCAGCAGCATCCGCTGCTGGTCGGCCTTGAAGCGCTTCCACACCTGGTCGGTGCGGATGGTCCCGAGCGGGAGGGTCTGGCTAGGCGACATCGGCGATCCCCGTCTCCAGCTTCTTGAACAGCAGGTAGCCGCCGACCAGGAACACCACCGAGGAGACCGCGGCGATCGTGGTGAGCGCGGCGTCCGGCGCCTGCCCGTACAGCAGGGCGTTGCGGTAGCCCTCGATCACGGCGCCGAGCGGGTTGATCCCGACGTACAGCTCCTGGAGGCGCTCCGGGATCTGGGCCAGCGGATAGGCGACGGGGGTGGCGAACACTCCCATCTGGGTGATGATCGGCAGCAGGTGGCGGACGTCACGCAGGTACACCACGGCCACCGAGAGCACGAGGGCGATGCCGTAGGTGAAGGCGAACTGGATGCCCAGCAGCGGCACGACCCAGAGGAAGGTCACCGCGGGGGCGGTCCAGAAGACCAGGAACAGCAGACCGAGCACCGCGGTGCCGATCAGCATGTCGACGGTGGCGACCAGCATCGTGGCGAGCGGGAACACCTCGCGCGGGCAGTACACCTTGTTCAGCAGGCTGAGGTTGTTGGCGAGGCTCAGCGCACCCTGGTTCATCGTGTTGCTGAAGAACTGCCAGACGATCAGGCCGACATAGGCGAACAGCGGGTACGCGGCGCCCTCGGTCTCGACGTGCACGGCGCGGCGGAACACCAGGGTGAAGATGGCGCACAGCGCGAGCGGGGTGAGCACCGCCCAGGCGAAGCCGAGCACCGCCTGCTTGTACCGGGCGCGCAGGTCGCGCTCGGCGAGCGCGCGGACGAGTTCACGGGCGCCCCACAGTTCGCGGGCCACCTGGGCCGGGCGGAGCCCCCGTTTGAAGATCAGCTCGGGCGGCGGCCCGTCGGCGGCCGACGGGCGTCGCCCCGGGGCCTGCGTTGTCTGGCTGTCGCGCTCGTCGACGAGCTGCGCGCGTTGTCCCCCCACGGACACCTGCCCTCTCCGGTACCGGTGGTATCGAGAAGTGGGCCCGTCACAACGGCTGTTGACGCCGTCGCGGTGCGGCCCGGCCCCACTCTGGCACAGAGTGTGGCCGCCGGGGGTCGGTTCGGTGAAGGTGATCCGCCGCACCCCGGCCGACGACCGAAAAGGGGCGGGCCGGCCGCGGTGCGACCGGCCCGCCCGTCGGCGGTCGGGAGGGGTGGGGCGACGTCAGTACAGCGCGTGGGCGCGCGGGTGGCGCTGCTGCTCCTGGGAGACCAGGTGGTCCATCACCTCGGGCATCGCCTCGACGCCGCCGGCGTTGGTCGGCGAGGTGCGGTACTCGCCCTGCACCACCACGGTCGGCAGCTCGTTGATGCCGTAGCGGACGAAGAGCGCGGCGGCCTCGTCGACGGCCCGCAGGGTGTCCTCGGAGCGGTAGGCCTCGCGGAAGCTCTGCTGGTCGACGCCCTGGCGCAGGGCCCAGTCGGTGGCGGTGTCCTCGGTGGTGACGTCCTGCTCGTTGCTGTGGACCGCGCGGAAGGCGGCCGCCTGCAGGCGCTCGACCAGGCCCAGCCGCTCCAGCGTGTAGTAGAGGCGGGCGTGGCCGCGCTGGGCGGTCTCCTCGCGGCTGCCCTGCCAGATGGCCGGGACGCGGCGCAGGTCGACGTCGGCGCGGTGCCGCTCGGTCCAGGCCTGGAGCGGCTGTTCGAGCTGCTGGGAGTGACCGCAGTCGTACCAGAAGAACTCGATCGCCTCGGTGCGGGCGCTCTCGCGCACCGGCTGCGGGTGGTCGAGGCGGACGTACTGGGCGCCCTCACGGGGCGGCTGGTGGGTGACGGCGCCGGCCTGGACGGGGGATGCGGCGATCCCGGCGGCGACGGCGAGCAGCAGGGTGGTTCGAAGGATCGACTTCACACGGGGCAGCATGGCGGTGACGGAACGTCATCGGCCAGGTCGTCCCGGTGCGTCGGGCCGGGATTCGCCCGATCGGCGCACCCGGCCCGGCGCACCGGGACGCGTCAGCCGCGTCCGCCGTCCGGACCGCCCTTCGCCGTGCTGTCCGTCGCCACGCCGTCCGTCTCCGCGCCGTTCCTCGCCACGCCGTCCGTCGCCACGCTGCGTGTCGCGACGCCGTCCGGGTCCACCCGTAGCACGGGTCCGGCAGGTCCGGCACGTCCGGCGGGTCCCGCCGAGCCGCCGACGCGGCCGCAGACCTCGCCGAACAGCCGCTGCCAGGCGTCAGCCACCACGTCGAGCTCGCAGTGGGCGAGCGCGTGCGCCCGGGCCGCGGCGCCGAGTCCGGCCCGGTCGCCGGCCAGCACCTTGGCCAGCGCCTCGGCGAGGGCCGGTGGGTCGCCGGGTGCGACCAGCGCGCCGGTGACACCGTCGCGGACCACCGAGCCGACCCAGCCGACGTCCGTGGCCACGGCCGGCAGACCGGCCAGCGCCGCCTCGATCAGCACCCCGGGCACGCCCTCGCTGTCGCTGCTGAGCAGGACGGCGTCGGCGGCCCGGTAGAGCGGCGCCGGGTCGGCGAGGGTGCCCAGGAAGTGGGCCCGGGTGGCGGCCGGATGTCGCTCCAGCGCGGAGCGTTGCGGGCCGTCGCCGGCGACCGCGAGGCGGACGTCCGGGAGCCGGCCGAGGGCGTCGAGGGCGAGGTCCAGCCGCTTCTCGGGCGCGATCGCGCCGAGCCAGGCGACCAGCAGGCCGTCCGAGGGCAGACCGAGCGCGTGCCGGGCGGCGCGGCGGTCGGCCTCGTCGGCGGCCGGCGGGTAGCGGTCGGCGGCACGGGCGTTGGGGATGGTGCGGACCCGGGCGGCGGGCAGCCGGAAGCGTTCGACGAGCAACTCCCCGGCCTCGTCGGCGAGGGCGGTGACGGCGGCGGCGCGGTGCAGCAGGGCACCGGTGCGCAGTCGGCGGACCGGGCCCGCGGTCCAGTGCCGGGGGTCGCCGATGGAGACGTAGACGAACGGGGTGCGGGTCCCGGCCAGGGCGAGCGCGCAGGCCGGGAGGGTGGAGGAACCGTGGGCGACGACGAGGTCGGCGGTGCGGGCGGCGGTGCGCAGGGCGCCGAGGGTGCGCGGGTGGAGCCGGCCGGGGCCGAGCACGGCGGTGGCGCGCGTGTCGGGGGCGTCCGGATGGGCGTCGGGGTGCGGGGCGAGAGCCCGCAGTGCCGAGGCCTGGCCCCTGCGGCACAGTTCGCGGTGCAGGTCGCGGGCGAGGTTCTGGGCGCCGCGACGGCGTGGATCGGTGATGAGGTGAAGGATGCGGGGGCGGGTTCCGGCCGTCCTGACCGGTGTCGCTTCGGGCATGGCAACGACCTTGGCACAGCCTCCCGTCAGGAACGACCCCTTCGCGCAACCCGGCGGTGGTCCGCTGGTCGGCGTACGGCCTCCGGAAGGGCGCCGCCCGGGAGCCGTCGTACGCCCTGCCGGGGGTGAACGCGCCCCGTTCCGCGCTGCCGACCGCCCCCTGACCGTTCGCCGGCGTCCGGTCCGCGGCGCCCCGCCGGCGGCGCACCCCGCCCCGGCGCCGGTCTGACCGAACCGCTGGCGGGCGCCGACCGCGACCTGCGATGCTGAGCGGCAGTCAGGGCGCCCTCCCGGCACGGGAGACCGGGGGCGCCCAGGAGGGCGGGGGTTGGCCTGTGCATGTGCTCTATGTGATCGACAGCGTGAGCCGGGTCGGCGGGGCCGAGCAGGGCCTGGTGGCGATGACCCCCCAGCTGGTACGGGCCGGGGTGAAGCTCGACGTCGCGTACCTCAAGGACTCCCCCGGCGGCTTCCAGCCCGAGCTCACCGCGGCCGGGGCGGACGTGTTCGGGGTCGGCCGGGCCACCCGGGGCGGTACCGTCGCGGCGCTGCACCGGCTGGTCCGCGAGCGGCGGCCCGACCTCGTGCACACCACGCTCTACGAGTCGGACGTGCTGGGCCGGGCGGCCGCGCTGGCGGCCCGCACCCCGGTGGTGACCAGCCTGGTCAACGCGGCGTACGGGCCGGAGCACCGCAACGCGCGCGGACTGAACCCGTGGAAGGTGCGGGCCGCGCAGGCGGTGGACGCCACGACCGCGCAGGGCACCCGGCGCTTCCACGCGCTGACCAGGTACGTGGCCGGGGCGATGGCCCGGCGGCTGCGGGTGCCGTCGCAGCGCATCGACGTCGTGCCGCGCGGGCGCGACCCCGAGCTGCTCGGATCGGTGACGCCGGACCGGCGGGCCGCCGTCCGGACGGCGCTGGAGCTGCCGCAGGACGTACCGGTGGTGCTGGCCGCGGCCCGGCAGCAGTACCAGAAGGGCCTGGACGTCCTGCTGGAGGCCTGGCCGCAGGTGCTCCGGGCGGAGCCGGAGGCGGTGCTGCTGCTGGCCGGCAGCGAGGGCGGCGAGAGCGAGCGGCTGCGGGCGCTGGCCGCGGCGACCGGCGGGGTGCGGTTCCTCGGCCCGCGCGACGACGTCTTCGACCTGATGGCGGCCTCGGACGCGTTCGCGGTGCCGTCCCGCTGGGAGGGGCTCGGCAGCGCGGCGATGGAGGCGATGGGCGTCGGGGTGCCGCTGGTGGCCGCCGACGTGCCGGCCCTGCGGGAGACGGTCGGGTCCGAGGACTACGCCCGGCTGGTGACGCCGGAGCACCCGGCCGCGCTGGCGGCGGCGCTCACCGACACCCTGGAGGACCGGGCCGCGGCGCGGGTGCGGGCGAAGGCGGCGCGGGCCCGGTTCCTGACCTCGTTCACGCTGCACCAGGTGTCGGCGCAGATGGTGGGGTTCTACGAGCGCTCGCTGCGGCTGCGGACGGTCTGAGCGCGCCCCGGGCCCGGACGGTCCGGCCTCCGCCCCGAGCCGGGACACACCGACGGGTCCCGGCCCCCGCCCCGGAGCCGGGACCCGTCGGCGTGTGCGCCCCCGCCCGGTACGAGGGGCGTACACCGCCGACGGCCCGTTCTGTCCGGATCCGGGCGGGTCGGCGGCCGGTGGACACGATCTCCCGGACCAGTATCGCCAAAGCGGTTGCGCCGCACGTCGGGGCTCGGGAAGCATCGCAAGGGGATCCGGCGGGGGCGGCGGTCGGCGTGCGGCGCACGCGGTGCACCACCGGGCCGGACCACACCGTGGGGAGTACGTCGTTCAGGACGTTGTCCGCGAGTCGTCAGGGGGGCGGGTTGCGACATCAGCCGAGGGATTCCACCGTGCCCGCGAGGGTCTGCCGGTCGCGCCCCGGCGCGTGACCCGACCAGCGGTACCCGGACCCACCGCGCTCCCGGACAGGGGGGCGGCGGGCGCTGACAGCACCACCGCACCACGAACGCGAGGGGATCCAACCGGTGGAACCGGCAAACCACTTCACCGTCCTGCGGCGCTACTGGCGACTGCTCGTCGGCTGCACGCTCGCCGCGCTGGTCGTCGGCTGGCTGCTGACCCCGGCCGGTGACACGGTGGACAACGCCAAATGGAAGTGCAAGGTCGCGATCACCCCGGTCGCCGGCGCCGGCGACACCGTCCGGGCCGACCAGGTGCTCTCCTACGCCCAGGGCGCGGACGTCGCGGCGGCCGCCGCGAAACAGCTCGGCATCGCCGACGCGTCCGAGCTGATCGCCCGCCGGACCGTCACCGCCGACAGCCCCCAGATGCTGACCATCGCCACCACCGGCCCCACCGGGCAGTCCTGCTCCGACCTGGCCACCGCGTACTCGGCCGCGATCATCAAGGGCTACAGCGACGAGTCGGCCCGCAGCGCCGCGGAGACGATCAAGAAGCTGCAGGCCCAGGCGGACGCCCAGCAGCAGCAGCTGAACGAGATCCAGGCCCAGTACAACCGCTCCGCCCCCGCCGACCAGCCCAAGCTCCAGCCCAAGCTGACCGCCGCCAACACCTCGCTGACCACCACCCTCACCACGATCAGCAAGCTGGCCAACAGCGCCCAGACCGACGCCATCCAGCAGTGGGGCAGCATCGACGCCCGCCAGGGCACCAGCAACCTGCTCTCCTCCCCCAGCCGCAGCGTCCGGCTCGGCCTGGCGGTGTTCCTCGGCCTGGCGCTCGGCGTGGTCGCGGCGCTCATGCTCAGCCGGATGGACACCCGGCTGCGCAGCCGGAACGCGGTCGAGGAGGCGTTCAGCCTGCCGGTGATCGGCGAGGTGCCGCACCTGTCCCGCCGGCAGCGCCGGGTGCGCGAACCGCTGGTACGCGCCCGGCCGTCCGACCCGGCCGCCGAGGCCTACCGCTCGCTGCGCTCCACCCTGCTGCTGACCGGCCCGGACACGCTGGCCCGGCCGGCCGGCGGCGACGACGCGAAGCGGACCGTGCCGCGCCCGCTCACCGAACCGGCGCCGGTGGTCCTGGTCGCCTCCGGCGGCAGCCGCGACGGCCGGACCATCACCATCGCCAACCTGGCCGCCGCACTCGCCGAGACCGGCCGCGGCGTCCTGGTCCTGGACTGCGACTTCCGCCACCCGCAGCTGCACACCCACCTCGGCGTGGGCGACGGGCCCGGGATGGCCGAACTGCTCAGCGGTGAGCGGCTCGACGAACTGGACGAGCTGATCCGGCCGACCAACGTCGCCGGGGTCTCGCTGATCACCGGCGGCAACACCACCGCTTACCCGGCGGCCCTGGTACTGCGGGCCGGCGATGTGCTGCGGCGGGTCCGGCCGCACGCGGACATCGTCCTGATCGACACCTCCCCGCTGCTGCACGCCAACGACGCCTACGACCTGGTGCAGCACGCGGACGCCGTGCTGGTCACCGTTCGCAGCGGCAATGTCACCCCCGAACAGGCGGACCGGGTGGCCGAGTTGCTCTCCCGGACCGGGGTGCCGGTGGCGGGCGTGGCACTGCTCGGCACCGACGGCCGCTCCGGTGGGCGGCGGCGCGGGCCCGCGGGCGTCGCCGGGGCGACCGGACCGGCCGGGCGGGGCGGGCAGCACCAGCAGCAGCCGACGGCGCTGCCGCGCCGGTCCGGACCGGCGGCGGAGCGGACCTCCGCCCCCGCGCCGGACCGGGCCGCCGAACCGCCCGGGGAGCGCAGCGGCGGACGGACCACCCCCAGCTGGGCCCGGCGCGCGCCGTCCGGGGAGAACGGCACCGGACCGGACAACACCGGCCCGTACCACGCCGGTCCGAACCGCGACGGCCCGACCGGCCCCGACCCGAAGAACGCCGACCCGAAGAACGCCGCCCCGGGTGGCGCCAACGGCCGCGGGTACGGCGGCGACCAGGGCGAACCGGCCCTGCTGCGCGAGGCGGAGGAGCGATGAGCGGACCACTGGACGACCCGCCCCCGGGCGACGCGCCGCCGAACGACCCGCCCCCGGGCGGCGCGCCGCGGGCAGCGGAGCCGGGGCCGGAACGGACGCCGGAGCCCGACCCGGAGCCCGGCCCGGCGGACGCACCCGTGCGGGTGCTGTGGCTGGCCAAGGGCCTCGGCCGCGGCGGCGCCGAACAGCTGCTGCTCAACTGCGCCCGCCACGCGGACCGTTCGCGCTACCGGATCGAGGTCGCCTACGTCCTGCCGTGGAAGGACGCGCTCGCCCCGGCACTCACCGAGGCCGGGGTGACCGTGCACTGCCTGGGCGGCGTCCCCGGCACCCCGGGCCGGGCCGATCCGCGCTGGCCGCTGCGGCTGCGCCGGCTGCTCGTCGAACGCCGGTACCACCTGGTGCACACCCACATGCCGGTACCGGCCGCCGCCGCCCGACTGCTCACCCCCACCCTGACCGGCCCCGGACCGCGGCTGGTGCACACCGAGCACAACGTCTGGGAGCGCTACCGCCCGGCCACCCGCTGGGCCAACGCGCTCACCTACCGGCGCAACGACGCGGTGATCGCCGTCTCGCACGCCGTCGCCCGGACCGTCCCGCCGGGACGGCGCCGCCCCGGCGAGTGGGTCACCGTGGTGCACCACGGCCCCGACCTGGCCGGAGCCCCCGGCGGGCCGGCTGCCCGGGCCGCCGCCCGGGCCGAACTCGGCCTGCCCGACGAGGCGTTCGTCGTCGGTACGGTCGGCAACCTGACCCCCAAGAAGGACCAGGCCACCCTGCTCGCCGCCCACGCCGACCTGCTGCGCCGCCACCCCCGGGCCCGGCTGGTCCTGATCGGAGCGGGGCCCCTCGAGGGGCAACTGCGCGCCCGGGCCGCCGAACTGGGCATCGCGGACGCCGTCCTGATGACCGGGTCGCGCCCCGACGTGCCGCACCTGCTGCCCGCGCTGGACGTGTTCACCCTGAGCTCGCGCCAGGAGGGCCTGCCGGTGGCGCTGATGGAGGCGATGACCAGCGGACTGCCCTCGGTGGTCACCCGGGTCGGCGGCATGCCCGAGGTACTGGACGACGGCGAGCAGGGCTACCTCGTCCCGCCCGGCGACCCGTCCGCGCTGGCCGACGCGTTCGCCCGACTGGCCGAGGAACCTGACCTGCGCGCCCGGCTCGCGACCGCCGCCCGGGAGCGCTCCGAGCGCTTCGACGTGGCGGGCGCCCAGCGCGCCGTCGAGGCCGTGTACACGCGGGTCCTGCGGCACTGAGCGGAGAACCCGCAGCCGGAGCACCCGCAGCCGGAGAACCCCGGAGCACCGACGTTTCCCCGTTGACCCCCCGACCTCCGATGGGAGAGCGAGTCCGGACGTGAGCGCCCTGCCCGCCCCCGCCGAGCTGACCTTCCGCCCGCCGGCCGAGCCCGACCTTCCCGCCGTGCTCGACCTGCTCACCGCCTCGCTGGCGGGCGGACCCACCGGCACCCGCACCGCCGAGTTCTTCGCCTGGAAGCACCTTCGCAATCCCTTCGGCGCCAGCCCCGGGCTGGTCGCCGAGACCGCCGACGGGCGACTTGCCGGGGTCCGCCTCTTCCTGCGCTGGCGGTGGCAGGCGGGCGGAGCGGACGGCCGCCCGGTCAACGCCGTCCGCCCCGTGGACACCGCCACCCACCCGGACTTCCAGGGCCGCGGCATCTTCCGCCGGCTCACCCTGGACCTGCTCGACCAGGTCGCCGGGGACACCGAGCTGGTGTTCAACACACCCAACGGCAACAGCCTGCCCGGCTACCGGAAGATGGGCTGGCAGGAGCTGGGCCGGGTACCGATCGCGGTCCGCGCCGTACGCCCGACCGCCTTCGCCCGGGGGGCGCGCGCCGCCCTCGCCCGCCGTCCGGCCGCCGCGCCGGCCGGCCCCCCGGACTGCCGACTGCCCACCGCCCGGGCCTGGTTGGCCGACCCGGCGGTGACCGGCGTGCACGGCCCGCTGGCCGAACTGCTGCGCGAACGCGCCGCCGCCGACGCCACCGACCCCCGGCTCGCCGTCCACCGCACCCCGGAGTTCCTGCGCTGGCGGTACGGCGAGGCACCCGGCCTGGACTACCGGGTGCTCACCGTGCACCGCGGCGGGGAACTGACCGGCCTGGCCGTCGGCCGGCCCCGACGACGCGGCCCGCTGGCCGAGTTCACCCTCGCCGACCTGGTGGTCCGCCCCGGCGACCGGGACAGCGCCGTCCGGCTGCTGCGCGCCGCCGCCCGCGAGTCCGGCTGCGACCACGTCGCCACCCACCTCTCCCCCGGCACCGAGGCCGCCGACGCGGCGCTGCGGGCCGGCTACCTGCGGGCCCCGCGCACCGGGATGACCCTCGCCGCCCGCGGCCCGGGCGGCGCCACCCCGCTCACCCTGGCGGACTGGCGCTTCAGCCTCGGCGACCTGGAGGTGTTCTGATGGCGGCGCCCGGGGGACCGGGCCCGGCGGCCACCGCCCCGGCGGTGCTCCGGCGCGTCCCCCGGCCCGCCCCGGCGGTGCTCCGCCGTGTCCCCTGGCCGTCCGCCCTCGCCGCCGCGCTGGTCACCGGCTACGTCACGCTCTTCGTGCTCGCCTCGGTGCACACCTCGTACGACACCTGGGGCGCGCTGCTGATCCTCCCGGCACTGATGGCCATCGGCACCCCGCTGCTGGCGCGGATCGCGGCCGCCAACCCCGAGCGGGACGTCTTCCGGCTGCTGCTGCTGGCGATGACCGCCAAACTGCTCTGCGCCTTCCCCCGCTACCTGATGGCCTTCGTGCTGTACGGGGGCGCGGCCGACGCCAAGATGTACCACCAGAAGGGCACCGAGCTCGCCGCCTACCTGGACCAGGCCGACCTGCTCGGCGGCGTCCACTACGACCTCGGCATGAAGGTCGCCGGCACCGGCTTCGTCATCATCGTCACCGGCATCGTGTACGCGATCACCGGCCCCTCGCTGATCGGCGGCTTCCTGGTCTTCTCCTGGCTGGGCTTCTGGGGCCTGCTGCTGTTCTGGCGGGCGCTGCAGATCGCCTTCCCCGAGGCGGACACCCGCAAGTACGCCAAGCTGGTCTTCTTCCTGCCCTCGCTGCTGTTCTGGCCCTCCAGCATCGGCAAGGACGCCTGGATGATGTTCTGTCTGGGCCTCACCACCTACGGCACGGCACGGCTGCTGGACCGGCGGTTCGGCGCCTTCTTCTGCATCGCGCTGGGCTCGGTGGGCACCGCGATGGTGCGCCCGCACGTCACCGCGCTGGCCGGGGCCGGGCTGATGGTCGCGTACGTGCTGCGCCGCCGTCCGCAGCAGGCCAGCGCGCTGGGGCCGCTGCGCACCATCCTGACCGCGGTGGTGCTGGGCGCGATGGCGGTGCTGATGCTCCAGCAGGTCTCGACCTTCTTCGGCACCGACGGGACCGGCGGAGACGCCGTCAACCAGGTGCTCTCGGAGACCTCCAGACGCACCAGCCAGGGCAATTCGATGATCAACGCGACCGCGCCCGAGGACGCCGCGCCGCAGTTCAGCCTCAATCCGGCGGGGCTGCCGGTCGCGGTGATCAGCGTGCTGTTCCGGCCGTTCCCGTTCGAGGCCTCCAACATCCAGAACCTGATCCAGTCGGTGGAGTGCTTCGCGCTGCTGGTGATGTTCATCAGGGCCTGGCCCCGGCTGTCCCGGCTGCCCCGGCTGTTCGTGCAGCGCTCCTACGTGGCCTTCGCCGCCGTCTACACGCTGCTGTTCTGCTGGGCCTTCTCGACCATCAACAACATGGGCATCCTGTCCCGCGAACGGGTCCAGGTGCTGCCGCTCGCCCTGGTGCTGCTGGTCGTCCCGGCCACCACCGCGAGCCGGGGCCGCACCGCGGTCCGCCGGCCGCCACCGGTCTGGCGGGTCTCGCCCGGGCAGTGGGGCGCCCGGCGGACGCCCGAGCCGCCGGGGCCACCGGCGGCACCGTCCGTGCCCGCGGCGGCGGCACCGCCCGTCCGGCTCACCGTCCCGCCGTCGTCCACCGCCTCACCCTCGTCCACCGTGTCACCGTCGTCCACCGCTCCACCGTCGTCCATCGTGTCACCGTCACCGTCAACGTCCCAGGGGGGATCGACCGCGCCATGACCACCGACACCCTTGCCCTGCCCGCCGCCCTCGGCGGCACTCCCGCCTTCCCCGACGGGCTGCCGCTCACCCGGGTCCAGGTGCCCGACCGCGCCGCGCTGCTGGAGCGGCTCGGCACCGTGCTCGACAGCGGACAGCTCACCAACGGGCGCACCGTCGCCGAACTCGAGGAGGCCGCGGCCGCGCTGCTGGAGGTGCCGCACGTGGTGGCGGTCTCCAACTGCACGACCGGACTGATGCTGGTGCTCCAGGCCGCCGAGGTGGACGGCGGGCGCGCGGTGGTGATGCCCGGCTTCACCTTCTCCGCCACCGCGCACGCCGCGCACTGGGCCGGTGGCACCCCGGTGTTCGCCGAGGCCCGCGAGCGGGACATCACCCTCGACCCGGAGGACGCCGCCGCCCGGCTGGCCGCCGCCGACCGCCCGGCCGCGCTCATGGCCACCCACGTCTACGGCACGCCCTGCCAGGTCGAGCGCCTCCAGGAGGTCGCCGACGCCGCCGGGGTGCCGCTGGTCTACGACTCGGCGCACGGCTTCGGCAGCCGTCGCAAGGGCGTGCCGGTCGGCAACTTCGGCTACGCCGAGGTGTTCTCGATGAGCCCCACCAAGGTCGCGGTGGCCGGCGAGGGCGGCCTGGTCGCCACCCGGGACGCCGCGCTCGCCCGGCGGCTGCGCACCGCCCGCGACTACGGCAACCCCGGCGACTACGACACGCTGTTCCCCGGCCTGAACGCCCGGATGAGCGAGCTGCACGCCGCCGTCGGCCTCAACTGGCTGGCCGGACTGCCCGAGCGGGTGGCCCACCGGGGCGCGCTGGTGGCCGAGTTCGCCGCCGTCACGGCCGGGCTCCCGGGGCTGCGGCTGGCCCTGCCGGAGGAGGGCGACACCTCCACCTTCAAGGACCTCACGCTCGTCCTGGACGCCGCCGCGTTCGGCCTCGACCCGCGCGGGCTCGCCGACGCCCTGCGGGCGGAGGGGATCGACTCGCGCCGCTACTTCCACCCGCCGGTGCAGCGCCAGCGGGCCTACGCCCACCTCGGCCAGGCCGAGGCGCTGCCGCTCACCGACCGGCTCGCCGACTCGGTGCTGACCGTGCCGCTGTGGTCCCAGATGGACGCGCCGACGGTCCGCCGGATCGCCGAGGCGGTGGCCCGGATCCAGCCGTACGCGGAGCGTCTGCGCTCCGCCTGATCCGACCGCGCCGGGCCGCGTCCCCGTTACGCGGATCGGGTGAACGCGGCTGGACCGCGGGGACCCCCGGTCGGCAGGATGTCCGGCCGGGGCCCGTGGTCCCGTCCCACCTCTCCCCGTACGGATTTGGAGTTCCCGGTGCTCAAGGGATTCCGCAGCTTCCTGCTGCGTGGAAACGTCGTCGACCTCGCGGTCGGCATCGTGATCGGCGCGGCCTTCACGGCCGTGGTCACCGGGTTCGTGACCGCCTTCCTCACCCCGCTGATCGGGGTCGCGACCGGCGCGGTCGGCGACTTCACCCTGAAGACCTTCGACGTGGCCGGCACCCGGTTCCCGTACGGCGTCTTCGTCAACGCGCTGATCAGCTTCCTGCTGGTCGCCGCGGTGATCTACTTCATCGTGGTGGTGCCGGTCGGCAAGCTGCAGGCGCGGCTCGACGGCGACAAGCCGGCGCCGGTCGCCAAGGCGGACTGCCCGGAGTGCCTGAGCAGGATCCCGGTCGCGGCGGTGCGCTGCTCGTTCTGCACCTCCGAGGTGGCCGGACTGCCGGGCTTCCCCGCCCAGAACGGCGGCACGCCCCGCCCGGCCGAGGTGCGCTGAGCGGACGCGGCGCCGCTGCACCGGGACGCGGCGCACGGCCCGGTGGCCGCTCGGTGGCCACCGGGCGGCCGTCCGGCGTCGGGCGGGCGGCAGGCCGGGGGCGGACCGGCGGCAAGTCGGGGGCGTTCCAGCGGGGTTCGGCCTCCCCGGCCGGCCGGGAGCGGCCCGGGTCCGGCCCGTCCGGGGCCCGGACGGGCCCCGCGAACTGCCCGGACGGACCCCGCGAATGCTCTGACGGGGACTTTATCCCCGAAACATTCACGAGCCCCCGCCACACCGTCGGCGGGGGCTCGAATGCGCCGGTACACGCCCTGCCCGCAGAAGTTTCTTCGACAGTCCCCGAACCGTCCACCGCCCCGTCACCGCACGGGGCTTCGACGGGCGCGTGCGGGCCCCGTTCGAGCCCCCGGAGCGGGCACGGAGTGGCCTGAAGTCATCGCCAATTTGTCCGTTCTTACTACTTTCGAAACCTTTGTTCGAGCGAAGCTTGTGTAAACACTCGAACTGCTCCGCCTCCCAGTCTCCTCAGTAGGCTCGTTGTGGGCTTACCGTATGCCCCATGACCTCGCCCCGCTCCTACGACGGAGTCGGCTACCCCTCTCCGTCCTTCTCCTCCGGCACGCCCATCTACGACAGCCTCGTCGCAGAGCGCGGTGTCCCGCAGATCGCGCCCATCAACGTGCCGGCCGCCCTGCCGCCGGCCCTGTCGACCGGTTACGGATCCGGCCTCCCCGGCCAGTCCTACGAGAACCGGTACGGCTCCGGGTACGACAGTCCCGGTGGCAACCTCCCCGCCCTGCCGCCGGCCCGCCTCGCCCTGGGCCCCGGCCCGAGCAGCGCCCCCTCCGGTCCGGCCACCACGTACATCCCGGCGCAGCCCGCCCCCGCGTACGCCGCCGCGCCCCAGCCGGCGGTCCCCGGGTACGGCGCTCCGCAGCCCTATCTGCCGGGCCAGCGCCCGCAGGTTCCGACGCCGGGCTTCACCCAGGCCTCCACCGGCGGGTACCAGCCCTCCGGCGGCCAGAGCTTCGGTGGCCAGAACACCTTCGTCGGCGGCAACGGCGGACAGCAGACCTTCGGCGCCCAGCCGGCCGGTCCGCACGGCACGGCCGGCCAGCCCCAGGGCGGCCCGCAGTCCTTCGGCGGCCAGCAGTCGTTCGGCGGCCCGCAGGGCTTCGGCGGCCAGGGCGGCCACCAGGGCGGCTTCGGCGGCTCGGCCGACCAGTCCTTCGGCGGCGCCCAGCTGCGTCCGGCCGTCACCCCGGTCGCCCCGGTCCGCCCGATGCAGCCGCAGCGGCCCGGCCCGTACGGCGAGCACGGCCAGTACCAGCAGGGCTACCAGCCGCAGGCACAGGGCTACTGACACCGCCCGGTCCGGACCCCCACCCGGCCCGGACCCGCACCACCTGAGCACCACCCGGCGCGCACCGAACGACGCCGGGCGTACGGAGAAACGGGTCATCCACGGACCGCCCGGAACGCCGCCCCACACCGGCGTTCCGGGCGGTCCGTGCGCGTTCGGGCAACGTGTCGGGGCAGCGTGTCGGACAACCTCCCGGGGCAACGTCCCGGGGCAACGTCCGAAGCAACGAGCCGGGGCACGTGCCGCCGCAGCACCGGGGACTCACCCGCGGCCGGTCCCGGCGGTGCTGGCAGGATGGAGACATGCAGCTCACCGGACTCCACGTCTACCCCGTCAAGTCCATGTACCGCCTGAGCCCCGAGAGCGCTCCCGTCGAACCGTGGGGTCTGGCCGGCGACCGCCGCTGGATGCTCGCCGACGCCACCGGCCGTTTCGTCAGCCAGCGCGAGAACCCGGCCCTCGGCCAGGTCCGCACCGGGCTCACCCCCGCCGGCGCCCTCGTCCTCACCACTCCCGGCGGCTCCCGCGCCGAGATCCCCGCCCCCTCGGTCGCGCTCGGTGACCAGCTCGCCGACGTCGAGGTCTGGGGCACCCGCTTCCACGCCGCCGAGGCCGAGAAGGAGGCCCAGCTGTGGATCGCCGAGCAGCTCGGCGACTACCGGCTGGTGCACCTGGACGACCCGCGCGCCCGGCCCGTCGATCCGGGCTTCTCCTCCCCGGGCGACACGGTCTCGATGGCCGACGGCTTCCCGCTGCTGCTCGCCACCACCGCCTCGCTGGCCGAGCTCAACCGGCTGATCGCCGAGGCGCACCCGGACGGCCACGAGACCCTGCCGATGGAGCGGTTCCGCCCCAATGCGGTGGTCTCCGGCAGCGACGCCTGGGCCGAGGACGGCTGGCGCCGGATCCGGATCGGCGAGCTGACCTTCCGGGTGGTCAAGCCCTGCGGGCGCTGCGTGGTGACCACCACCGACCAGGAGAGCGGCGAGCGGCGCGGCCCGGAGCCGCTGCGCACCCTGGCCAAGCACCACCGGCTGCTGAAGAAGGCCGCCTTCGGGCAGAACCTGATCCCGGAGCGCCCGGCGGGCGTCGAGGGCGATGTGCTGGGCACGCTGCGGCTCGGTGACGAGGTCGAGGTCCTGGAGGACGGCATGGTCTGGCCGTCCGACCGGCTGGTCTGAGCGGCCGGTCCGCCGCGGGCGCCCTCACCGGAAGGTGCCGGGGCGCTCCCGGCGCACGGTGCGGGCGCCCACGCGCCGGTGGCCGCGCGCGTTCTCCGCGCCCGGGGCTCCCGGCCGGCCCCGCAACCGCCGCCCGCCCACCGCGGCCCCCGTCGCCGCCGCGGCCGGTTCCGCACCCGCGTCCCGGAACCGGAACTGTGCGCACTCGTTGAAGCATGTGGTGAACCCGCGACCGCGCCCGGCCCCGCCCGTCACCGAGCGGTACCGAACGGCGGGAGCATCCGCGCGGGCGCGCTACGGTGGGCGGACGACCCGCGCACCCCGTGCGCCGCGTCCGGGCGAACGGGCCCGCGTGCGTCCGGTCCGCAGATCGCCGGCTCGATGAAGGTGGGGACAACAAACCGTCATGGCTGAGCACAGGGTCCGGGTCACCCAGGACAGCGCATCCCGCTGGCGGCGGCGCGCCGGCGAGTACGACACGCTCACCGAGGCCCTGGCGGCCGCCGAACCCGGCGACACGGTGACGGTGCGGCCGGGGACCTTCCGGGAGAACGTGGTCGTGGACAAGGTGGTCACGATCGTCCCCGCCCAGGGCCCCGGCACCGTCCGGATCGACCCTCCCGGGGGCGTCCCGCTCACCGTGACGGCCTCGGCCGCCGTCCTGGACCTGGTGATCGAGGGCAGCGACCGGTCCTCCCCCGCCGTGCTGGTGTCCGGTGCGGACGCGGCCCCCTCCTTCACCGGCTGCCGGGTCGAGACCCGCTCCGCCGCCGGGTTCGAGGTCACCGACGGCGCGCGGCCGACCCTCAAGGGCTGTGCGGTCTCCAACCCGGACGGGCTCGGACTGCGGCTCCGCGGCCCGGGCACCGCGGCGGCGTTCGAGGACTGCGAGGTCTCCGCCGCCGGTCAGGCCGGACTCGCCGTGCTCGGCGGCGCGACCGCCGCGCTGGAGCGCTGCCGGGTGCACCACGCGAGCGGCGCCGGTGTCCTGCTCTCCGACCCGGGCAGCGCCGCCGAGTTGACCGGCTGCGAGATCTACGAGATCCGCGGCAGCGGGGTGCAGGCCGAGGACCGGGCCCGCGGGCGGCTGGTCGACTGCGACATCCACCGGGTCACCGGCAACGGCCTCACGCTCGACGGCGAGGCCGAGCTCGTGCTGACCGGCTGCCGGGTGCACGACCTGCCGGAGAACGCGGCCGACCTTCGCGGCCGGGCCCGGCTCAGCCTCGCCCACTCCACGGTGCGGGACTTCGGGCGCGGCGCGCTCTCGGTCTGGGACCAGGGCACCGAGGCGAGCGCCGAGTCCTGCGAGATCCACGGCTCCAACGGCGAGTACCCGGCGCTGTGGGTCAGCGACGGCGCCCGGCTCACCCTCACCGACTGCGCCCTGCACGACCTGCCGGACGCCCTGTTCGTACTGGACCGCGACTCCGCCGCCGTCGCCGAGGGCTGCTCGTTCAGCCGGATCCGCAGCTCGGCGGTGTCGGTCAGCGGCGGCGCCACGGTGACGCTCAGCGGCTGCCGGGTGCAGGAGGCGGGCACCGGGCTGTGGTTCCGCGACCACGGCAGCGGCGGCGTGCTGACCAAGTGCGAGATCTCCGACGTGGCGACCGGGGTGATCGTCACCAAGGGCGCCGACCCGGTGTTCCGGGACTGCACCGTCAGGGCCGGCTCCGACGCCGGGGTCTACGTCTCCGCCCAGGGCCGGGGCACCTTCGAGGACTGCCGGGTCTCGCACGGCAAGGGCTTCGGCTTCCACATCATCGACGGCTGCCGCACGGTGCTGACGCGGTGCCGGGCCGAGCAGAACGAGCGGGCCGGTTTCGAGTTCTCCGAGCCCGGCCCGGTGGTGGAGGGCTGCACCTCGGACGATGTCGCGGCGCTGCCGTCGACGGCCGCCGAGATCCCCGGACCGCGCGCCCAACTCGCCGCCTCCACAGGCTCCCTGGCCTCTGCCGCACCCGCTGTGATCGGGCCGATCCCGGACTGCCGGCCTGCCGACGAGGCCCTGGCCGAACTCGACGGACTGGTCGGCCTGGCCACCGTCAAGCAGGAGGTCCGGACCCTGATCGACCTCATCTCGGTCGGTCGGCGGCGTCGGCAGGCCGGGCTCAAGGCCCCCTCGCTCCGCCGCCACCTGGTCTTCACCGGCGCCCCCGGCACCGGCAAGACCACGGTGGCCCGGCTCTACGGCGAGATCCTCGCCTCGCTCGGGGTGCTCCAGCGCGGGCACCTGGTCGAGGTGGCCCGGGTGGACCTGGTCGGCGAGCACATCGGCTCCACCGCGATCCGCACCGCCGCCGCCTTCGACCGGGCCCGCGGCGGCGTGCTCTTCATCGACGAGGCGTACGCGCTCGCCCCCGAGGACGGCGCCCGCGACTTCGGCCGGGAGGCGATCGACACCCTGGTGAAGCTGATGGAGGACCACCGGGACGAGGTGGTGGTCATCGTGGCCGGCTACACCGCCGAGATGGAGCGGTTCCTGTCGGCCAACCCCGGCGTCTCCTCCCGGTTCTCCCGGACCGTCACCTTCCCCGACTACACCGCCGAGGAGCTGCTGGAGATCGCCCGCGCCCAGTGCGCGGAGCACGAGTACGCGCTGGCCGACGCCACCGAGCTGGCGCTGCTGGAGCACTTCGCCGGCATCGAGCGCGGTCCCGCCTTCGGCAACGGCCGGACCGCCCGCCAGGTCTTCGAGACCATGGTGGAGCGGCACGCGATGCGGGTGGCGCAGCTCGACGACCCGTCCACGGAGGACCTCCAGCTGCTCGTCCCCACCGACCTTCCGGCGCCCCGACTGCCGTAGCCCGGGCCGACCGGGGGCGGCCCCGCCACGGCGGCGGGGCGCCGACCCCGGAGCGGGCGGCCCGTCGGCCCGTCGGCTCGGCGCCCTGTCGGCCCGCCAGTCCGTCGGCCCGCCAGTCCGTCAGTCCGTCAGTCCGTCAGTCCGTCCAGGCTCCGCCGGCCAGGAAGGACTCCAGCCCGGACAGGTAGGGCGCGATGTCGATCCGCTCCCCCGCCAGCCACTCGTCCGCGTAGTACTTGTCGAGGTAGCGGTCGCCCGGGTCGCAGAGCAGGGTGACCACGCTCCCGCGTTCCCCGGCCGCCCGCATCTCGGCGACGATCCGCAGCGCGCTCCACAGCCCGGTCCCGGTGGACGCGCCCGCCTTCCGGCCGAGCACCCCGTCCAGCACCCGGACGGCGGCGATCGAGGCGGCGTCCGGGACCTTCATCATCCGGTCGATCGCCCCGGGGACGAAGCTCGGCTCCATCCGGGGGCGGCCGATCCCCTCGATCCGCGAACCCCGGTCGCACACGGCGTCCGGGTCCTCCCGCACCCAGCCGTCGAAGAAACAGGAGTTCTCCGGGTCCGCGACACAGATCCGGGTGTCGTACTGCATGTAGTGGACGTAGCGGGCGATGGTCGCCGAGGTGCCGCCGGTGCCGGCGGTGGCCACGATCCAGGTGGGCTCGGGGTGCGGCTCCAGGCGCAGCTGGGCGAAGACCGACTCGGCGATGTTGTTGTTGCCGCGCCAGTCGGTGGCGCGCTCGGCGTAGGTGAACTGGTCCATGTAGTGACCGCCGGTCTTCTCGGCGAGCTCGGCCGAGGCCGCGTACACCTCGTCGGGCCGGTCCACCAGGTGGCACTCGCCGCCGTGGAACTCGATCAGGTCGATCTTGGCCTGGCTGGTGGACTTGGCCATCACCGCGATGAACGGCACCCCGATCAGCTGGGCGAAGTAGGCCTCGGAGACGGCGGTGGAGCCGCTGGACGCCTCGATGACCGGCTTGCCGGGGCGGATCCAGCCGTTGCAGAGGCCGTAGAGGAAGAGCGAGCGCGCCAGCCGGTGCTTGAGCGAGCCGGTGGGGTGGGTGGACTCGTCCTTGAGGTAGAGGTCGATGCCCCACTCGGCGGGCAGCGGGAAGCGCAGCAGGTGGGTGTCGGCCGAGCGGTTGGCGTCCGCGTGGACCTTGCGGACCGCCTCCTTGAGCCAACTCCGGTACTCCGGGTCGGTGCGGTCGACGTCGACGATCGGTTCGGTCCCCACGGCCTGCCACTCTCCTCGTGCGAGTTCTTCGAAGCCCCCCTCCGATGCGCTCACTACGAGTGTACGAGTGTCACGATAAGTGACATTATGTGAAGCTCCAGGCTCCGCTTATCGACCACCGGGACCCACGGCTCCCCGCTGCGCGGCTACCCCACCTGCACCGACTGCGGATCGGCCAGGTACGGGCGCCAGCCGAGTTCCGCCGCCCCGGCCAGCGCGCTGTGCGCCAGCTCGGCACCGACGATCGGCACCCGGCCGCTGCGCCCCCAGAGGCTGCGGTCGGCCACCACCGCCCGCAGCCGGTCCGGCGCGGCCTCCAGGAGGTCGCGGTGCAGCCCGCTGAGCACCACCCGGTCCGGGTTGAGGATGTTGACGACCCCGGCCAGCCCGAGGCCCAGCCGGTCGATGACGTGCTCCACGGCCGCCCGGGCCCGCTCGTCGACGGCGGCGGCCCGGCAGAGCTCACCGGCCTGGTCGAGCAGCCGTCGTGCCGGGTCCGGCGTCAGACCGGCGGCGGCGAACAGCGCGTCCGGGTCGGTCTCGGAGTTGAGGCAGCCCCGGTTGCCGCACTGGCAGGGCCGGCCCTGCGGATCGACGGTCAGATGGCCGACCTCCAGGGCCAGCCCGGCGCTGCCGGTGTGCAGCCGCCCGTCGATGACCAGCGCGCCACCGACCCCGCGGTGGCCGGAGGTGACCAGCAGCAGGTGCCGGGCTCCCCGTCCGGCACCGTGCCGGTACTCGGCGAGGGCGGCCAGGTTGGCGTCGTTGGCGATGGAGGTGGGCAGCGGGTCGAACGCCTTCGGACCGTGCTCGGCGCGCCCCACCTCGACGTCGTACAGGTCGGCCACGGGAGTGCCGCTGGGCCAGGCGAAGTGCAGTGCGGCCAGTGCCGTGCCGTCCGGTTCGGTGACCGGGTTCGGCAGGGCGAGCGCCGCGCCGAGGCAGCGGCGGTCGGTGGCGCGGGCGAGTTCGGCGCCCGCCTGGGCCACCGCGCGCAGCATCCGCACCGGGTCGGTGGCGGCGGGCAGCGGCAGGTGGACCGGCGGGTCGAGCAGCCCGCCGAGGCCGGCCAGGGTGACGCTCAGACCGTCGGCGTGGATCTGCCCGGCGACGACCACCGGGCCCGCGGGGTCGATGGCGAGCCGGTGCGAGGGGCGGCCGCGGCCGCCGCCGGCCGGGCGGGAGTCGACCGTGATCAGCCCGAGTGCCTCCAGTTCGGCGGTGACGGCGCCGGCGGTGGCCCGGGTGACGTCGAGCGCGCGGGTGAGGGCCGAGCGGGTCGGGGTCTGGCCGGTGTGGATCAGCTGGAGCGCCGGACCGAGCAGCGTCCGGCCGCGGTCGGGGGCCGCGCGGCGGTGGGCGTCGCGCTGCGCGTCGAGTTCGGCCCCGGTCCCGGGCTTCGGACTTGAAGGTGAGAGCTGCACGTCCCTATTCTTACTTTGTGCCGCTCCGAAACAAAATTCGTCCCCATGCCCCCGCCGACCGGCCGTCCCCCCAGTCTCGCAGCATCGCCGCCCGATCCCGCACCCTCCCCGCGTCCCTCCTCCCCTCCTGGGGCGGCGCCCGGCTCGCCCTGACCGCCTTCTTCGCCGTCGACGGCCTGCTCTTCGCCGCCTGGGTCGTCCGGATCCCCGACATCCGCAACCAGGTCGGCGCCTCGCACGGGGCGCTCGGCCTCGCCCTGCTCTGCGTGTCGGCGGGCGCCGTGGCCACCATGCCGGTCGTCGGCCGGCTCTGCCTGCGGTACGGCTCCCGGCCGGTCACCGTCGCCTCGCTCGCCCTGCTCGCGGTCGCCGTCCCGCTGCCCGCGCACACCCACTCGGTGCCCGCGCTCGGCGGCGTCCTGCTGCTCTTCGGCGCCGGCTACGGCGGGGCGAACGTCGCCATGAACAGCGCCGCCGTCGAGATCGTGAGCGAGCTCGGCCGCCCCGTCATGCCCAGCTTCCACGCCGGGTACAGCCTCGGCGGCCTGCTCGGCGCCGGGGCGGGCGGCCTGCTCGCCGGCACCCTGACGGCCGCCCAGTGGCTGGCGATCGCCGGACTGCTCGGCCTCGCGGTCACCGCGTTCGCGGGCGCCGCCCTGCTCCGCAGCCCCGCGGCGCGACCGGTCGGCGCCCCGTCCTCCTCCACGTCCGCCGCCCCGTCCTCCTCCACGTCCCCCTCCGGCGGCACCGCCGCCGGCGCCGGCCGCCTGCTGGTCCTGCTGCTCGGCCTCACCGCGCTCTGCACCGCGTACGGCGAGGGCGCCGTGGCCGACTGGACCACCGTGCACCTGACCGACGACGTCCACGCCGGCGCCCAGGTGGCCGCCGCCGGTTACGTCGCCTACGCGCTCGCCATGACCACCGGGCGGATCGGCGGCACCTGGCTGTCCGTGCGGCTCGGCCAGCACCGGGTGATGCTGCTCGGCGGGTTCACCGCGGCCGCCGGCATGCTGCTGGCCGCGCTCGCCCCGCTGGTCCCGCTCGCCCTCGCCGGGTTCGTCCTGGTCGGGCTCGGGCTGGCCAACCTCTTCCCGCTCGCCATCGCCCGGGCCGGTGCCGCCGGCGGCCCCCGGGGCGTCGCCCTCGCCTCCACCCTCGGCTACGGCGGCATGCTGATCGGCCCGCCGGTGATCGGCTTCCTGGCCGACGCGACCAGCCTGCCGCTCGCCCTCACCACCGTGGCGGGCGCGGCCACCGTCGCCGCCCTCCTCCCACTGGCCGTCCGGCGGCACTGACCCGCCCGGCGGCACTGACCGCCCGGCGGGCGCCGGACGCTTCCCCTCCCCCGCGGCTGCGGCCCCGTGCGAGGATCGCGCCATGACGAACAGCACCGGACCGGTCCAGCTCCTCCGCGCCGCCGATCGCCCGGCCACCGCCTGGCGCAACGGCGGCGGGGTGACCAGGGAGGTCGCCGGGTACCCGGCGGGTTCGGGGCTGGACGACTTCCGGTGGCGGGTCAGCCTCGCCGACGTCGGGTCGGCCGGACCGTTCTCCGCCTTCCCCGGCGTGGACCGGGTGATCACCCTGGTCGAGGGCCCGGGGATGGCCCTGACCGTGGACGGCACCGAGCACGTCGTCGACGCGCCGTTCCGCCCGTTCGCCTTCTCCGGCGACGCGGCCACCGACTGCCGGCTGCTCGGCGGCCCGCTGGTCGACTTCAACGTGATGACCCGGCGCGGCCGGGCCACCGCCGAGGTGACCCTCGCGGACGAGGCCCGGACGGTGGAGGTCCCGACCGGGGCCACCGTCCTGCTGGTCTGTCTCTCCGGCACCGCGACCCTCGACGCCGGCACCACCCTCGCCCGCTACGACGCCGCGCACCTCACCGCCCCCGCGACCCACACCCTCCGCCCCACCGGGACCACCGCCGTGCTCGTCCTGCGCACGGCCGTCGACTGACCGGGCCCGGCACGCCGCCTCACTCCTCGCCCTCGCCCTCGTCCTCGTCCTCGCCCTCGCCCTCGCCCTCGCCCTCGCTCTCCTCCGCCCCGAGGCCGAGAAGCGCGAGCACCCGCTCCACCGCCTGCTCGTCGGCCCCCTCGATCTCCGTGTCGCCCTCCACCCGCA
The DNA here is from genome assembly GCF_900105395.1 of Streptomyces sp. TLI_053. Classification (NCBI taxonomy): domain Bacteria; kingdom Bacillati; phylum Actinomycetota; class Actinomycetes; order Kitasatosporales; family Streptomycetaceae; genus Streptomyces; species Streptomyces sp. TLI_053. The sequence continues at coordinate 2,090,904 of NZ_LT629775.1, forward strand.
GATCGAGATGGGCGAACCGGGGGGCCAGCCCGGCCAGGACCTCCAGCGGCTCCCGCTCCGCGTCGGTGTCCTCGATCACCAGCTCCCGCACGGTCAGGCTCGCCAACTGCGGCAGCAGCGGGCTCTCGGCGAGGACGAGGAAGTCGCCGGCCTCCTCGGGCTCGAAGACCGCCGCGCCCAGGTCGAGGTGCCTCAACCGGGGGTACCCGGCCGGGTCGAGCTCCGCCAGCTGCGCATTGCCGGAGACCGTGCCGTGCACGTCGTGGTCGATCTCCACCTCCAGCGTGACCAGACCCGGCGTGGACGTCCCGAACAGGGAGCCGTCCGAGAAGACCGCGCCCCTGGTCCGGAGGTGCGTCAGCCCGTCGTGCACCACGTTGTCGAGCAGGAAGGCCCCTTCGAGCTCCAGAGCGCGCAGGGCGGGAAGCGCGGGCCACAGCGCCCGGCCCACCTCGGGCGGGACCACCGGGTGGTGCAGGTACCGCTCGACCTCCAGCGGGTTGCCCGTCGAGGTCCGGTGCAGCTCGAAGAGCGTGTCGAAGTCGTGCCCGAGATACAGCTCCGCGAGCCGGGGACGCTGCCGCGCGGCGAGCGCGGCGGCCGCCGTCCCGGCGGAATGGTGATGGTCCGTCAGGTGGAGCTCCAGTGTGCGCAGCCGCCCGGAGGCGGGGTGGCACAGCAACGCGTCGACCAGCACGGCCTCCCACTGCTCCGGATCGTCCGGGTCGTGGGCGCCGGTGTGCGGCAGCTCCGCCAGGAGCCGTGCCACCAGCGCCCGGCGCCCCGCCGCGGTCTCCGGCGCCGGCCGGAACACGGCCGTGTCGAGGAAACCGCGGAACCAGCCGAGGCGCCACGATCCGTCGGCCCGCAGCCCGTCCAGCCCGCAGTCGCGCTCCACCCGCCGGTACAGCGCGGCGAGCTGCGCGTCGTCGCCCGCCGCCCCGGAGTGCTCCAGCCGGATCGCCTCCCCCCGCGGATCACCCGCCGCGTCGAGCGCCTCCGCGTGGGCGAGCCAGTCCGCCCACGCGTCCGTCACCGGCACCGGTACCTCGTCGACCCAGCCCATGCCACTCTCCTGTCCTCGGGTGAGCGGCAGTATCCCGGCCACCACCGACACCCGGCGCACCGGGCGGCCGGACGGGCCGACGGACGGGCGGACGGACGGGCGGACGGGCGGACGGGCGGACGGACGGACGGACGGGCGGACGGGCGGACGGACGGACGGACGGACGGGCGGGCGGCCGGACGGGCGGACGGACGGGCGGACGGACGGACGGACGGACCGGCCTCCCGCGCGACGGCGGGAGGCCGGTCCGGACGCACCCCGGTGACGGCCTCAGCCGCAGAGCACCGGGGTGGCGTGGGCCGGGTCGAGCGCGTTGGTGACCAGGTGCAGCGCAGTCGGCGCGAAGGCGACGGCCACGTGCTCGGCGAGCGACAGCGGGCAGTGCGCCTGGACCACCTCGTTGTCCACGGCCGCCGCACCGGCGCCGCCCGCCCCGTCCAGGAACTGGCTCCGGTAGGGCGTGACGACCTCGTCGTAGACCGTGGAGATCACGGTGTAGCGCACACCCGGGACGGTGTCCGGCCTGGTGGCCATCCGCCGGTTGAAGTCGGAGCCGACCGCCTGGTCCCGGCAGGCCGCGCAGGCCGTGTAGATCAGTTCGGCGACGCGCGGGAAGTACGGGGCGAGATTGGTGATGCCGTCCAGCGTGGTGCCGTGGTTGGACGGCGCGAGGGCGACCAGCTTGCCGACCTTGGCCGCGCCGCCGAGGAACTTCAGGTAGTAGTTCGGCAGCATGCCGCCCTGCGAGTGGCCGACGAGGTCGACCTCGGCCGCGCCGGTCGCGCCGCGCACCAGGTCGACGAAGCGCCCGAGCTGGGCCGCCGAGTCGGTGACCGGGGCGAGCCCGCCGATCGGCAGCAGCAGCCCGCTGCCGGAGGAGGTGATGCCGGGGACCGTGCCGTAGTCCAGGGCGAAGACGCAGTAGCCCAGGCTCTTCAGCAGCGGCGAGAGCACCAGCCAGTTCTCGTACCGGTTGGCGAAGGTCCCGTGCACCAGGACCACCGGGTTCGGATGGGCGGCACTCGGCCGGCAGTTCCAGTCGTTGGCGCCGGGCGGCGAGGCCACCGTGTCGCCGTCGGGCGGGAGTTCGCCCGCGGCGGCCGGTACGGAGGCAGCGGCGGCGGACGCGGTGGGGATCGCGGTGGGGGTCGCGTCCGCCGCCCGGGCCACGCCGGCGGGACCGCCGGCGAGCAGTGCGCCGGCCAGCAGCGCCGCACCGGCAGACCCAAGAAGCCTGCGGCGCAACGGCCTTGCGGCGGAGCGGAGAAGTGGGGTTCTCAACGGTTGCCTCCGGAGCGGAAGTTTGTTACCAACAGGTAACCCGAGTGCCTCCATCCTGCGGTCGCCCCTCCGACCTGGGTCTCGGGCAGCTTCCAGACCTCGACGGAGTTCTCTGTGACCGGTCACAATTCACCCCCCACCGAAACCGGTTGGCGGATCCCGGTGATCGGCGGCACCGCCGCCGACCAGCGTCTGCTGAGCGCCGTGCCCGAGTTGGCCGAGGCCCTGGTCGCCGCGCTGCTGGACCGGGTACCCGCCTACCGACGCTTCCCCCGCGAACTGGCCACCGGCGAACTGGTCCCGGTCGCCGCGCGCCGGATCCGCGCCCTCGCCCATGCCGTCCGCACCGGACTCCCGGCCCCCGAGGGCGAGTTCGCCGCCGTCCGGGAGGCCGCCGCCCGGCGCGCCGAGGAGGGTGTGCCACTGGACGCCGTCCTGTTCGCCCACCATCTCGGCATGGAGGTCTGCTGGGAGCTGATCACCCGGCACGCCGACGACGGCGACGCGGCCGACCTGCTGCTGCTCAACCGGCTGATGCTCAACCACCTGCGCCGGGCCGCCGCCGCGACCTGCGCCGGATACCTGGCGGAGGGCCGCGGCGACGCCGACGAACGGCGGGCCGCCCGAGGAGCCCTGGTCACCGCACTGCTGGACGGCGCGCCCGCCGAGGCCGAGGCGGCGGCCGGCCGGGCCGGGACCGTCCTGCCGCCCGCGTACGCGGTGCTGCGCCTCGCCGTCGCCGAACACCCCGACGAGCGCTCGCCCGACGTCGACCGGGCCGTGGCGGGGCACCGCAAGCTGCGCCGGCTGCGCACCGAACTCGACCACGCCACCCGGCAGTCGGCGCTGTCGGCGCTCACCGCCGGCGGCGGTGTGGTGCTGGTCCCGCTGGAGCACGACCCCGAGGCCGTGCCCGAACAGGCCTGGGAGCGGCTGGCCGAGACCCTGCGGCGGCTCGCCCGCGCGGCCGGCGTCACCGTCCGGGCGGGCGGGGCGGCCTCGGCGCCCGCCGAGGTCCCGGCGGCGGCCGCGCTCGCGGCGGAGGTCCTCGAGGTGGCCCTGGCCGTCGGCCGGGCACCCGGCCTGCACCGGCTGGACGACCTGCTGGTCGAGTACCAGCTCAGCCGGCCCAGCCGGGCCCGCTCGCGACTCGCCGCACTGCTCGCCCCGCTGGACGGCGCGGGCGAGCTGCTCACCACGCTGCGGGTCCACCTCGCCGGGGGTCTCAGCAGACGCCACACGGCCCAGGTGCTCCATCTGCACCCCAACACCGTGGACTACCGGCTCCGCCGGATCGCCGCCCGCACCGGCCTGGACCCCACCCGGCCGGCCGACCTGCCCCGGATCACGGCCGCCCTCGCCGCCCGCGACGCCGAACGGGCCGCCGCGGGGCACACCCCGGGCGCCCGGACCGTCCCCTGACCCCGGACCGTTGCTCAGCCCCGGACCGTTGCTCAGCCCCGAACCGTTTCCCGACCCCGGCCCTTCCAGTCCTCGACCAGCAGGCCGAGCAGCACCTCGTCCAGGAACTCGCCCATCACCCACGCGGAGGAGCGCAGCACGCCCTCCCGGACGAAGCCGTTGCCCTCGGCGGCGCGGAGCATCGCGGCGTTGTCCGCGAGGGTCTCGACCTGCAGCCGCCGCAGACCGCGCACGACGAAGCCGTAGTGGCACAGCAGCGAGACCACCTCGCTGCCGTGACCCCGGCCGCGGGCGGAGGGCCTCAGCCCGAGCCCGAGGTGCGCGAGGCGGTTGTGGTTGTCGATGCCCCACAGGCTCGCGCTGCCGAGGAGCGCGCCGCTGCCCAGCTCCACCACGGAGAACGGCACGACCGCGTCGTCCACGCGGTCCAGTGAGAGCCGGGACTCCTTCGCTCCGGGCGGGATCGGCCGCCACGGCGCGCTCTCGGCCCGCGAGGAGTTGGCCACGTCGTCGTGGAGCTCGGTCAGCAGGACCGGGATGTCGTCCTCGTGCCGGGCCCGCAGCCCGATCTTCTCGCCTCGAAGCATGCGAGTTTCCTATCCGACGCCGCGCAACGGCGGCAACCGAATTGTCCGGCGCGGTCAGACCTCGGACTCGCCGGGCAGCCGCAGGTCCCAGCCGGCCAGCGCCCGCAGCTGTGCGGCGGTCATGTCGTCCGGGAGCGGCCGCGGCGGTTCGTTGCGGAACGGCGGCTGCCAGCCCTCCTCCCGCGTCCAGCGGCGGACGGCCTTGGCGGGCGCACCCGCCACCACCGTGTGGTCGGGCACCTCGCCGCGCACCACCGAACCGGCCGCGACGACCACGTTGCGGCCCAGCCGGGCGCCGGGGAGGATCACCGCTCCGGTGCCGATCCAGCTCCCGGAGCCGATCTCCACCGGCTCGTTGCGCGGCCACTGCTTGCCGATCGGCAGGTCCGTCGCCCGGTACTCGTGCGCCTGGTCGGATATGTAGACGCCGGGGCCGGTCCACACGTCGTCGCCCAGCACGATCGACTGGTGGCCGACGATGTGGCTGTCCCGGCCGATCACGCAGCCGCCGCCGATCCGCACGATCGGCTCGGGCCCGAGATCCAGGCCGGGGAGGAAGCCCGCGCAGATGGTCACCCGTTCGCCGATGATCGAGAACGGGCCGATGGTGATCCACTGCTCGTTGAAGACCGCGCCGAGCGGGAAGCTCAGCTTCGTCCCCGCGCCGAGCTCGCCGAAGCGGTACGGTCCGGGGTTCTCGCTGGAGACCGAACCGGCCCGCTGCACCCACTGCCAGCCCCGGTGGACGAGCCGACCCGCAACGCGCCGGCCGCCGGCCCGGGTGGCGCTGAACAGGGAACGCGTGATCGACATGCGCTCACGTTACCGGTCCGTACGGTCCGCCCGGCGCCGAGGCGGCCAAGGTCACACGAGCCCGTCGCCCGCCCGGCCCCGCTCCACCCCGTCACCGCCGGTGGCCCGCCGCACAGCGTCCCCCGTCACCGTCGGCGGCCCGCCGCGCACCGCCCCCACAACATTTCCGCCGCCCGTCCATGGGAACACGCGTCCGATTGCCGCCGGTGCTGCCAGAATCCCGATCATGGAGATCACCGCACACATCGACGCCCTGCGCCGCGAAGGCGGCCTGCTCGCGGACGCCGCCGCCCGCACCGACCTCGACGCCGCCGTCCCGACCTGCCCGGAGTGGCGGTTGCGGGACCTCGTCCTGCACACCGGCCATGTGCACCGCTGGGCCACCACCCACCTCCGGGACGGCCGGCCGACGCCGATGGACGAGGCGAGCCAGCAGGCGATCTGGGCGGAGGAGCCGGACGACGCCGTCCTGATCGACTGGTTCCGCGCGGGCCACGGCGCACTGGTCGACACGCTCCTCGCCGCCCCCGCCGACCTGGACTGCTGGACCTTCCTGCCGACGGCCCCGAGCCCGCTCGCGTTCTGGGCCCGCCGGCAGGCGCACGAGACGGCCGTGCACCGGATCGACGCCGACGCGGCCGCCGGCGCCGAGGGACCGGAGACCGCACCCGGGCTCGCGCTCGACGGCATCGACGAACTGCTGCGCGGCTTCCTCGCCCGCGACCGCTCCCGGCTGCGCACCGAGCGGCCGCGCACCGTCCAGATCAGCACCACCGACGGGCCCGGCCGCTGGCTGGCGACCGTCAGCACGGACCCGCTGTCCGTCGAGCTCACCGAGGCCCCGGCCGACCTGACCCTCACCGGCCCGGCCCGGGACCTCTACCTGCTGCTCTGGAACCGGCTGCCCGCCGGGACCGGGCGGGTCGAGCACGCGGGCGACGAGGCGCTGCTCGAGCTCTGGCGCGAGACCGCCACCATCGGCTGAGCCGACCTCACGGGTCGGAACACCTAACGCACCCAGCGTGCGGGCCGCTTCTCCAGGAACGACCGCATGCCCTCCTGGGCCTCCTCGGAGCCGAACAGCCGCGCCGACAGCTCGACCAGCTCGTCGGCGTCCCGCTCGAAGGAGCGCACCACCTCGGCGTTGGCGAGCCGCTTGGAGTGCGCGAGGCCCTGCGGCGAACCCAGCCGCAGGGCGTCCAGCAGTTCCTTGAGCGCGACCTCGGCCGCCTCCGGCGCGTCGGCCGCCCGGGTGATCAGACCGATCCGGGCGGCCTCGGCCGCGTCGAACACCTCACCGGTCAGGTAGTACCGGGAGGCTGCGCGCGGGTCCAGCTTGGGGCGCAGCGGCAGCGAGATCACGGCCGGCGCGAGCCCGAGCCTGACCTCGGTGAACGCGAAGGTGGCGGCCGGTCCGGCGATCGCCAGATCGGCCGCGCCCACCAGCCCCAGCCCGCCGGCCCGGACGTGCCCGTCGATGACGGCGATCACCGGCTTGGCGCAGTCGACGATCGCCCGCTGGAGGTCGACCAGCCCGCGCGGCCCGACCGTCGGGTCCGCCCCGGTCGCCTCGGAGAGGTCCGCCCCGGCGCAGAACACCTTGCCCGCGTGCGTCAGCACCACCGCGCGCACCTCCGGGTCGGCGGCCGCCCCGGCCAGTCCGGCGGTCAGCTCGGCCATCAGCCGGCGGGAGAGCGCGTTGCGGTTGTGCGGCGAGTCGAGGGTCAGCGTGGTGACGGCGTCCTCGGTGGCGATCCGGACGAAGGGCGCTTCACTGGTCATCGGTACGGTCCTGCTTTCCGGCTGAGGGTGGGTCGGAACGGGGCCGCGACCACGGGTGGGCGGCGGCGCCCGGACGACTCTGACATGCCCACCCTCCGCTCGGCCAGGCCCTCCGCCCCCGCCGGCCACCACCGTCACCGTTCAGAGCCCGGAAGTGTCCAGGTCGAGGTCGAACGGCTCCGGCAGCCGGACCGGCGTCCCGAAGGGGTGCGGCCCGTCCTCGACGGCGTAGCCGAGCCGCGTCGGCCCGCTGAAGAGCGTGCAGGCGCGGTGCTGCCGGTCGACCAGGAGGTACAGCGGTGCGCCGTACTGACCGTACCGGCGACGCTTCACCGTCCGGTCCGTCTCCCCGTTCGAGGGCGAGGTGACCTCGACCACGAGCAGCGTCCGATCGGGAAGGAGCGCGCCCTCCGTCTTCGCCGCCAGGTCCGCCGGGACCACCGCGAGATCGGGGACGAACCGGTTCTCCGATCCGGGCAGGTCGAGATCGCCGGATCCCGCCACCAGACCCAGCGCGTCCAGGCACGGCGTCAGTTGCCCGCGGACGGCCCCGGCGGCGCTCTCGCATGCCCAGGTCCGCGACACCGGGGTGACGACGCCCTCGACGATCTCGGTGCGGTCGTGCTCGGTGTGCTGGACCGCGTGCTTCGGTGCCCGTACGGGATCCGCCACCGCGCTGTGGTCGTCGGGGAGTCGGGGTGCCGTGCCCACGAAGCGCTCACCATTCCTGACGGTCGCTCTCGTCACGCCGGGTGCGTGTCGAGGACACCCTCCGTGAAAGCCGTGGTGCGGTGATCGGCTGTCGACCACGATGGGCGCATGACCACGGAATCACAGCCCACCGACACCGGCCTCACCCACATCACCGAGCCGCCCGGCGTCGCTCCCGGTACCGGCTACACCCAGGTGGTGACGGCCACCGGGCGGCTGGTGGCGGTGTCGGGGCAGGTCGCCTTCGACGAGCAGCGGCGGCTGGTCGGGCCGGGCGACCCCGGGGCGCAGGCGCGGCAGGTCTTCGAGAACCTGCGGCGCTGCCTGGCGGCGGCGGGTGCGGACTTCTCCCACGTCGTCAAGCTGACGTACTTCCTCACCGACATCGCGCACCTGCCCGCCGTCCGGGAGGCACGGGACGAGGCGCTCGGCGATCTGCCGCTGCCGGCCGGCTCGGCGATGCAGGTGGCGGCGCTGTTCCTGCCGGAGGTGCTGATCGAGATCGAGGCCTTCGCGGTGGTCCCGGAGTAGCCCGGGCCGCACCCGACGCGTCACACCGGAACCGCGCCCCGCCGCCGCGCCCACCGGACGGCGGGGCCCATCGCGAGACCCGCGCCGGCGAGCAGCGCGCCGAGGGCGGCCCAGCCCGCCAGGCCGTGGCCGATGACGGCGGTCGAGACGACGGCCGGGCCGATCATCAGCGCGGCGGACATGCCCGCGTTGAAGACGCCCTGGTAGGCGCCGTGCGCACGCTCGTCGGCCAGGTCGTAGCTGAGCGCCCAGGTGCCGGCCTGACTCAGGACCTCGCCGCCCGCCTGGAGGGCCACGCCGACCAGGACCACCACGGCGGCGAGCGCGGCGGGCACGCCGTGGGCGAGGCCGAGGACCAGGCAGGAGGCGGCCAGGACCAGCCCCGCGCGTCCGCAGGCGCGGGCGGCGGCGACCGGGTGCTCGGTGCCCCGGGTGGCGGGGACCTGGAACGCGATGACCAGCAGGGTGTTGACGATCAGGGTGCCGGCCACGGTGATCCGGGGCGCGTCGGTCTGCTGGACGATCCACAGCGGCACCCCGACCTCCAGCATCGCGAACTGCAGGGCGAGCACCGAACCGAGCGCGGTCACCACCAGGAACGGTCCGTCCCGCAGCGCCGGGTTGCGCCGCCCGCCCCCGGGCGCGCCCTCCTCGACGGCCTTGCTCGCCCCGACCGCGTCACCCGACGCGGCACCCGACCCGGCACCCGACCACCCGCGCACCCGCAGCCGCTGGAACAGCACCGCGACGGCCAGGTACGAGGCGGCGTCCGCCAGGATCGCCGTCAGGTAGCCGGCCCGCGAGTCCACCTGGAGCGCGATCGCGCCGACCGCGGTGCCGAGGCACAAGCCGACGTTGGTCACCACCCGCAGGTAGGCCCGGCCCGCGACCCGCTTGTCGGCGGGCAGCACCTCCGCGTACAGGGCGTTGCGGACGGCGGCCGAACCCCGGTCGGCGGCGGAGACCAGGCAGGCGAGCGCCACGAACGCCGGGTAGCCGTCCACCAGGGTGTACCCGGCGGTGCCGAGACCGGTGAGGGCGACCAGCGCGACCAGGACCGGCCGGGCCCCCCAGCGGTCGGCGGCGCGCCCGGCGGGGACGCTGGCGAGCACCCCGCAGAGCCCGGCGGCGGTGAGCGCGATACCGAGCCGACCGGCGCTCAGGCCGAGGAAGCGGGTGAAGAACAGCACGCCGACGGAGAGCGAGAGACCGCTGCCGACCGTGTTGAGCAGGGTGATCCGGGCGAGCCGTCGCACCGTCGGGTCGGGGTGCAGCAGGCGCGACACCCAGGACCCGGGGGACGCCCCGGAGGTGGGGGACGCCCCGGCCCCGGGGGACGCCCCGGAGGTGGGGGACGCCCCGGCCCCGGGGGACGCCCCGGAGGCGGGCGGATCGGAGGCGGGCGGATCGGAGCTCGGCGCGGCGGTCGCCGCCGGTGGGGTGGTCATGCGCACGATCACACCCCGGCACCGCCGCTCAGCAGTACTGATTTAGGCTGGCACCGAATCCGGCAGCGCACCGGCGGCGCGCACCGGGCCGCGGGGCGACCGGAGGACGCCGACGACGGGGAAGGACCGCCGTGCACCGCTTCAAGCTCGGTCTGGCCGACCTCGCCACCACCTGGTTCGCCTGCTCCCCCCTCCAGGAGACCGCACTCAGCCTGCGGATGTGGACTCACCCCGGCTACTACCGGCTCCAGTCCGCCGCCTTCGAGCGACTGCGTCCCTCCTTCGCACGGCTGGATTCCGCACTGCTGCTCTCCCTGGTCGCCGCGAACCGCTGGATCCCGGACTTCCTGACGCCCCGGCCGACCACCCCGTGGCCGGACTTCCGCACCGAGCTGGCCGCCGTCCGGGCGCTTCCTCCGGAGCAGCTGCGCCCGGAACTGGAGCAGACCTTCCTGCCGCACCAGCGAGCGCTGCCCCCGCTGCTCGCGGCGGGCCTGGCAGACCCGGCCCGGCTGCTGGCACGGATCGCCGACGCCCTGGAGGAGTACTGGGAGTCCTGCCTGGCGCCGGGCTGGTGGCCGCAGGCCAGGGCGGTGCTGGAGTCGGACCTGGTCTACCGCTCCCGAGTGCTGGCGCAGCAGGGCGCGGCGGCGCTGTTCGCCGACCTGGACCACCGGCTGCGCTGGACGGACGGGGTGCTGGCGGTCGACCGCCGCTGGAAGGAGTGGGACAGCGACATCACGGTGAACGGGCGTGGACTGGTCCTGGTGCCGACCTTCTTCGCCCGGGGCGCGGTCACGATGATCAGCAACGACCGGCCGCCGCAGATCAGTTACCCGGCCCGGGGGCAGGCGGGGATGGCCACTCCGCCGTCACCGGTGAGCCCGCGGGCGCTGGAGCAGCTGCTCGGCGGACCGAAGGCCCGGCTGCTCGCGCTGCTCGCCGAGCCGGCCAGCACCACCGACCTCGCCTACCGGCTGGGGGTGACGCCGGGCACGGTCAGCCAGCACCTGGCGGTGCTGCACGGGACCGGGCTGCTGACCCGGGCGCGGCACGGCCGTTCGGTGCTGTACAGCCGCAGCCCGCTCGGCGACGAGCTCTCCGGCCACCCGCGCCGCGGCTGAGGACAGGCCGCGACCAGCGCCCTCAACTCGCCAGTGGTACAGACCTGTTGACGCATTGGTCCAGTCCTCCTACAGTGCCTCCAGGCTGCGTCCCCCACGACGCGGACACCGGTCGACCACGCACCGCCCCCACCACCCGACCGGGCACCACCGCACCACACCCGGCACCACCCGGCTTCGTCCGGCTTCACCCGGCACCATCGGGTTTCACCCGGCTTCACCCGGCACCACCGGGCTCCATCCGCACGGTCCTGCGTCACCCTGTCCAACCCCCACAGTCACAGGGAGAACCATGTCCGTCCGATCACGCGCGCGCCGGGACCAGGCGCGCCGCACCCGCCGCAAACTGCTGGCGCTGCTCTCCGTCCTGCTCCTCCCGATCGCCGCGATCACCGCCCTGGCGACCCCCGCCAACGCGGCCGGCAAGCTCACCGCCGCCTTCACCACCGAGAACAACGGCTCCTGGTGGAAGGGCACTTACATCGTCCGCAACGACAACGCGGCCGCCGTCAACGGCTGGACCCTGGAGTTCGACCTCCCGGCCGGGGTCACCATTCAGAACAGCTACAACGGGACCGCGACGGTCAACGGCCGGCACATCACCGCCGTCGCCGCGTTCTACAACGCCAACGTCCCCGCGGGGAAGACCACCGAGCCGTACAGCTTCTGGTTCGTCGCCAACGGCCCGGTCGGCACACCCACCGGCTGCCGCATCAACGGCGACAAGTGCGACGGCAGTTCGGACGTCCTGCCGTCCGCGCCGGGTACCCCGACGGTGACCGACGCGACGGCCCACACGCTCGCGCTGAAGTGGCCCGCCGCGACCGGCGGCGACTTCCCGGTGGCCTCCTACGACGTGCTGAACGGCAGCACCGTGGTCGGCGGGAGCACCACCACCGACGCCGTGGTCACCAACCTCACCCCGGCGACGAGTTACACCCTGACCGTCCGCGCCAAGGACAGCCGCGGCAACCTCGGCCCGGCGAGCGCGCCGGTCACCGCCTCCACCTTCGACCCGGCGACCGACCCGACGCCGCCCACCGCGCCCACCAACCTCCGCACCACCGCGGTGGGTTCGAGCGACGTGACACTCGCCTGGAACGCCGCCACCGACAACCTCAAGGTCGCCGCGTACGACGTCTACCAGGACGGCGTCCTGGTCCGCACGGTCACCGGCTCCACCCTGACCGCCGCCGTCGGCAGCCTCTCCCCGTCCACCTCCTACACCTTCACCGTCAAGGCCAGGGACGGCGCGGACAACGCCTCGCCCGCCACCGCGCCGCTGAAGGTCACCACCTCCGACCTGGTCGGCGCCGGGAAGTACGCCCGGGTCGGCTACTTCACCCAGTGGGGCATCTACGGCCGCCAGTACTTCGTCAAGAACCTCGACACCTCGGGCAGCGCGGCCAAGCTCGACGTCATCAACTACGCCTTCGAGAACATCGACCCGGTCAACCTGACCTGCATGGCGGGCGTCACCAAGGGCACCACCGCCAACCCGCAGGACCCGGACCAGGGCACCGGCGCGGGCGACGCCGACGCCGACTACGCCCGCCCGATGAGCGCCGCCCAGTCGGTCGACGGCGTGGCGGACGACGGCTGGGGCAAACTGCGCGGCAACTTCAACCAGTTGAAGAAGCTCAAGGCGAAGTACCCGAACCTGAAGGTCGTCGTCTCGCTGGGCGGCTGGACGTACTCCAAGTACTTCTCCGACGCGGCGGCCACCGACGCCTCCCGGCAGAAGCTGGTCAAGTCCTGCCTCGACGTGTGGATCAAGGGCAACCTGCCGGTCTACAACGGCGCGGGCGGCGACGGCGTCGCGGCCGGCATCTTCGACGGCATCGACCTCGACTGGGAGTGGCCCGGCTCGCCCGACGGCCACGCCGGCAACCACTACAGCGCCAACGACAAGGCCAACCTGACCCTGCTGCTGGCCGAGTTCCGCAAGCAGCTGGACGCGCTGGGCGGCTCGCACAAGCTGCTGACCGCCTTCACCCCGGCCGACCCGGTGAAGATCAACCAGGGCTGGGACCTCTCGAAGATCTTCAACTACCTCGACATCGCCAACGTCCAGGGCTACGACTTCCACGGCGCCGGCAGCGACAACTCCTGGGAGCCCAACCGCACCGGCCACCAGGGCAACCTCTACCAGGACGCCCAGGACCCGTACGCCACCCACTTCAGCGTCGACGCGGCGGTCAAGCCGTACCTCGACGCCGGGGTCAACCCGCGCAAGCTCACCATCGGCCTGGCGTTCTACGGCCGGGGCTGGCAGGGCGTCGCCGACGGCGGCGTCAAGGGCGAGTGGCAGAGCGCGACCGGCGCCGCCCCCGGCCAGTTCGCCGAGGAGGCCGGCACCCGCGGGTACAACAACCTGATCACCACCTTCCCCAACCTCGCCGTCTACCACGACGAACAGTCGGTCGCCACGTACGGCTACACCGGCGCCGGCGGCCAGTGGTGGACCTTCGACGACGCCTGGTCGATCGGCAAGAAGACGGCCTACCTGAAATCCAAGGGCCTGCTCGGCGCGATGATCTGGGAAATGACCGGCGACACCCCCGGCGGCACCCTGATCACGGCGATCGACAACGGCCTCAAGTAGCAGCACGGGAAGCGGAAGGGGCCGGTCCGGCGGACCGGCCCCTTCTCGCGTACTCCCTTGCACGACAACGATCTTGATGTCTCATCATGTTCCAGAAACAGACACGAGACACGTAGGACAGAAGGCGGTACGCTGATTTCCGCAGGACCTCTCCACCCTGACCCAGGACCGGTCAGGGACCGGTCCACGACCTCCGCACGGAGGTCCGATCCGGGGAGGGAAAATGAGGAAGCGCTTGTTGCCGCCCGGCGGCTTGCGTGGCATGACCCGTTCGACGGGACGACGCCTCTACGAGGCCGGCCAGGCCACCGGAACATGGCTGGGCTCCCCGAGAGGCCGAACCACCGTCCGAGTCGCGGTCGAACTCCTGAAGCTCTGTGCGCGCTTCAAGGGGATCGACACCGATTCTCACGGTGGCGACCCCCTCGAGCGGTGAGGTGAACACGGGCCCGCCCTGCAGATTGGACCCTCGGGGCGGGTTCGTGGTACTCAGCTCTCCACCATACGCACACGGCCGCGCCGGCGCCAAGGCCGGAGTTGTCCCGGATGACACGGCGAGCCGTTGCGGGACAACCAGGTTTGTTCGAGAGGACGGAGGACAACGTCATGGCGGAGGAGACACGTCGTCCCGGCCGACCGTGGAACACACCTGCGCAGGGCTCATCGGTCGAGAGCACCGAACTCGCCCAGTTCCTGCGCCAGCTGGTCAACGAACGCGGCATCAGCATCCGGCAGCTGCAGGGCGAACTGGACCACCAGGGCATCTCGCACAGCGTCTCCACGATCGCCCGCAGGCTGGGCGGGGACAACCTGGAACACGACTGGGACTTCATCCTGGCCGTCGTCGAGGCCACCACCGAGGACCCGTCGCTCCGGGGGGCACGGAGGCGGAAAGCGCACGGGCTCATGCGTGCGGCGCTGGACAGCCCGACGCCGATGCCCCAGGACGCCGAGACCGCGAAGGACCTGGAGCGGTTGCGGACCGACCACGACGTGGTCGCCAACGGCACCGTCAACGTCATCGCCGGGGGCGTGATCCACGGCGCCGTGAACATCACGCTCCACCAGTACGCCACCCCCGACGACGCGGCGGCCGCCCGCCTCCAGCAGCAGCTCCTGACAGCGCGTGAGGAGATCGCCGACCTGCGCGGTCTCCTCACGGAAGCCCGGCGGCGGAGCCAGGAACTCGCCGAGGAACTGCACCGCCAGCGGTCCGCACTCGACGCGGCCGTACGTCAGCTGGACGGGGCACCGGAGCACGTCCGGACCATCGTGCGTCAGATCCTGCCGCCCGAGTCACAGCCGTAGCCGCTCAGGGACACCCCTGAAGGGCGGGTCCGGAGGCGCTCCGGGCCCGCCCTGGAACCAGGCGAGGACCTCAGCGCGAGGCCAGGGCCGCGAGGCGGCGGGCCGAGCGGTACTGGCGGATCACCTGGGCGAAGGTGGTGTGCCCCTGGGTGGTGCGGGCGAAGGCCCGCCAGGCCGGGTCGACCAGGCAGACCGCCGCGTGGAACAGGTAGGGCCGGCGCTCGAAGGCGGTCAGCATCTGCTTGCCGGCCCGCATCTCCACCCCGAGACCGGCCTTGATCGCGAAGGCGTAGTTCAGCGCCTCCCGCCGCACCTCCGCGGCCGTGCCCGCCTCGGCCACCTTTACCGCCCACTCCCCGGCCAGCCGGCCCGAGCGCAGCGCGTAGGAGATGCCCTCCCGGGTCCACGGCTCCAGCAGCCCGGCCGCGTCCCCGGCGACCAGCACCCGGCCGCGGGACAGCGGCGAGTCCTCGGCCCGGCAGCGGGTCAGGTGACCGGACTCGACGCTCGGCCGGAACCCCGCGAGGCCCAGCTGCCTGATGTAGTCAGCCAGGTACTGCTTGGTCCGCTCGCCGTCCCCGCGGGCCGAGATCACCCCGACGGTCAGGCTGCCGGACTCGGTCTTCGGGAACACCCAGCCGTAACTGCCGGGCAGCGGACCCCAGTCGAGGTGGATCCGGCCCGCCCAGGCGGCGGCCACCTCCGCCGGGACGGGGATCTCCGCCTCCAGACCGAGGTCGATCTGGTCGAAGGAGACACCCACGTGCCGGCCGATCCGGCTCGCGCTGCCGTCCGCGCCGACCACCGCACGGGCCTCGAAGCTGCGCCCGTCCGCGGCCGTGACCAGCGCCGTACGGTGCTCGCCGCCGCGCTGCTCGACCCCGGTGACGGTCACTCCGGTGACCAGCACCGCACCGGCCTGCTTGGCCGCCTGCACCAGACGCAGGTCGAACTCGTCCCGGTTGACCAGGCCGAACAGCATCCGCTTGGAACGCCGGGTCCGGGTGAACCGGCCGCCATACGCGAAGGTGACGGCGTGCACCCGGTCCTGGAGCGGCAGCCGGAAGTCCGGCGGCAGGCTGTCCCGGGACGGGCCGATGATGCCGCCGCCGCAGGTCTTGTACCGGGGATGCTCGACCTTGTCGAGCAGCAGCACCCGCCGGCCCTGGGCGGCGGCGGCGTGCGCGGCGGACGAGCCGGCCGGTCCGGCACCGACCACGACGACGTCCCAGACGCCGTCCAGCGGGTCCAGCGGGTCCGGCCCGGCGGCCTCGGCGTCGAGCGGGCTACGAGAATCGGGGCTTCCGGAGTCAGTCACAGGCAGCAATCCTATGCGGCCGCCCCCGCCGACGTCGGCCGCACCGCACCGAACGCGCGAACGAATCACGGCCGTACCGGCCCGCACCGGCCGCGCGGACGGTCCCGGGCGCCCGTGCCGGGCACCGCTCCCCCCGGGGCCGTCCGTTCGTGTCCGCCTATGATCGGCGTCATCCCCCGTCAACGCCGTTCGCCCGAAGCACCCCCCGGACGGACCACCCCTACCCGGAGCACACCCAATGCCGCAGCAGCCCCTGGCCGACGCCGTCCGGTCCCTGATGGACCGCGCCCGCACCGATCTCGCCGAACTGGTCGCCTTCCGCTCGGTCGCCGATCCGCGTCAGTTCCCGGTCGAGGAGTGCGAGAAGGCCGCCCGCTGGGTCGCCGACGCCTTCGCCGCCGAAGGCCTGACCGGTGTCCGACTGCTCGACACCCCGGACGGCACCCAGTCCGTCTACGCCGAGCTGCCCGGCCCGGCCGGCGCCCCGACCGTCCTGCTCTACTCGCACTACGACGTCCAGCCGCCGCTGGCCGAGGACGAGTGGCTGAGCCCGGCCTTCGAGCTGACCGAGCGCGACGGCCGCTGGTTCGGGCGCGGCGCCGCCGACTGCAAGGGCAACATCCTGATGCACCTGACGGCCCTTCGGGCGCTGCGTCGGACGGACGGCGGCTACCCGGTCGGGCTGAAGATCATCGTCGAGGGCTCGGAGGAGCAGGGCACCGGCGGCCTGGAGCGGTACGCCGAGGCCCACCCCGAGCTGCTCGCCGCCGACGCCATCGTGATCGGCGACACCGGCAACTTCGCGGCCGGCCTGCCCACCGTCACCGCCTCGCTGCGCGGCATGACCGTGGTCGACGTGTCGGTGCGCACCCTCGCGGGCAACCTGCACTCCGGCGCGTTCGGCGGCGCCGCACCGGACGCCCTCCAGGCCCTGGTCAAGGTGCTCGCCTCGCTGCACGACGAGCACGGCGACGTCGCCGTGGCCGGCCTGACCACCGATCAGACCTGGACCGGCGTGCAGTACCCGGACGAGCAGTTCCGCGCCGACGCCAAGGTGCTGGACGGGGTCGCGCTCACCGGCACCGGCACCGTCGCCGACCGGCTGTGGGCCCGCCCCTCGGTCACCGTCCTCGGCATCGACGCCCCGCCGGTGGTCGGCGCCACCTCCTCCGTGCAGTCCTTCGCCAAGGCCTCGGTCAGCCTGCGCGTCCCCCCGGGCACCGACACCGGCGCCGCCCAGGAGGCGCTGGTCGCCCACCTGGAGGCCCAGGTGCCGTTCGGCGCGAAGGTCACCGTCGAGCGCCAGGGCAACGGTTCCCCGTTCCTCGCCGACACCTCCGGTCCGGCCTACGAGGCGATGGGCGAGGCGATGGCCGAGGCCTTCGGCACCCCGATGGTCGCCTCCGGCGAGGGCGGCTCGATCCCGCTCTGCAACACGCTGCGCACGCTCTACCCGGAGGCCGAGATCGTGCTGATCGGCGTCGAGGAGCCGACCACCCAGATCCACGCGGTCAACGAGAGCGTCGACCCGCTGGAGCTGGAGCGGATGGCCCTCGCCGAGGCGCTCTTCCTGCGCCGCTACGCCGAGCCGCGTTCGGTCTGACCCCGCTCCGGCCGGACTCCGCCGGTCCCAGGGTTCGCGGGCCGCGCCGTCCACCACGACGGCGCGGCCCGCGTCACGTCCGCATCGCGCGCCACGGGCCGGCGTCCCGCACCAATGGCCGGAGCCACGCCCGACGGGCCGTCTCCGCACGCCTGCTGCGCGCTGCCGCACGCCCGCGCGTCCCGGGGTCGCCGCGCCCCGCTCACACTCCCCGCACCACCCCGTTCCTCCCGTGCGCCGTCGGCTACCACCTCCGCGCCGCCCCTACCCCGGCCGCCCCGGCCGTCCGGTCCGCACCACCGCGGACCCCCGTCACCGCGGCCCGGGCCAGCGCCCACCCGACCGCGCCGACCGCGAGCCCGGCCCCCGCCCCGAAACACAGCTCCCCCACCAGCCCGCGCCGCAGCGGAACGAGCCGGTGCACCACCCCCGCCGCGGTGGCCGCGCCCAGTACCACCGCGCCCGCCCGCCGGGCCCGGCCGGACAGCTCGACGGCCGGCCGGACCGGCTCCACCGAGCGGGCCGCCCGCACCGCGTATCCCGCCACGGCCGCCAGCGCGGGCGCCGAGGTGCCGTACTGCAGCACCTCGCACAGCGGCGGCCCGCCCGCGACCGGCCGCCCCAGCACCGGGAACAGCCGGACCCCGGCCCGGTCGTGGTGGGTGAAGGCGTCCCAGCCGACGTGGCTCGCCGCGCCGACCGCCGCCGAGGCCGCGAACCAGGCGAGGTCCGCCCCGGTCGGCCGCCCCCGACCGACCCGGCGGACCGTCAGCGCCTCGGCCGCGCCGGACCACGGTGGCGGCAGCAGCGCGACCAGCGGCCCGCGCACCAGCCCGTGCCAGCCCGCCACCAGCCCGGCCGCGAGCGCCACGTCCACCGTCGGCACCCCCCACCAACGGTGGGTCACCCCGCCGTACCGGTACACCCCGGGCAGCAGCGACTCGGCGAAGAACGGCACGTCCGGCGCCATCGAACCGGCGACCAGCGCGGACGCGACCAGCGGCCCGCGCTCCCCCGCCAGGCGCAGCAGGGGCAGGACGGCGGCCGGGTGACTCAGGGTGAACGGCATGGCCCCATCCTGCCGCTCCCGGTCACGGCCGCCGCACCCGCCCCGCACGGCTCGCCCGGGCCCCACCGCCACCGCCGCCGCGCCCACGGGGACCACGGATCGAACGCCGGAGCGGCCGGCCCGGCCGAGGACGCCGGACCGACCGCTCCACCGACCCGGCACCCCGGGCCGCCCCGGTGCCCGGGCCCGAGCCCCGGACCGCTCAGGCCGCGTCCGCCGTCGACGCCAGCCCCACCCCCGCCCGCCGCCCGGCCTCCAGGTAGCGCAGCTCACCGCAGCGGCGGGCGTCCAGCGCCGCGGCGAGCCGCCGGTACCGCCCGGGCGGCAGCAGTCCGGAGGCCTCCTCCAGGCTGACGAAGCGCCAGCTGCGCAGCTCGTCCTGCTGGAGCAGCAGCCCCTGCCGGGCGTTCGCGTCCAGCAGGCCGCCGTCGTAGACCAGGCGCAGCCCGCCCCGGCGCGGACCGGTGCGCGGCTCCCAGTCGACGGCGAGCAGTCGCAGCGCGGCCGGGTCCAGCCGGACGCCGAGTTCCTCGGCGGTCTCCCGCAGCGCGGCGTCGGTCGGCGCCTCACCGCGTTCGACAACCCCGCCGGGGAACTCCCAGTCCGGCTTGTAGACCGGGTCGACGAGCAGCACCCGGTCCTGCTCGTCGAAGAACAGGACGGCGGCGGCCACGGTGTCCCCGGTGGGATCGGGGCTCTGGACGATCGGGCAGCGGGCCGACCCGTCGCCCACCAGCTGCGCGAGCCTGGTGGCGGTCTCGCGCGGGGTGAGTCCGGAGGTGTCGACGAGCCGGGCGTCCCGGCGCAGCCAGCGGCGGGCGGCGAGGTAGCGGGGCACGTGCTCCAGGCACCACTGCCGGATCCGTTCGCTGCGTTCGGGGTCCTCGGGCACCTCCTCCCGCTGGGCAATGCGCGCACGCAGGATCGTTTCTTCAGGATCCAGGACGAGGTGGTGCACCGCGATGCCGTTGGAGGCCAGTGAGCCGAAGATCTCGTCCCGGTAGTCCTCCCGCAGCAGCGTCATCGGGACCACCAGCGGCCCGGGCACCTCGCCGAGCAGCGCCGCCGCCGTCTCGGGGACGAGCCGTCGCCAGGCCGGCAGGTCCTGGAAGTCCGACACCGCCGCCATCCGGTCGGCCGGCAGCATCGCCCGCAGGCCGAAGCCGACCAGCTCGGGATCGAACAGCATGCTGCCGGGCAGCTGCTCCACCAACTCGCGGCAGGCGCTCGTCTTGCCCGCCCCGAACGTGCCATTGACCCAGACGATCACTAACGTCCCCTGTTTCTCGACCTCCCCCGGTGCCGTTCGCACCGGGCGGCGCCCCCGTCAGCCGAACCAGCGCCACCCGAGGTGGTACCCGCGCCGTGCCGTTCCCCATACCTCCACGTCGGCCCGGCTCATGGCGGTTCCCGGTTCCGTTTGACAGCGGCATGTGCCCAGGTCAGAGGCCCTACCACAGGACCGGTACAACCCTCGCCGCGCCGGAGCGCGCACCCCTGGACACCGGAGTCCGACACCATGGCGCACGCCCCCTCCGCACCTCGTACGCCCCACCGTCCGTATACCCCGCGGCCCGTACACCCACCGTCCGTGCACCCCGTCGTCCGTACGCCCCACCGTCCGTACGCCGCACCGTCCGTGCATCCAGCCGCGCCCGGGGCCGCCGGGCCGGGCCCGTGCTTGCCCATCGGCGCCCGAGCGCATAGAGAGGAACGATGACCGCACCCAGCACGCCCGGCCGCGTCGTGGCCATCGGCTCCGTGAACATCGACCGCATCCTGCGCTGCCCCGTCCTCCCGGCCCCCGGGGAGACCGTCCTCGCGGCCGGCTCCGCCCAGGGCTTCGGTGGCAAGGGCGCCAACCAGGCCGTGGCGGCGGCCGCCATGGGCGCGCCGACCTGGCTGGTGGCCCGGGTCGGCTCCGACGCCGAGGGCCGGGCCGCACTGGCCGACCTGCGGGCGGCCGGAGTGGCGACCGACGCCGTGCGCACCGACCCGGACGCGCCCACCGGACTGGCCGTCGTGCTGGTCGACCCGGCCGGGGAGAACAGCATCGTGGTCGTCCCCGGCGCCAATGCCGGACTCACCGGGACCGAGGTCGCCCAGGCCCTCGCCGGCCTCGCGCTGACCTCCGCCGACACCGTCCTGACCAGTGGCGAGGTGCCGGAGGAGTGCATCCGCGCGACGGCGTCCGCGTTGCCCGCCGGGCCGCGCTGGATCCACAACGCGGCACCCGCGGGCGTCCTCCCGGACTGGTCGGGCCCGGGTCTGCGCCGCCCGCTGCTGGTCGCCAACGCCGTCGAGGCCGCCCAGCTCACCGGCCGGTCCGCCGCCACCACCGTCGCCACCACCGACATCGCCGACACCGCCGACACCACCGGGGACCGGCGCCCGGACGGCACCGCCACGACGGCCGCCGCACTGGCGGCACTCGGCGACGGAGCCGTGGTCACCCTCGGCGCGGCCGGCGCGCTGGTCGCGGCGGGCGGCGCACTCCACCGCGTCCCCGCCCCCGAGGTGGCCGTCGTCGACACCACCGGCGCCGGCGACGTGTTCTGCGGCGCCCTCGCCGCGCGGCTGGCCCAGGGCGCGTCCCTCCCCGAGGCCGCGGCCACCGCCGTCGCGGCCGGTTCCTTCGCGGTCACCGCCCTGGGCGCCCGCGGTGCCCTCCCCCGCCCGGCCGACCTGACCGGGACCGGGACAACCGCCCCGCCGACCTGAGCGCCCGCACCGGTTCACCCACGAACCCGGACCCACAGACCGGCGCCCACGGACCGGCACCCGGACCGCGGTGGTCCGGGTGCCGGTCCGGGCCGACCCGCGGACGCGTCAGGGCCGCCCCATGTGGGTGGGGTAGTAGCCGCTGCTGATCCCCGAGATCCGGATCAGCGTGCCGGGCCGGGCGGCCTCCACGTACTGGTTGTTGCCCAGGTAGATCGCCACGTGGTGGATGCCCCGGGCGGAGCCGTCGTCCGACCAGAACAGCAGGTCCCCGCGCCGCAGCTGGGAGGCCGTCACCGGCGTGGTGGCCGCGTACTGGTCGTTGGCGACCCGGGGCAGCTCGATGTCGCCGCGCCGGAAGGCCTGCTGGACGAGGCCCGAGCAGTCGTAGCCGTCCGGGCCGTTGCCGGCCGTCTTGAACGGCTTGCCCAGCTGGGCCAGCGCGAAGCCGATCGCCGCCTCCACGTCACCGTCCGCCGCGGGGGCCGCCGCGTCGGCCGAGGAGCCGGCCCCCGTGGCCGTGGCGGAGCCCGAGGCGGCGGAGGTGTCCGACCCCCCGGTCCGCGCGAGGTAGATGTCGTAGTGCGTCGTCCACCGCCACTGGCCCTGACTGTTCTTGAACCAGTACCGCGAACCGTCCCACCCCTGGGTGATGCCCCCGGACGGGACGGCCACCGCCGAGGCGGAGACGGTCGAGGCCGAGGTCGAGGCCGAGCCGCCGGTCCTCGCCAGATAGACGTCGTAGTGCGTCGTCCACCGCCACTGGCCCTGACTGTTCTTGAACCAGTACTTCGACCCGTCCCACCCGGCGTGCGCCGGCGCCGGCTCGGCCGCCGCCGTCCCGACACCGGTACCGAGACCGATCACGCCGGCACCGGCCGCGATCACGGCCACCATGCCTATCCCCCGGCGGACCCGCGCGGCCCGCGAGGGGCGGGCGCCGCGCGCCGGCCGGGGGGAGGTGGTGGCAGCGGGCTGCCCGGTCGCGTCGTCGGCGGCACCCGGTGCGCCGGTGTTGACGGTCGTCATGCTGCTGTCTTCCTTCGCTGATCGCGCTGATCGCGCCGATCCCCTCGGTCGCGCCGAACGCTGGTCGCCAATCGCTGGACGCGGTGCGAGGGTCCCTGGGGCCCGCCCCGCGCCGCTTGTCACGGTAGGCACGCGTCCGGTCACGGCGCGCAGTGGAGTGCGCCAAAGGAAGGCTCACGGAAGGTGAGCGACCGTCACCCGACCCGGCGCCGGGTGACCGCCCGTCACCCGTGTGCCGAGTCCGCCAGCAGCTGCTTCTTCAGCACCTTTCCCAGCGCGTTCCTGGGGAGTTCGGACACCAGCACCACCCGCCGCGGCCGCTTGTGGACCGAGAGCCGCGACGCCACGAAGTCCGTCAGCTGTTCACCCGTCACGGGACCGTCCGGCACGACGTACGCCACGATCGCCTGACCGAGGTCCGCGTCCGGCGCGCCGACCACGGCGGCGTCGGCCACGGCCGGGTGGTCGCGCAGGGCCGCCTCCACCTCGCCGGCCCCGATCCGGTACCCACCGCTCTTGATCAGGTCGACGGAGGCCCGCCCCACGATCCGGTGGAAGCCGTCGGCGCCGATCACCGCGACGTCCCCGGTCCGGAACCAGCCGTCGGCGGTCCACGCCTCGGCGTCGGCGTCCGGCCGATCGAGGTACCCGCGGAACAGGGTGGGCCCGGCGACCTGGAGTTCGCCCACGCTCTCGCCGTCGTGCGCGACCGGCCCGCCGTCCTCGCCGACCAGCCGGGTACGCACCCCGGCCACCGGCAGGCCCACACTGCCGGGCCGGCGCTCCCCGTCGGCGCGGGTGGAGACGGTGATCAGCGACTCGGTCATGCCGTACCGCTCGATCGGGGCGTGGCCGGTCAGCGCGGCGAGCCGTTCGAACACCGGGACGGGCAGCGGAGCACTGCCGGAGACCAGCAGCCGGGCGGAGGCGAGCCGGGCGGCCGCCTCCTGGTCCGCCGCCAGCCGGGACCAGACCGTCGGCACTCCGAAGTAGAGGCTGCCGCCCGCGGCCGCGTACCCGGCGGGGGTGGGCCGGCCGGTGTGCACCAGCCGGCTGCCGGTCCGCAGCGCGCCGAGCACACCGAGCACCAGCCCGTGCACATGGAACAGCGGCAGGCCGTGCACCAGGGTGTCCTCGGCGGTCCACTGCCAGGCGTCGGCGAGGGCGTCGAGGTCGGCGGCGACGGCGGAGCGGTCGATCACCGCCCCCTTGGGCGCGCCGGTGGTGCCGGAGGTGTAGAGCACGAAGGCGGTCGCCGCGGGGTCCGGCTCGGCGTACGAGGTGGCCGAGCTCTCGCGCAGGTCCACCGGCAGCCCGGCGACACCGGCGTCCTCCGGCAGGACGTCACCGGCGGCGTGCGCCAGCAGGGCGGCACCGGAGTCGCGCAGGATGTGCGCGCGCTCCTTGGGCCCGGAGTCGGGCGGCAGCGGGACGACCGGGACCCCTGCGAGCAGGCCGCCCACGACCGCGACCACGGTCTCGGCGGTGGACCGGGCGAGCACCGCGAGGGCGGGGGCGCCGGCCACCCGGTCGGCGACGGCCGTGGCCGCGCCGAGCAGCCGCTCGCGGGAGAGCCCCGGTCCGTCGGAGATCCGCAGTGCGTCGGCGGAGTCGCCGGAACCGCCCCGAAGCGCCGTCAAGAGTGTCATGCGTCTTCCCTCGCCCCTGTCCACGGTGGGCCGGATGCCCACGGTCCGCTGTGCGCCGGGCGCCGCACCCGAAGCCCGAAGGATCCGTGGGATCCGCGGATCCCACGGGGCTCCGCGACCGGCGCCGCCGACCGACTCTACGGGCCGGGACCCGTCACCCGTGGGCCAGGGCGAACGACGGCGCGGGGGCGCCCCCGGGAGTTCCCGGGCGCGCCCCCGCGCCGTCACCTGCCGTCAGGCCGGGGTCAGGCCTTGCGGGCCTTCACCTCGCCGGTGAGCTGCGGCAGGACCTCGAACAGGTCGCCGACCACGCCGTAGTCGACGAGCTCGAAGATCGGGGCCTCGGGGTCCTTGTTGACGGCCACGATGGTCTTCGAGGTCTGCATGCCGGCCCGGTGCTGGATCGCGCCGGAGATGCCCGCCGCGATGTAAAGCTGCGGGGAGACCTGCTTGCCGGTCTGGCCGACCTGGCTGCTGTGCGGGTACCAGCCGGCGTCGACGGCGGCGCGCGAGGCACCGACGGCCGCGCCCAGCGCGTCGGCGAGCTCCTCGACCACGCCGAAGCCCTCGGCGGCACCGACGCCGCGGCCGCCGGAGACCACGATCGCGGCCTCGGTCAGCTCCGGGCGCCCGGAGGAGACGCGCGGGGTGCGCGAGACGACCTTGGCGGCGTTGCCGGTGAACGCGACGGTGACGTCCTCCACCGCGCCCGCGGCCGGAGCGGCCTCCGGGGCGACGGCGTTCGGCTTGACGGTGATGACCGGGGCACCGTGCGACACCGTCGACTTCACCTGGAAGGAGGCGGCGAACACCGACTGGGTCGCGACCGGGCCGCTGTCGCCGGCCTCCAGGTCGACGGCGTCGGTGATGAGGCCGGAGCCGATCCGCAGCGCGACGCGGGCGGCGACCTCCTTGCCCTCGCCGGAGGAGGTGACCAGCACCGCGGCCGCGTCGGCGGCCTTGGCGATCTGGGCCAGCGCGTCCACCTTCGGGACGACCAGCTGGTCGGCGAACTCGGCACCGTCGGCCACGTACACCTTGGCGGCGCCGTACTCGGCGGCCTTGGCGGCCAGCTCGGCCGCCTTGTCACCGGCGCCGAGGACGACCGCGGACGGCTCGCCGATGCGGCGGGCCAGGGTCAGCAGCTCCAGGGCCGGCTTGCGGACCACGCCGTCGGCGTGGTCCACGAGAACCAGGATCTCAGCCATGATTCATTGCTCCTGATCGATCGTTGGATGCGCGAACGGGTGGGACTAGATGAACTTCTGGTCGGCGAGGAAGCCCGCGAGCGCCTTGCCGCCCTCGCCCTCGTCCTTGACGACCGTGCCCGCGGTACGCGCCGGACGCGCCGTCACCGACTCCACCGCCGTCCACGAACCCGCCAGACCGACCTCACCGGCCCCGATCCCCAGATCGTCCAGGTCCAGGGACTCCACCGGCTTCTTCTTCGCCGCCATGATCCCCTTGAACGACGGGTAACGCGCCTCGCCCGACTGGTCCGTCACCGACACCACCGCCGGCAGCGCCGCCTCCACCAGCTCCGTCGCCGAGTCACCGTCCCGACGGCCCTTCACCACACCGCCCTCGACCGACACCTCCGACAGCAGCGTCAGCTGCGGCACACCCAGCCGCTCCGCCAGCAGCGCCGGCAGCACACCCATCGTGCCGTCCGTCGACGCCATACCACCGATCACCAGGTCGAACCCGGCCCGCTCCAGCGCCTTCGCCAGCACCGCCGACGTCCCGATCGCATCGGAACCGTGGATGTCCTCGTCGTTCACGTGCACGGCCCGGTCCGCACCCATCGACAACGCCTTGCGCAGCGCGTCCTTCGCGTCGTCCGGACCCACCGTCAGCACCGTCACCTCGGCACCCTCGTTCGCCTCCGCGATCCGCAGCGCCTGCTCCACCCCGTACTCGTCCAGCTCCGACAGAAGGCCGTCCACGCCCTCCCGGTCGGTGGTGTGGTCGTCCGCGAAACGACGGTCACCCGTCGCGTCCGGCACGTACTTCACACAGACAACGATCCTCAAGCTCACGGCCTGTCTCCTGTACTGGTCTCGTCCGGCGGCTGCGGCTGTGCAAGCGGGCGCGAAACACGGTACGCACCTGCTCCCGGCAGCGTGCTCCCGTGCCGGTCCGGAACTCCCTGGCAGCATACTCGCCAGTAGCCCGACGGTCACTACTCGCCAGTAGCTTACGCCGCGCGGTCCCGGCCGGGCGTCCCTCGGGCCCCCTCGGCAGCCCCGAGCGGGCCGTCGGTCCGGACGGACCGCGGGACGGACGCACTGCCGTCAGGGCCATCCTGCCCCAGCCCGACCCCTGCTCCGTCCCGCGGGGGCGCTCCTTCCCCCTGGGGACCCACCACGACCGCGGAACACGCCGTTCCGCGCCGGGGCGCGGGACCGCTCAGACCGCCTCGCCCAGCGCCGCGATCACATCCGCCCGCCTCGGCTGCCCGCTCGCCCGGCGAACCACCCGGCCCCCCGCGTCCAGCACCAGCACCGTCGGCGTCCGCAGGATGTCCAGTCGCCGCACCAGCTCCAGCCGCTCCTCGGCGTCCAGCTCCACGTGCGCCACCCCGTCGACCATCCCGGCGACCTCCGCGAGCACCCGGCGGGTGGCCCGGCAGGGTTGGCAGAAGGCCGTGGAGAACTGCACCAGCGTCGCCCGCTCACCCAGCGGCACCCCCAGCTCGGCCGCCGACAGCCCCACCGCCCCGTCCTTCGTCCGCACCCTCAGCCTCCCGTCGCGCTTGGCCCGCAGCAGTCCGAACGCGCTCGCCAGCGCGAGCACGACGACGCACACCACCAACCCGGTCATGCCCCCAGTCTGCGCCAGGCCCCCCGCGGCCCGGGAACGACCCCGGCACAACGGTCGACCACCGGCCCGCGACCCGCGTACCATCGCCGGGTGGACTCCGACCGCCCCGCACAGCCGCTGCTGACCGCCCGCCGGGTGGTCGACCTGTGCCGGGCCACGGCCTCGCGCTGTCGCTGACGCCTCCCAGCCGTCAGCCCGCCGCCGTCCCCTTCCCGGAGTCCCCGTGCAGATCGATCCCCGCGGCCCGCGCTTCGCCGCCGCGCTCACCACCGTCGTCCTGATAGCCGTCCTGCTCACCGGCAGCGGCGCCCTGCTCGCCGCCCAGGCCCTCGTCTTCGCCCTCGGGGCCCTCGGCGGGCTGCGCCGCTCCCCCTACGGATGGCTCTACCGCACGCTGGTCCGGCCCCGGCTGGCACCGCCGGCCGGGACGGAGGACGAACGGCCGCCCAGGTTCGCCCAGGGCGTCGGCCTGGTCTTCGCCGTCGTCGGCCTGCTCGGCTTCCTCACCGGTGCCGACTGGCTCGGCCTGCTCGCCACCGGATCCGCACTGGCCGCCGCCTTCCTGAACGCCGCCTTCGGCTACTGCCTGGGCTGCGAGACGTATCTGCTGGTCCGCCGCGCACAGGGCCGGGCGGACCTCACCGCCTGACCCCGCCGCGCCACCACCCGGCACGGGCCCGGCCGGGGCGGAAAAGTTCCCGGCCGGCCCATCACGTACGTCACACCTTCACATTCCGCCAGGCAGCACCCCTCAGGTGACAGCAGGCACTCCTTCGGGGGATCATCTCCGTGTATCGCCCGTGGCCGCCGCGGTGTGCCGTGCTCCCGGTCGGCCCCCACGCACCGCCCCGGGGCCCCGCCGTACCGGGCCGCCAGGCCCGTCGAAGTCAGGACTGACCGTGGCAGAGCTCGTCTACCCGCCGGTGATCGGCGCCGCACTGACCGTCTTCCGCGCACTCGACGTGCGCATCAAGATCGTCGGCGCCGAAAACATCCCCGCCGAGGGCGGGGCGGTGCTCGTGAGCAACCACATCAGCTACCTCGACTTCCTCTTCGCGGGCCTGGGCGCCTACCGCGGCGGCAAGCGCAAGACCCGCTTCATGGCCAAGGACGACGTGTTCAAGCACAGCGTCTCCGGCCCCCTGATGCGCGGCATGAAGCACATCCCGGTCGACCGGACCGACGGCCAGCCCGCCTACGAGGCCGCCGTCCGCGCCCTCCGGGCCGGCGAGGTCGTCGGCGTCTTCCCCGAGGCCACCATCAGCCGCTCGTTCATGCTGAAGAAGTTCAAGACCGGCGCCGCCCGGATGGCCGCCGACTCCGGCGCCCCGCTGCTCCCGGTGATCCTCTGGGGCACCCAGCAGCTGTGGACCAAGGGCCGCCCGAAGACCCTCACCAAGCGACACGTCCCGGTCACCATCATGATCGGCGAGCCGATCGTGCTGACGCCCGAGGACAAGCCCGTCATGGTCACCCGCCGCCTGCGCGCCGCGATGACCGAGATGCTCGACCGCGCCCAGCGCGAGTACCCCGGCAAGCCCTCCGGCCCCGAGGACAACTGGTGGCTGCCCGTCCACCTCGGGGGCACCGCGCCCACCCTGGAGGTCGCCGAGGCCGAGGACGAGGCGGAGGCCCTCGCCAAGGCCGAACGCCGGGCCGCCCGGGACTGACGCCGCGCCGGCGGGCCTCCGCTTCCGCCGATCCGCCGAACGTCCGGGCCGCCGGCCCCTCGTACCGCTGATCCGCCGCCGTACTACCGATCCGCCGAACTGCCACGAACGGGCGACTCTCCGTCGCCGAGCGGACGCGGACCGTCGCGTGTCGCCCGGCTCCGCACCTTCCGATCTGACAAAGTGACAGCTCCTTCGGGGGGCATCACGTCCGGACTCGCCGGGCGGATCGGAGACGGAGATGACACGCGGATGACGCGCACACGGCTCTCACGGACCACGCCCGCCACGGCCCGCACCCGCCCCCGCGCCGGTGCGGGCCTCCTGCTCGCCGGGGCCCTGCTCACCGGCTGCGGCGCCCAGCCCGGCGAGATCCCGCTCAGCGAGATCCGCGCCGAGTCGCCCAGCCCAACCCCCACCGTCGAGGCGGCCGTCGCCGACGGCAGCGCCGCCGCCGTCGACGCGGCCGCGGCCACCCCGACCGCCCCGCCGGCCCGCAACGGCCTCATCGCCGGCCGGGCCTTCCTCGACCAGGACCGCCTCACCAGCGCGATCTTCGCCGTCACCGCCGACGGCCGGACCCGGCAGCAACTCACCCAGCCCGGCGACCGGACCCGGGACGACCACCCCACCTGGTCCCCCGACGGCACCGCGCTCGCCTTCGACCGCACCGGGGCCGACTCCCCCGGCCGCATCTGGACCACGAGCTCCGACGGCAGCAACGCCCGTCAGCTCGGCCCGCTCTGCGAGGCAGGCGCCCCGGACTGCGTCAACGAGTCGGAGACCGCGCCCGCCTGGTCCCCCGACGGCAGGACGATCGCCTTCACCCGCAGCTGGGGCCGCTCCGATCCGGACTCCGAGCAGATCCAGTACAGCGACCTGTTCGTCATCGCCCCCGACGGCACCAGCGCCCAGCGGCTCACCTTCCTCACCAACGACACCCCCTACTCCGGTGCCGTCACCGACCCCTCCTGGTCCCCCGACGGCAAGCAGCTCGTCTTCTCCTACCGGACCAGCGCCACCGGCCAGCCCGCCAACGGCCGGTCCCTCTACATCGTCAACGCCGACGGCACCGGTCTGCGCCGGCTCACCCCGTGGGAGCTACGGGCCGGCGAACGTGCCGACTGGTCCCCCGACGGCAGCCGGATCGTCTTCACCACCTACCCGGCCGGACCCGACAACGCCCCCGGCGGCGGCATCTACACCGTCCACCCCGACGGCTCGGCCGTGGAGGCACTCACCCCCGGCCCGTCCGACGTCACCTACGGAGCCGCCTCCTTCTCCCCCGATGGCACGGCGATCGCCTTCGACCAGGCCCCCGCCGGCGGAGCCTCCGAGCTCTACACGATGCGCGCCGACGGCTCGACCGTCACCCGGCTGACCGACCCTCAGGGCCGGGGGGAGAGCCGCCCGAGCTGGGGCACCGCCCAGCCACAGCCACAGCCGCAATCACAGGGCTGAGTCTTCGGCGTTCGCGGCACCGCTTTCTCCGCAGAATTCGGGCGCAACGCAAAGAACCCCCGCCGGTTTCCCGACGGGGGTTCTTCACAATGATTGTTCGGCGGCGTCCTACTCTCCCACAGGGTCCCCCCTGCAGTACCATCGGCGCTGTGAGGCTTAGCTTCCGGGTTCGGAATGTAACCGGGCGTTTCCCTCACGCTATGACCACCGAAACACTATGAAACTGTCAACCGCACCCACGACAGGCCATGTCATGGGGGTCGTTGTTTCAGAACAACACAGTGGACGCGAGCAACTGAGGACAAGCCCTCGGCCTATTAGTACCGGTCAACTCCACCCCTCACAGGGCTTCCATATCCGGCCTATCAACCCAGTCGTCTACTGGGAGCCTTACCCTCTCAAGGAGGTGGGAGTGCTCATCTCGAAGCAGGCTTCCCGCTTAGATGCTTTCAGCGGTTATCCCTCCCGAACGTAGCCAACCAGCCATGCCCTTGGCAGGACAACTGGCACACCAGAGGTTCGTCCGTCCCGGTCCTCTCGTACTAGGGACAGCCCTTCTCAACACTCCTACGCGCACAGCGGATAGGGACCGAACTGTCTCACGACGTTCTAAACCCAGCTCGCGTACCGCTTTAATGGGCGAACAGCCCAACCCTTGGGACCTACTCCAGCCCCAGGATGCGACGAGCCGACATCGAGGTGCCAAACCATCCCGTCGATATGGACTCTTGGGGAAGATCAGCCTGTTATCCCCGGGGTACCTTTTATCCGTTGAGCGACGGCGCTTCCACAAGCCACCGCCGGATCACTAGTCCCGACTTTCGTCCCTGCTCGACCCGTCAGTCTCACAGTCAAGCTCCCTTGTGCACTTACACTCAACACCTGATTGCCAACCAGGCTGAGGGAACCTTTGGGCGCCTCCGTTACTCTTTAGGAGGCAACCGCCCCAGTTAAACTACCCACCAGACACTGTCCCTGATCCGGATCACGGACCCAGGTTAGACATCCAGCACGACCAGAGTGGTATTTCAACGACGACTCCACCATGACTGGCGTCACGGCTTCAAAGTCTCCCACCTATCCTACACAAGCCGAACCGAACACCAATATCAAGCTATAGTAAAGGTCCCGGGGTCTTTCCGTCCTGCTGCGCGAAACGAGCATCTTTACTCGTAATGCAATTTCACCGGGCCTATGGTTGAGACAGTCGAGAAGTCGTTACGCCATTCGTGCAGGTCGGAACTTACCCGACAAGGAATTTCGCTACCTTAGGATGGTTATAGTTACCACCGCCGTTTACTGGCGCTTAAGTTCTCAGCTTCGCCCCGACGAATCAGAGCTAACCGGTCCCCTTAACGTTCCAGCACCGGGCAGGCGTCAGTCCGTATACATCGCCTTACGGCTTCGCACGGACCTGTGTTTTTAGTAAACAGTCGCTTCTCGCTGGTCTCTGCGGCCACCCCCAGCTCTGGCAGCAAGTGCCGTCACCAGGAATGGCCCCCCTTCTCCCGAAGTTACGGGGGCATTTTGCCGAGTTCCTTAACCATAGTTCACCCGAACGCCTCGGTATTCTCTACCTGACCACCTGAGTCGGTTTGGGGTACGGGCCGCCATGAAACTCGCTAGAGGCTTTTCTCGACAGCATAGGATCATCCACTTCACCACAATCGGCTCGGCATCAGGTCTCAGGCTATTGTTGTGCGGATTTGCCTACACAACGCCCTACACCCTTACCCCGGGACAACCACCGCCCGGGCTGGACTACCTTCCTGCGTCACCCCATCGCTCACCTAATACCCCGTCGGGTCACCGGCTCCACCACGTCCCATTGTCCGAAGACTCCGGGCCGGCTTCACGGGCTTAGCATCAGAGGGTTCAGCGTTGGCGCTTCAAAGCGGGTACGGGAATATCAACCCGTTGTCCATCGACTACGCCTGTCGGCCTCGCCTTAGGTCCCGACTTACCCTGGGCAGATCAGCTTGACCCAGGAACCCTTGGTCAATCGGCGCAAGAGTTTCCCACTCTTGTATCGCTACTCATGCCTGCATTCTCACTCGTATACCGTCCACGACTGGTTTCCACCGCCGCTTCACCCGGCACACGACGCTCCCCTACCCATCACAGCAGGCGTTGGCCCTATATGCTGCAATGACACGACTTCGGTGATGTGCTTGAGCCCCGCTACATTGTCGGCGCGGAATCACTTGACCAGTGAGCTATTACGCACTCTTTCAAGGGTGGCTGCTTCTAAGCCAACCTCCTGGTTGTCTCTGCGACTCCACATCCTTTCCCACTTAGCACACGCTTAGGGACCTTAGTCGGTGTTCTGGGCTGTTTCCCTCTCGACCATGGAGCTTATCCCCCACAGTCTCACTGCCACGCTCTCACTTACCGGCATTCGGAGTTTGGCTAAGGTCAGTAACCCGGTGAGGCCCATCGCCTATCCAGTGCTCTACCTCCGGCAAGAAACACGTGACGCTGCACCTAAATGCATTTCGGGGAGAACCAGCTATCACGGAGTTTGATTGGCCTTTCACCCCTAACCACAGGTCATCCCCCAGGTTTTCAACCCTGGTGGGTTCGGTCCTCCACGAAGTCTTACCTCCGCTTCAACCTGCCCATGGCTAGATCACTCCGCTTCGGGTCTTGGGCATGCAACTGTATCGCCCTGTTCGGACTCGCTTTCGCTACGGCTACCCCACACGGGTTAACCTCGCTACACACCGCAAACTCGCAGGCTCATTCTTCAAAAGGCACGCAGTCACGAGACACACAGCAAGCTGCATGTCCGACGCTCCCACGGCTTGTAGGCACACGGTTTCAGGTACTATTTCACTCCGCTCCCGCGGTACTTTTCACCATTCCCTCACGGTACTATCCGCTATCGGTCACCAGGGAATATTTAGGCTTAGCGGGTGGTCCCGCCAGATTCACACGGGATTTCTCGGGCCCCGTGCTACTTGGGAGTTTCTCAAACGAGCCGTACAGATTTCGCCTACGGGGGTCTTACCCTCTACGCCGGACCTTTCGCATGTCCTTCGACTATCCATACGGTTTCTGACTCGCCGACCGGCCGGCAGACCGGTCAAGAAAAATCCCACGACCCCGTGACGGCAACCCCTGCCGGGTCTCACACCATCACGGTTTAGCCTCATCCGGTTTCGCTCGCCACTACTCCCGGAATCACGGTTGTTTTCTCTTCCTGCGGGTACTGAGATGTTTCACTTCCCCGCGTTCCCTCCACATACCCTATGTGTTCAGGTATGGGTGACAGCCCATGACGACTGCCGGGTTTCCCCATTCGGAAACCCCCGGATCAAAGCCTGGTTGACGGCTCCCCGGGGACTATCGTGGCCTCCCACGTCCTTCATCGGTTCCTGGTGCCAAGGCATCCACCGTGCGCCCTTAAAAACTTGGCCACAGATGCTCGCGTCCACTGTGCAGTTCTCAAACAACGACCAGACACCCACACTCAACAACCCGCAGGCTGCCTCGCATGGGACCGGCATCACTGAAGCAACAGCCTCACGGCCGTTCCCTCAGGACCCAACAACGTGCC
This sequence comes from Streptomyces sp. TLI_053, assembly GCF_900105395.1. Taxonomy (NCBI): domain Bacteria; kingdom Bacillati; phylum Actinomycetota; class Actinomycetes; order Kitasatosporales; family Streptomycetaceae; genus Streptomyces; species Streptomyces sp. TLI_053. Next base: position 2,124,484 of record NZ_LT629775.1, read on the forward strand.
CGACACACCAGCCAGAACTCTGTTTTCCACGCCGAAGCAGTACTAACAGGACCCTTGCCCAGTGTGCCGAATAGTCAACGTTCCACCCATGAGCGACCGTGCAGAACATTCGCCTGCAAGCGGCACATTGCTCCTTAGAAAGGAGGTGATCCAGCCGCACCTTCCGGTACGGCTACCTTGTTACGACTTCGTCCCAATCGCTGGTCCCACCTTCGACGGCTCCTCCCCTTACGGGTTAGGCCACCGGCTTCGGGTGTTACCGACTTTCGTGACGTGACGGGCGGTGTGTACAAGGCCCGGGAACGTATTCACCGCAGCATGCTGATCTGCGATTACTAGCAACTCCAACTTCATGGGGTCGAGTTGCAGACCCCAATCCGAACTGAGGCCGGCTTTTGGGGATTCGCTCCGCCTCGCGGCATCGCAGCCCTTTGTACCGACCATTGTAGCACGTGTGCAGCCCAAGACATAAGGGGCATGATGATTTGACGTCGTCCCCACCTTCCTCCGAGTTGACCCCGGCAGTCTCCTGTGAGTCCCCATCACCCCGAAAGGCATGCTGGCAACACAGAACAAGGGTTGCGCTCGTTGCGGGACTTAACCCAACATCTCACGACACGAGCTGACGACAACCATGCACCACCTGTATACCGACCACAAGGGGGCGCCCATCTCTGGACGTTTCCGGCATATGTCAAGCCTTGGTAAGGTTCTTCGCGTTGCGTCGAATTAAGCCACATGCTCCGCTGCTTGTGCGGGCCCCCGTCAATTCCTTTGAGTTTTAGCCTTGCGGCCGTACTCCCCAGGCGGGGAACTTAATGCGTTAGCTGCGGCACCGACGACGTGGAATGTCGCCAACACCTAGTTCCCAACGTTTACGGCGTGGACTACCAGGGTATCTAATCCTGTTCGCTCCCCACGCTTTCGCTCCTCAGCGTCAGTAATGGCCCAGAGATCCGCCTTCGCCACCGGTGTTCCTCCTGATATCTGCGCATTTCACCGCTACACCAGGAATTCCGATCTCCCCTACCACACTCCAGCCTGCCCGTATCGAATGCAGACCCGGGGTTGAGCCCCGGGCTTTCACATCCGACGCGACAGGCCGCCTACGAGCTCTTTACGCCCAATAATTCCGGACAACGCTCGCACCCTACGTATTACCGCGGCTGCTGGCACGTAGTTAGCCGGTGCTTCTTCTGCAGGTACCGTCACTTGCGCTTCTTCCCTGCTGAAAGAGGTTTACAACCCGAAGGCCGTCGTCCCTCACGCGGCGTCGCTGCATCAGGCTTTCGCCCATTGTGCAATATTCCCCACTGCTGCCTCCCGTAGGAGTCTGGGCCGTGTCTCAGTCCCAGTGTGGCCGGTCGCCCTCTCAGGCCGGCTACCCGTCGTCGCCTTGGTAGGCCATTACCCCACCAACAAGCTGATAGGCCGCGGGCTCATCCTGCACCGCCGGAGCTTTACACCCAGGACCATGCGGTCCCGGGTCATATCCGGTATTAGACCCCGTTTCCAGGGCTTGTCCCAGAGTGCAGGGCAGATTGCCCACGTGTTACTCACCCGTTCGCCACTGATCCACCCCGAAGGGCTTCACCGTTCGACTTGCATGTGTTAAGCACGCCGCCAGCGTTCGTCCTGAGCCAGGATCAAACTCTCCGTGAATGATTACCCGTAATCGGGTCAGCACTCGCGTCGAGCGGCACGGCAACCACCGGAATAGGGCGGCCCCGCGCACTGCGTCCTCGCTAGTGTTTTACTTCAAAAGGAATCTCCAACCCCAGGAAACCCTGAGGCCGGGGATGTCAACATATCTGGCGTTGACTTTTGGCACGCTGTTGAGTTCTCAAGGAACGGACACTTCCTTCGGGCGGCTTTCACACCGGCCCTCCGGGCGCTTCGTTCTTTCGTGTTTCAAGCTTATCAGATGTTTTCCGCTCCGTTTTCCGGAGTTTCATTCAACCGACTTCGCTTTCCGCTTGTCCCCGCTCTCTCGCGGCGACTCCGGAACTGTACGGGGACGGGACCGTCAGAAGCAAATCGTCCCGCCCCGCTGCTGCGGGACGGGACGATCGGCGGTCGGACGCGCGTCAGGCGCGGCCCATCTCCTCGGCGATGGCCGCCGCGAAGGCGTCGATGTCGGCCTCCGTGGTGTCGAACGAACACATCCAGCGGACCTCGCCGGTGTGCTCGTTCCAGAAGTAGAAGCGGTAACGCTTCTGGAGCCGCTCGCTCACCTCGCGGGGGAGGATCGCGAACACCGCGTTCGCCTCGACCGGGCGGACCACGGTCACTCCCTCGATCCCGCGGACCGCGGCCTCCAGTCGGCTTGCCATGGCGTTGGCGTGGCCGGCGTTGCGGAGGTAGAGGTCGCCCGAGAGAAGCGCCTCGAACTGGACCGAGACGAAACGCATCTTCGACGCGAGCTGCATCGAGGTCTTGCGCAGGAACTTGATGTTCCGGACCTTCTCGGGGTTGAGCACGACCACGCACTCGCCCAGCAGCAGGCCGTTCTTCGTACCGCCGAAGGACAGCACGTCGACGCCCACGTCCGTGGTGAAGGCGCGCAGCGGGACGCCGAGCGAGGCGGCGGCGTTGGACAGGCGCGAGCCGTCCACGTGGACCAGCATGCCGAGCTGGTGCGCGTGGTCGACGATCGCCCGGATCTCCTCCACCGTGTAGAGGGTGCCGAGCTCGGTGCTCTGGGTGATCGACACCGCGAGCGGCTGCGCGCGGTGCTCGTCGCCGAAGCCCCAGGCCTGCTGGTCGATGAGCTCGGGGGTGAGCTTGCCGTCGGGAGTGGGGACGGTGAGCAGCTTGATGCCGCCCATCTTCTCCGGCGCGCCGCCCTCGTCCACGTTGATGTGGGCGCTCTCGGCGGCGACCACCGCGCCCCAGCGCGGCAGCAGGGCCTGCAGCGCGACGACGTTGGCGCCGGTCCCGTTGAAGACGGGGTACGCCTCGGCCTGCTCGCCGAAGTGGCGGCGGAAGACGTCCTGCAGGTGGGTGGTGTAGTCGTCCTCACCGTAGGCGACCTGGTGGCCACCGTTGGCGAGGGCTATGGCGGCGAGGATCTCGGGGTGCACGCCGGCGTAGTTGTCGCTGGCGAAGCCGCGGACGGCGGTGTCGTGCCGCCGCTGCGCGTCCGTGTGCCCGGAGAGCTCGGAAAGGTCGGTCATTGGGCTGTCAGCCACAGGTGCTGTCCGTTCAGTTCTTCTGCGGGGCGGTCCCAGAGGCCCGCCAGGTGTGCGGCGAGGTCGGCGGTGTCGGTGAAGCCGGCGAACTTCGCCTCCGGCTTCTCGGCCCGCATCTCGGGACTGACCAACGCCTTGATCACCAGGATCGCAGCCGCGGCGGTGGGCTTGCCGTCCTCGGCGGTGGTCTCCTTGCGGAAGGAGTCCGCCATGGCGAGCGTCCAGGCCTCGGTGGCGGCCTTGGCGGCGGCGTAGGCGGCGCCGCCCGCGGTGGGCTTGTGCGCGGCGGCGGCGGAGATCATCGCGTAGCGCCCGGACTCGCTGCGGACCAGGGCGGGCTGGAACGCCAGCGAGGTGTGCTGGAGGGTGCGCACGACGGTGTCGTGCAGGAAGTCCCAGTCGTCGATCCGGCTGTCGAAGAAGGTCTTGCTGCCGCGCCAGCCGCCGACGAGGTGGAACACGCCGTCGACGTGGCCGTGCTCGGCCTCCAGGTGGTCGGCCCAGTCGTGGACCTCCTGCGGGTCGAGGAGGTCGATGACCTGGCCGCTGACGCGCGCGCCGCGGACGGCGATGCGCACGGAGTCGAGCGCGGACTCCAGGCGCTGGGCGTCGATGTCGGCGCCGATGACGGTGGCGCCGTCGGAGGCGAGGCGGCGCAGCACGGCCTGGCCGGCCGGGCCGCTGGCTCCGGCGACGGCGATGACCTTGCCGGTCAGCGGTCCCTTGGGTGCGGTGGTCACGCGGCGACTCCCTGCAGGCCGGCGCCGGTGATACCGGCGGTCGAGGCGATGACGCCGCCGAGCTTCTTCGAGAGGGCCTCGTAGAACATGCTCAGCGGGAACTCGTCGGGGAGCACAGCGTCGCACAGCGCCTTGTTGAGCGCCTTGCCGTCGGTGGTGCCGAACGGCAGTGCCTCGGTGCCCTTCGCCCAGGTCGAGGCCGGGTGCGGGGTGAGGTAGCGGGAGACCAGCTCGTAGGCGGCGATCCAGTGGGCCGGCTTCGGGCGGTCGATGCCGTCGCGGTAGAGGGTCTCGATCTCGGCGCAGAGGTCGTTGGTGACCTGCGGGGCCCGCTCCCAGTCGATGCTGAGGCGGTTGTCGCGCCAGCGCAGCGCGTCGTGCTTGTGCAGGTAGGCGAAGAGCAGCTGGCCACCCATGCCGTCGTAGTTGCGGACGCGGTCGCCGCTGACCGGGAAGCGGAAGAGACGGTCGAAGAGGATCGCGTACTGGACGTCGCGGGCGTGCACGTTGCCCTCGGTCTCCAGCTTCACCGCCTCCTTGAAGGTGGTGAGGTCGCAGCGGAGCTCCTCCAGGCCGTACATCCAGAACGGGCTGCGCTGCTTGATCATGAAGGGGTCGAACGGCAGGTCGCCGTGGCTGTGGGTCCGGTCGTGGATGAGGTCCCAGAGCACGAAGGTCTGCTGCGAGCGCTCCTGGTCCTGGAGCAGGCTCTCGGCGTCGGCCGGGATCTCCAGGCCGAGCAGCTCGACGGCGTTGGTGGAGACCACGCGGAAGCGGGCGGCCTCGCGGTCGCAGAAGATGCCGCCCCAGGTGAATCGTTCCGGCGCCTTGCGCACGGCCACGGTCTCGGGGAAGAGGACGGCGGAGTTGGTGTCGTAGCCGGCCGTGAAGTCGGTGAAGGTGATCGGCACGAACATCGGGTTGTCGAAGCGGGTCCGCTCCAGCTCGGCCAGCCAGTCGGGCCACACGACGTTCAGCAGGACGGCCTCGAGGTTGCGGTCCGGGTTGCCGTTCTGGGTGTACATCGGGAAGACGACCAGGTGCTGCAGGCCGTCCTCGCGCTGGGTCGCGGGCTGGAAGGCGAGCAGCGAGTCCAGGAAGTCGGGCTCCCGGTAGCCGGTGTCGGCCCACTTGGCCAGGTCCGTGTCGACGGCGGCCAGGTAGGCGGCGTCGTGCGGGAAGAGCGGGGCCAGCTCGGCGACGGCGGTGCGCACGGTCGCGACCAGGGGGTCGACGGTGTGGCGCTGCACGGCGGCCAGGTCGATGGAGCCGTCCTTGGACTGCAGGGGGCGCAGGGTCTCGACGGCGTCCTTCAGTCGCAGCCAGGCCGGGTGCGCGGCGAGGCTCTGGGCCGGGGCGTCGGCCGCCACAGCGACCCTTGGCGAAAGATTCTGCATCGGGGACTCACTTCAACAGGAGGGTTTTCAACGAGACCACCATATGTACGAAAGGTTCTTCTGTTCAAGGGCGGGTTCGACGACGGATCTTTCGTGACCTGCGGTGGAGCACGCGTGACGGGCGCGTGAACAGGCGACGGGATCTTCCGGACGACGTGGGACGAAGCCTCCCAAGGCGACCATGCCGCGCGTGTCCCGGGCCCGCCACCGGGGGAGGTCATCACCCGACCGGTCCGCCTCTTCGTGTCCAGGAGCACCGCCATGCCCCTCCCCCGCACGTCCGCCGCAGCCGCTCTGCTCGCGGGTGCCCTGCTGGCCGCGGTCACCGGCTGCGCCGCCCAGGATCCGGCCTCCGGCGCCGGCCCCTCGGCCCCGGGCGGAGCCGCCGACTGCTCGCCCGGCGCCCTGCCGACCCGGACGGCGGGAACGCTCGCCGTCGGCACCGACAAGCCCGCGTACGAGCCGTGGTTCTCGGAGGACCGGCCGGAGAACGGCAAGGGCTTCGAGTCGGCGGTGGCGTACGCGGTCGCGGCGAAGCTGGGGTACCCGAAGGAGAAGGTGTCCTGGGTGGTCGCACCGTTCGGCCGGGCGACCGCGCCCGGTCCCAAGGACTTCGACTTCGACATCAACCAGGTGTCGATCAGCGCCGAGCGCCGGCAGGCGGTGGACTTCTCCTCCGGCTACTACGACGTGCGGCAGGCGGTGATCGCGCTGAAGAGCTCCGGGGCCGCCTCGGCCAGGAGCCTCGCCGATCTGAAGGGGGTCAAGCTGGGAGCCCAGGTCGGGACGACCAGCCTGGAGGCGATCACCGGCACCCTGCGGCCGTCCACGCCGCCCGCCGTCTTCGACTCCAACGACCTGGCGAAGGCCGCGCTGAGGAACGGTCAGGTCGAGGCGCTGGTGGTGGACCTGCCGACGGCCTTCTACATCACCGGGGCCGAGGTGACCGAGGCCGTGGTGGTCGGTCAGCTGACGGGCGGCGGCACCGGGAGCGGTGGGGGTGAGCAGTTCGGCCTGGTGCTGGACAAGGGCTCCCGGCTGACCGGCTGCGTCTCGGCGGCGGTGGACGCGCTGCGGGCCGACGGCACGCTCGCGCGGCTGGAGCAGGAGTGGCTGTCGGACGCCGTGTCCGCTCCCGTGCTGCGGTGAGCGCGGAAGGCATGAACGCGGAAGACGTGAGCCCGGAAGCTGCGAGCCCGGGGCGGACGGACCGCCCGCCCACGAAGGCCGCCGCCCCGGCGGGCTACCGGCCCTCGGCACGGCGGCTGGCCCGGGAGGCGTTCCGTCGCCGCCAGGCCCGCCGTTCGGCGCTGATCGCCGCCGCCTCGACCCTGCTGACGGCGGTCGTTGTGGTCGCCCTGGTGGTCGGCTCGCCGGGCTGGCCCGCGGTACGGCGCTCGTTCTTCAGCGCCGAGTACGCCCGGCAGGCGCTGCCCGAAGTGCTCAAGGGGCTGCGGATCAATCTGGAGCTGATGGCCGTCTGCGGGGTGCTGATCCTCGTCCTCGGCCTGCTGCTCGCGGTGCTGCGGACGCTGCGCGGGCCGGTCTTCCTGCCGGTGCGGCTGCTGGCCACGATCTACGTGGACTTCTTCCTCGGCCTGCCGATGATCATCTGCCTGCTGGTGATGATCACCGGCGTCCCGGCACTGCGGCTGACCGGGGTCACCACCGACCCGCTGTGGCTCGGCGGCGCCGCCCTGGTGCTGACCTACGCGGCCTACGTCTCCGAGGTCTTCCGGGCCGGGATCGAGTCGGTGCACCCGAGCCAGCTGGCCGCGGCCCGTTCACTGGGGCTCTCGCACGCGCAGGCGATGCGTTTCGTGGTGCTGCCCCAGGCGGTGCGCCGGGTGGTGCCGCCGCTGCTCAACAACCTGGTCAGCCTGCAGAAGGACACCGGGCTGGTGTCGATCGGCGGGGTGATCGACGCGGTCTACGCGGCGAAGATCATCAACGGCCGGTCGTTCAACTCCACCCCGTACCTGGTGGCGGCACTCGTCTTCGTGGCACTGACCGTCCCACTGACCCGGTTCACCGGCTGGCTGACCGCCAGGGCCGACCGCCGGCGCTACGAAGGGGGCCTGTCGTGACCGTGACGGGAGGGACGGCCGGCAGCGAGCCGGTCCTGCGGCTGGAGGCGGTGCGCAAGACCTTCGGCGACGGCCGGGTCGTGCTCGCGGACGTCCACCTGAGTGTGCCCGAGCACTCGGTGACGGCCCTGATCGGCGCCTCCGGCTCCGGCAAGTCGACGCTGCTGCGGTGCGTCAACCTGCTGGAGCGGATCGACGACGGCGCGGTCTTCCTGGACGGCGCCGAGATCACCGACCCGCGCGTGGACGAGGACGCCGTCCGGCGGCGGATCGGCGTGGTGTTCCAGTCCTACAACCTCTTCCCGCACCTGACCGTGCTGGAGAACGTGACGCTCGCCCCGCAGCGGGTGCACGGGGTTCCGCGCGCCGAGGCGGAGCAGCGGGCCGTGGAGCTGCTGGAGCGGCTCGGCCTCGCGGACCGGGCCCGCGCCTACCCGGACCGGCTCTCGGGCGGACAGCAGCAGCGGGTGGCGATCGTCCGGGCGCTGGCCACCGGGCCGCGTCTGCTGCTGCTCGACGAGATCACCGCGGCACTCGATCCGGAGCTGGTCGGCGAGGTGCTGTCGGTGGTGCGGGACCTCAAGGAGCGGGGCATGACGATGCTGCTCGCCACGCACGAGATGGGCTTCGCCCGCGAGGTCGCCGACCGGGTCTGCTTCCTCGACGGTGGGGTGGTGCTCGAACAGGGGCCGCCGGAGCAGGTGTTCGGAGCACCCACGGAGGAGCGGACCCGGCGCTTCCTGAGCCGGGTGATCGCCTCGGGCCGGCTCGCCGGCTGACGCGGGCCCGCCCGGCCCGGGCGTGGACCGCCGCGCGTCCGCCCGGCCCGGGCGGCGCCCGACGCCCGGTCGCACCACGGGGAGCACAACCGTGCGCCCTGCGCGCGCCCTGCTGCGCACGGCGGCGAGCGGTGATCGTGGACGCTACGCCCGTCCGCGCCGCCCTGGAGGCCGCCGTTGCACGGTCCACACCTGGTCAGCTGGCTGCTGGCCGTCCTCACCGCGGCCTCCGGCGGGTACTGCCTCTCCCGGCTCCGCCGGACCCCGTGCACGCCCGCGGCGCCCCCGGCCGTCACCGGCCCCGGCCGACTGCACGCCCACGAGGCCGACCTCGCCGAGGGGCTGATGGGCTTCGGCATGGCCGCCATGGCGATCGCCGGCACGGCCGTTCCGGGCGAGGTGTGGGCCTGGGTGTACGGTCCGCCGACGGTGCTACTGGTGCTGGCGGCCGCCCGCCGGCCCGACCGGCGGGCGCACCGGCTGCACCACGCGGTCGGGGCCCTGGCGATGACCTACATGGCGCTGGTGATGACCGCCGCCCCCGGGCACACCGGGCACCATCCGGCGTCCGGCCCGCCCGCGCTGACCGGCGCCCTGCTCGCCTACTTCGGTGGGTACGCCCTGTGGTCCGGCAGCCGGCTGCTGAGCGGCTCCGGCAGCACGGCGGCGGTGGCCTCGGCCGGACTGCCCCGGGCCTGCCGACTCTCCATGGGCATCGGCATGTTCGCCATGCTCCTGACCATGTGACGGCCGCCCGGCAGCACCGCAGCCCGCCCCGGGTCACCACCCCGCAACGCGTCGGCGGCACCGGCACGCCCCCCGTGACCCGGCCCCGTCCGCCGGGTGTCGTGGCGTTGGTCACTGGGTGACCGAAAGCCGTTCCACCCGGCCCCGGCAGCGCATAGGTTGACCGGAAGCGCACTGTCGCGCTCCGTGCGTCCCCGGGGAGCCCATGCCATGACGGCCCTGCTCGGCCTGCTGCTGCTCGGACTGCTGCTCGCCACCCTCGCCCCCCGGCTGCTGGTCCGGGCGCGCTGGGTGGAGCGGGAACCGGTCCTGGCGCTGCTGGCCTGGCAGTGCCTGGTGGTGGCGGTGCTGCTGTGCTGCGCGCTGGGCCTGGTGCTCGCCGCGATGGCCGCCCTCCCCGATCTGCGCACGGTGCTCTTCGCCTGCGCGCCGACCGGCGTCGAGGCGGCGTACGGGCTGCACAACGCCGAGGGCTGGGGCCGGCTGTGCGCGGCGGTGCTGGCGGCGGGCGGGCTGCAGACGGTGGTCGCGCTGACCCGGGAGATCCGGACCGCGAAGGCGCTGCGGGACCGCCGGCATGCCCAACTGGCCGAGCTCTCACCGCCGTTGCCGGAGTCGATCGAGCCGGCCTCGGGCCTGGGCGCGCGGCCGCGCCGGGAGCGGCTGGTGGTGCTGGAGAACGTCCGCCCGGAGGCGTGGTCGCTGCCCGGGCAGGACTCCCGGCTGGTGGTCACCACCGGCGCCCTCCACCGGCTCACCGCCCGCGAGCTGGAGGCGGTTCTCAGCCACGAGCGCGGCCATGTGCGGGCCCGGCACCACTGGCTGGCCCAGGGCGCGCAGGCACTCGCCTCCGGATTCCCCGGGGTCGGGGTGTTCCGCGCCTTCCGGGACCAGGTGGGCGAGCTGGTGGAGTTGGCGGCGGACGACCGGGCGGCGCGCCGGCACGGGCGCCACACCACGGCACTGGCACTGGCGGGGATCAATCTGGGGCGCGGGGTGTTCGGCGCCTGCCCGCCCGGACAGGCGCAGTCCCCGAAGCGGGTGGACCGGCTGCTGGCGGGGCGGCCGAGGCTCTCCGTGCCGCACCGGCTGCGGCTGACCCTCGCCGCCCTGGCGGTGCCCGCCGCGGTGGTCCTGCTGGCCGTCGCCCCCGGGCTGCTCGCGCTGCGCTGAGACACCCGGGAGCGTCGACCACCACCCCCGCAGTGCAGCGCACTTGACGCCGGCTCGGATTCCGCCCGAACGGCGCCGCCAGGGCCTACGGCTCGTCGGCCAGGGTGAGCGACAGCACCTCGCGGTGCAGCTCGCGGGCCTCGGCGTAGCGCCGGCGGCCCTCCTCCGTGAGCGCGACCTGGATGCCGCGGCGGTCGGCGGCGCACATCGCCCGGGTGACCAGCCCGGCCTTCTCTAGCCGGCCGATCAGCCGGGAGAGGGCGCTCTGGCTGAGGTGCACGGTGGGGGCGAGCTCCTGCACGCGCAGGCTCTTGTCGCCGTTCTCGCAGCCTTCGACGAGGCGTTCCAGCACCTCGAACTCGCTCATGCCCAGGCCGTGCTTCTCGCCCAGCTCGCGGTCGAGCAGACAGGCGGTCCGGGCATGCCGGGCGAGCAGGTCGCGCCACTGGGCGACCAGCCCTGCCTCCTCCGGGGAGTCGAGTTCAGCCACGCCGCCACAGTATCACAGCGTCAACAACTTATGCGTTAACATCTTATTCACTTGCATTGGATGCATGTGCATGTAGTGTTCTGCGCCATGACCACAGCGACCGCCACGACCACCGACGATCCGTCACATGCCGGGGCCCACTGGACCCCCCGGCTCTGGGGCACCCTGATCGTGCTCTGCGCCGCGCTCTTCCTGGACGCCCTGGACATCTCGATGGTCGGCATCGCCCTGCCGTCGATCGGCTCCGAACTGCACCTGTCCACCTCCACCCTCCAGTGGGTGGTCTCCGGCTACGTACTCGGCTACGGCGGCCTGCTGCTGCTCGGCGGCCGCACCGCCGACCTGCTCGGCCGCCGCCGGGTCTTCCTGACCGCGCTCGGCGTCTTCGCCGCCGCCTCCCTGCTCGGCGGCCTGGTCGACGACGGCGGCCTGCTGATCGCCGCCCGCTTCCTCAAGGGCGTCGCGGCCGCGTTCACCGCGCCGGCCGGCCTGTCGATCATCACCACGACCTTCCCCGAGGGCCCGGCCCGCAACCGGGCGCTGTCGATCTACACCACCTGCGGCGCCAGCGGCTTCTCGCTCGGCCTGGTGCTCAGCGGCCTGCTGACGGCCGTCGGCTGGCGCTGGACCTTCCTGATGCCCGTCCCGATCGCGCTGCTGGCCCTGGTCTTCGCCGTCCGGCTGCTCCCCCGCCCGACCGAGGAGAAGGTCACCGGCCGCTACGACGTGCTCGGCGCGATCACCGGCACCACCGCGGTGCTGCTGCTGGTGTTCACCGTCACCGAGGCGCAGGGTGCGGGCTGGCTGAGCCTGCGCACCCTGGGCTCGCTGGCCGTCGTGGCACTGCTGGCGGCAGCGTTCCTGGTGGTCGAGAGCCGGACCGCGCACCCGCTGGTGCGGCTCGGCATCTTCCGCAACGGCTCGGTCGCCCGGGCCAATGTGATCGCCTTCGCGATGACCGGCGCGTACGGCGGCTTCCAGTTCGTCGTCACCCTCTACCTGCAGGACCTGCTCGGCTGGTCGGCCCTGACGATGGCGCTCGGACTGCTCCCGGCCGGCGCGATGATCGCGCTCTCGGCGCCGTTCATGGGCCCGGTGGTGGACCGCTTCGGCACCGGCCGGCTGCTGCCGATCGGCCTGCTGGCCCTGGTCGGCGCGTTCGCCCTGTTCCTGCGGCTGGACGCGCACAGCTCGTACCCGGTACTGGTGCTGCCCTCGATCGTCCTGCTCGGCATCGGCTTCGCGCTCGCGTTCCCCTCGGTGAACATCGCCGCCACCGACGGGGTGGCGGACGAGGAGCAGGGTCTCGCCTCGGGCCTGGTGAACACCGCGATCCAGGTGGGCACCGCGGTGGTCCTGGCGGGCGCCACCGCGATCATCACCGCCGGCAGCAACGGCGGCACCGGCGCCGAGGCGCAGCTGGACGGTTACCGGCCGGCCCTGCTGTTCGTCACCGGGGTCGCGCTGGTCGGCCTGGTGATCGCCGTGGCGGGTGCCGTGCTCGACCGGCGGAAGAAGGCAATCACCCTGTCGATACCGGACTATGATTATCCGTCAGTAGGCCAGAAGGATCTGGCCGGGCGCCGCGACGAGATCCTCAGCAAGAGCTGAGCGGCGGCAGAGGTTCCGCGTCGTCCGGATCCACCCTTCGCCGTCGGGCTGGGCGCCGGCTCTACCAAACCCCCGTGTTGGTAGGGCCGGCGCCTCCGTACGGGCCGACCCCGGACCGCCCGGCCGAATGCCGGCCGCCGGGGTTCGGTCGCCGGCCCGGCCAGTATATTGGCCGCCAGCCAACGAACGTACGGAGCAGACACGATGGCACCTCGCGGGGATTCGGTCAATGAGGAGATGCGCCAGCGCTCCCGGCGCCGCATCATGCGGGCCACCGTCGAGCTGGTCGACCAGCGCGGATACGCCGGCACCACGCTGACCGACATCGCCGAGCGGGCCGGGCTCGCACGCGGACTGCTCTCCTACTACTTCGACGGCAAACGACTGCTGATGCAGTCGGCCACCCACCGGATGATGCACCAGGCGCTCTCCACCGCCCTGGACGAGCTGGCGCCGGACGCCGGCCCCGAGGACCGGCTGGCCCGGGCCATCGACGCGGTGCTGAGCCTGGCCATGGACCACCCGCGGGTGATGCGCTCGCACCTCGCCCTGATCCTGGACCCGGACACCGGCGCCTTCGTCCAGGACCCGGAGCAGCAGCGGCTCGGGGCGATCCTCCAGGGACTGCTGCGCGACTGGGGCGCACCCGACCCGCCGGCCGAGCACGCGGTCCTGCGCAGCGCGCTGATGGGCGGCTGCATAGGCGTGCTGCTGCCCGGAGCGGAGGTCCCGCTCGCCCCGATCCGCGCCGACCTGTTCCGGCGCTACGACCTGCCCTGGCACCTGGGCCGCCCGCCGCAGCCGCTCCCGCCGGAACGGGAACGGCCGCCGGCCCGCGGCTGAACCGCGGCGGCCGGCGGCCGCTGTGCCCGTCCGGGTCCGGTTCCGGCGCCCCGCGGGCGGCGGTCCCGTCCGGACTCAGCGCTCCTTCAGGATCGAGGCCAGCAGGTCGATGGTGCGCTCGGGCGTGAGGCTGTCCACGCAGAGCCGCTCCATGACCTGGATGTAGGCGTCGACGTCGTCGCGCTTGTCCAGGTACAACGCGCTGGTCAGCTGCTCCAGGTACACCACGTCCGCGAGGTCCTGCTCGGGGAAGCGCAGGATGGTGAACGCACCGGACTCACCGGCGTGCGCACCGAAGCGGAACGGCATGACCTGGATGACCACGTTGGCCTGCTCGGCGGCGTCGATCAGGTACTGGACCTGGCCGCGCATCACCTTGGGGCCGCCGACCGGACGGCGCAGCGCGGCCTCGTCGATGACCGCCCAGAGCCGCGGGCTGCCGCCCTCGGTGAGCAGCTTCTGACGACGCATGCGCAGGCTGACCCGGCGCTCGACCTCCTCCTCGCTGATCACCGGCCGACTCTGGCCGAAAACCGCCCGTGCGTACTCCTCGGACTGCAGCAGGCCGGGGACGAACTGGACTTCGTAGGTGCGGATCAGTGCAGCGGCCTCCTCGAGGCCGACATAGGTCTGGAACCAACCCGGCAGGACGTCGTTGAAGCTGTGCCACCAGCCCGACTTGTTGGCCTCACGGACCAGGCCGAGGAGCGCCTCGCGCTCGAGGCCGTCGTCCACGCCGTAGAGGCTGAGCAGGTCGGCGACGTCACGTTCCTTGAAGCTGACCCGGCCGAGTTCCATGCGGCTGATCTTGGACTCGGAAGCCCGGATCGCGTAGCCCGCGTCCTCGCGGGTGATGCCGCGCGTCTCGCGGAGCCGGCGCAGCTGGGAGCCGAGGAGGATCCGGCGGACCATCGAGCCGCCGCCCGGCTGAACTGTGGTCATGCGGTCCTAACCTCCACCTAGGGCAAACAGCGCACAGTCTGCCATCAGTTGAGCGCTCACGGTGCCGATACTGACGGATGTTCCTATCAGTTCTGCACTCCGCACACCAGGATGCACGTGCATCCGGCGCTTGCATATGCCATTTGAACGACTGCACGTGAATCGGCTCTTGCATCTGTAGTGAGCGCAGAGCACGATGGTGCACGTGCACCTGCACATCCCTGGCAATCCCGCGGGCTCCGCGTCGACCCCACGCGCGATTCCGTGCACCGGCCCGGTAGCGCCCCCGCGCCTCCGGGCCCTCGTGCGCGCGCGCCTGGTCGAGGGGCGGCCGCGCGGCCGAGCGAGTCGGAGGTGACCGGCATGACCCCGGCGGGTCCAGCCGTGTCCGCCCCCTTATGGGAGGAGCTCTTCATGAGCACCGGAACGGCTTTGGCAGTCGACCCCCATGTGGTCACGTGTACGCTCGCTCCCCGCTACGAAGCCGTCAGAACCGCGCGCGACTTCGCCAGGACCGCCCTGCAGCGCTGGGGCCTGGGCGAGCTCTTCGACGACGTCGCGCTGGTGGCCTCGGAGCTGGTGACCAACGCGTTGCGGCACGCGATCGGCGCGTGCCCGACCACGACGGACGACCACGACTCTCCCACGCAGCCGACGCCCGAGGGCAGGCTGCCGATCCGAATAAGCCTGGTGCACCGCGCGCCGCAGGTGGTCTGCGCGGTGAGCGACCCCAGCAGCCTGGGCCCGGTGGCCCGGGAGGCGGACTTCGTGGCCGAGTCCGGCCGCGGACTGCACCTGGTGGACTCCTTCAGCCGCTCCTGGGGCTGGCACCCGCTGGGCGGCGGCAAGGTCGTCTGGGCGCTGTTCGAGGCCGAGGAGAACCTGCGAGCGGCCCCCCTGGCCGAGTTCGGCGGACGGCACCGGCGCTCGGCCTGACTCCGCGTCCGCGAACAGCCGCGCCGGGAACACCGCACCGCGGCCGGCCACTTCCTCCGGCGACCACTCCACCCCGGCAACGGCGATCGGCGGCCCTCGGGCAGCGGGCACCGGCAGCCTCCCGGCGGTGGCGGCCCTCCGGTGCGCGTCACTCCGGTCCGCGTGCGGCGGCTCGGCAGAGCGACCGAGCCGGACGGCGAACACAGGAACACGGAAGCGCCGAACGCAGGACCGCCGGACACGGAACCGCCGAACGCACGGCGGCCGGGCGCACGGCCGGCGAACACGGGCCCGACCGCGAAGGCGGGCACCCCTCCGCCCGGGATCCTCGGGACCCGACGAGCGGGACGAGGCGGACGAACCGGCAAGAAGGCCGGAAAAGACAAAGGCCGTCGTGGTGTCAGCACCCACGACGGCCCCCCGATGGTGAAGCCGGCGACCGGTCAGACCGCCAGGTGGTCGAACTCCCCGTCCTTGGCCCCCAGCAGCAGTGCGGCGATCTCGGCCCGGGTGTAGATCAGCGCCGGACCGTCCGGGAAGCGCGAGTTGCGCATCGCCACCTCGCCCCCCGGAAGGGCGGCGAATTCGACGCAGTTCCCCTGAGAGTTGCTGTGCAGGCTCTTCTGCCAGACCACGCCTTCGAGGTCCGCAGCGGCCATCCCGTTGTACGTGTCGTACGTGTCGTGCGAGTCGTGCATAGAAATCTCCCGAAGAGCTCCGGAGTGGGTCGTCCAGCTCGGCGCCCCGGCCCCGGCCGTACGACCGGGCCGGCCCCGTACCGGCCCGGCACAACGCCTCACTTGACGCGATGATAGCTCCAGTGCACGTGCATCAGCACGGGACATTGCAGGTGCACGGCCTTTTTGACACCGAACCGGAACTCTTCACAAAGAGCCCCCCCGGCGGTATATAAGCGGACATAGTCGACCGAATCGACAAGTTCCCGCTAACCGCCCGTAGGCGACCCCCCGCTGAATGTTGATCTTCCGACGCCAGGAGTCGCACTTCAGTGACGCTCCGTCAGGCCGGTCGTATGCTGTGAGACATCTCACGCGCCACTCCGGCAACGAAAGCCCCGTTCCGCCGCATCTGCGCGGGTACCGGGACAACTGCCGCCCGGGGGCCGGTTATGTCCGGTTTTCGTAGCGGTGGTCCCACCCGGTACGGCAGCCGAATGCGGGCCGGGCGGGCCGATGTCCTACGATCTCCGCCATGAGCACCGCAGCCATCCCGGGCGCGCCACTGCCCGTCCGCACTCCAGGCTCCCGTGCGCGGGGGCGCCACCGCCGTCCCGAGCGCCCCGAGATCCCGGCCGGTTCCCCGGCCCTGCTGCTCGCCGTGCCCGCGGCCGCCGGACCGGAATCCAGGTCCGTGGTCGAGGAGCTGCTGTCGATCGTCCGCAGCGAGCAGAACGGCGTGCTGACCGCCGCCGGGTACCTGCCGGCCGACGGGACCGAGGGCCAGCACGCCGACGGCCGGCAGACCGGCGGGACCACGGCCGAGCGCACCGTCGCCGAACTCCTGACCGAGGCGGCCGAGGCCGGCCTTCCGACGCCCGTCGTGGTGCCGCTGGTGCCCGGGCCGCACGACTTCCTCCCCGAACTGCACGCCCTCGCCGCCGAGTACGGCGCCCAGGTCACCGACACCCTGGGCCCGCACCCGCTGCTCGCCGAGGCGGTCCACGTCCGCCTCTCCGAGGCCGGCCTGGCCCGGGCCGACCGCGCCCGCCTGTTCGCCATCGCGACCGCCGCCGACGGCGTGGTGCTCACCACCGTCGGTGGACAGCCCGCGGCCGACGCGGCCGGCATCACCGGCATGCTGCTGGCCGCCCGGCTCGCCGTCCCGGTCGTCGCCGCCGCGCTGGACATCCCCGGCTCGGTCGCCGAGGCCGTCGCCCACCTCAAGGAGATGGGTGCCCAGAACCCGGCCCTGGCCCCGCTGGTGATCGGCCCCGAGGCGGACGCCGAGCTGCTCGCCGCGGCCGCCGAGGAGTCCGGCTGCCCGTCGGCCGCGCCGCTGGGCGCCTACCAGGCGGTGGGCCAGCTGGTCGCCTCCACCTACCTGGCCGCGCTGCCGGCCGTCGCCCCCGAGCTCGGGGCCGACGAGGCCGAGGACGCCGACGAGACCGGCCCCCGCGGCGCCGGACGGCACGCCGCCCAGTAGCGGACACCGCGTGGGCGGGCCCGGAACGGCACCTCCGTTCCGGGCCCGCCGCGTCCCCGCCGACGGCACCCGGCGGCGGCGCGGAACCGTCACCGCCCCACCCGGGTGGTGGGCGCGGCCGCGTCCTTCAGCCGGATTTCCGGCACCTGCACCGGCCGGGACTGACCGGCCAGGGTCGGAACCGACGCGGCGACCGCGTTCCACTGCGGCCGGTCGGTGCCCTCCTCGCCCGCCCGGCGGACCTGGAGCACCTCGGTCGTTCCGGCCCGGCGCAGCAGGATGTTCTTGGGCGCCCCGGCCTCCGGGTCCAGCCAGAGCTCGTTGCCGCCGAACTCGCAGTCCAGCACCAGCACGTCGTCCGGTTTTCCGTCGGCCCCGGCCCGGAAGGCGATCCCGGCCCTGCGGTAGCCGGTGAACCGGCTGCGGCTGAAGGTGACCGACTCCCCGGCGAGTTCGTGCCGGGCGGTGGAGACCGCGAAGTCGCTGCGCCCGGCGGCGTCGATCAGCAGCCCGTCGAAGGTGCTGCCCCGGTCCCGGCCGAGCGCGTGCAGCGCCACTCCCCCGCCCGCGTTGCCGTACAGCACGCTCGCGGTGTAGTCGAAGTCGTTGAGGTAGGCGCCGTGCTCGATGCCCCAGCCGCCGTTGTGGTAGGCGGCGAACTCGGTGACCACGTGGTGCCGCTGCGCGTTGAGCCAGACGAAGATGCCGTCCTGCAGGTTGTTGTGGGCCAGGCAGCGCTGGAAGGTCCAGACGCCCTCGCTGTTCTCCGGCCACTCGAAGCCGGAGGCGCCGGTGGCGCCCTGCACGCCGACGGCGACGCAGTCCACGGCCTTGCCCCCGGTGCCCGCGCCGAGGTTGAAGCCGGTCAGCCGGTACGCCCGGGGGTTGGGTTCGAGCAGGGTGCGGGAGGCGACGCAGGACTCGTAGACGATGTCGTCGGAGGGCTGCTGGGGAGTGCGGGTGTCCAGCGGGCCGTCCCACCAGTAGGCGTCCTCCCAGGTCTCGTGGCTGACGCAGCCGCGGAAGGTGATGCCGTGGCTGGCGTGCGGCACGAACGCGTGGCTGCCCGCGTCGCGGACGACCACGCCCTCGACCACGGTGCCCCGGGAGGCGTCGCCGAGCCGGTGGAAGTGCAGCCCGTACCGGCCGAGCACCGGCGCGGTGACGGGCGCGGTGCCGTTGGGGCCCCGCCAGGTCTCCTTGGTGTCGGCGCGCGGCCCGACCCAGCGCAGCGCGGTGTGCCGGACGTCGGCCCGGCGGGTGCTGGTGAGGTGGACGTGGGCGCGGCCCCCGGCGCTGCCCTCGACCCGGACGCTGCGGGTGAGGTTGAGCAGTTCGGCGCCGACGGTGACGCCCCCTCCGGCGGCCACCCTGGGGTGCGGGTACTTGAGCGGGGTGGTGAGGGTGACGGTGGTTCCGCTGACGGACCGGACGGTGACCAGGTCGTAGGCGGCGGCGAAGCCGTCCTGGTCCGGCGGACCGGTCGGGGTGACGGCCAGTTCGTCGCCGGGGAGCCAGCCCGCGGGCGGAGCGGCCAGGTTGACGACGGTGTCGCCGGCCCTGAGCTCGCGCTCGGCGCGGACCCAGGCGGTCTTGGCGGCGCCGTCGAGCCGCAGGTAGCCGGCGCCGGTGACCCAGAGGCCGACGTCGGTGTCCACCACTTTCATACCGTCACCCTGGAAGCGCTTCTCGTCGACGGCGGGGAAGCGGAGGGTGTGGACCCGGTCGCCGTCGGGGGCGAGGGCGAGCGTGCCGCGGATCTCGACGTTGCCCGCGGCGGCGAGGGTGAGGGTGCGGTCGGCGGCGAAGGTGAGGCTGCCGCCCGGCTCGACCAGCAGGGAGCCGACCTCGGCGTCGGTGTCGAGCAGGACCTTGTCGGTGATCCGGACGGCACTGCGCGGTCCGGGCGGACCACCGCCCCAGCCGGCCCGGTCGGACCAGCGGCGGCCGCCCTGGTCGACGGTGGGCGCGGGGGCGGGCTGCTCGGGGGGCCCGGTGCCCGGGGCGGCGCCGGCGCCCGGCGAGGCGGCGCCGTGGCCGCCGTCCTGGCCCATCGGGGCGGCCGCCCCGGGCGGGTCGGTGCCGACGACGGCGGCCGGGGTCACCAACCGGGTCTCGCCGGTCAGGGAGCGGCGCAGGACCTCCTCGCCGCTGATCGCCGCGAAGGCGGTGCCGACGGCCAGCCAGCGCAGTAAAGCGCGGCGACTTACGGGAGTTCGGGGTGGTTCGGGCGGGATGTCCGCTCTGCGATGTTTTGCCCTGCGGTGCGCTCCACGTGACCTGGCGGCCGGACGGGCGGCGTCCGGCTCCTCGTCGATGCCCATCGGTGCGTAGCCCTCCCCCCGGGCGGCTGCGTCGGCGTCGGCATGGTGCCGACGCTCTGAAGCATAGGCAGTTGTGTTGGCCATGACGGGCGTTGCCGGAAATCGGTCATTTCTGATCATGAAGGACAGCGGTTCAGCACGGCTTTCGCAAACTGTGACGGTCATCACACATGTTTGCGGTTTGAAGCCGCCTCTGCTTAACGTGCTCCCCGTTCGTGGCCACACGGACCCAGCCCGTCCGCGACGCCGAGTCCTGCCGTCGGGCGTGCTGGCAGCGCAATGCATCACGGCAGGAGCGGGGGAACCACAGGTAGTTCGCCCAGGACCGGTCCACGGACCGGACCCGGGCTAGGGGTGAAGCCGCGTCCACAGCGCGGCCGGGCTACTCCGGCCCGAATCCGACAGCTCACCTCGCAGGCGTGGGAGAGGACCACGTCTTCATGCTGCCCACCAACGGCACCCGTCTGTCCGGCCGCACCCGTCGCGCGATCGCCGCCCTCGGCGTCGCGGGCATCGGCCTCACCGTCCCCTGCCTCACCGCCGGCACGGCCTCGGCCGCCTCCGTCGCCACCTGGGACAAGGTCGCCCAGTGCGAGAGCACCGGCAACTGGAGCATCAACACCGGCAACGGCTTCTACGGCGGCCTCCAGTTCACCAACTCCACCTGGGCCGAGTTCGGCGGTACCTCCTTCGCCGCCCGCGCCGACCTCGCCACCAAGGACCAGCAGATCGCGATCGCCGAGAAGGTGCTCGCCGTGCAGGGCCCCGGCGCCTGGCCGGTCTGCTCGGTCCAGGCCGGTCTGACCAAGGGCGGCACCCCCGCCGCCGTGGACACCTCGGCCACCGCCGCACCGGCCGCCAAGACCCCGGCCCCGGCCGCCAAGCCCGCCGAGAAGCCGGCCGCCAAGCCCGCGAACCCGGCCCCGGCCGCCGACGACGCCGCCCAGCAGCGCACCGGCGCCCAGGACTGGCAGGAGTGGCACCGCCAGGCGGGCCAGGAGGCCTCCGCGGACTACACCGTGGTCGCCGGCGACTGGCTGTCCTCCATCGCCGACAAGAACAACGTCCAGGGCGGCTGGGAGCGGCTGTACGAGCTCAACCGCGCCACCCTGTCCGAGGGCCCGCACAGCATCTACCCGGGCCAGCACCTGACCCTCGGCGACCGCGCCGAGGCGAAGGCCCCGGCCGCCGACCGGTCCGGCCAGGGCTTCGACTGGTTCAACCGCGCCAAGGACGCGCAGAACGGCTCCGGGACCGCTGCCAAGCCCGCCGCCCAGCCGGCCGCGAAGGCCGAGACCCCGGCCCCCGCCCCGGCCGCCACCGGCAGCATGGCCGCCGCCGTCTCCTTCGCCCAGTCGAAGGTCGGCCAGGCCTACGTCTACGGCGGCACCGGCAACGGCGGCTGGGACTGCTCCGGCCTGACCCAGGCCGCGCTGCGCGCCGCGGGCGTCTCCGTCCCGCGCGTCGCCGCCGACCAGGCCGCCGCGTCCACGCACGTCTCGCTGGACTCGCTCAAGGCGGGCGACCTGCTGTTCTGGTCCAACAACGGCCAGGACTCCGGTGTCTACCACGTCGCCCTCTACATCGGCGACGGCAAGTACGTCGAGGCCGCCAACCCGAGCTCGGGCGTGCGGGTCCAGACCGTCGCCAACTGGGCGCCGGACTTCGCCGGCCGGGTCTGATCCGGCAGTGCGCCCCGGCCCCGGGGGAGTCGTCGCTCCTCTCCCCGGGGCCGGGGCGTGCCCGCGCACGGCACCGGCGCGGTCACGGTTCCCGGACAGCCATGGTCAGGGACGCGCCCCGGCGGGCATGCTGCTGCTCTGCACCCGAGGAGGAGTCACCATGGCCCAGGTCACCGTCACGCTCGACGCCAATCTCGCCATCGACGCGATGATGCTGTCCGGCACCAAGAGCCCGCAGGACGCCGTCGAACTGATCCTCCGTGACTTCCTGGAGCGGGGCCGGCGCACCGGGGCCCGTACCGGCGACGCCGCCGACGGGCACCGGGTGAGCCAGGACCGGCCCACCGTCCAGGAGGGCTGAGCGGAACGCCGAGGGGCCCGGGAGCTGTTGCTCCCGGGCCCCTCGTGGTGTCTCCTCAGCGTGCGCGGCCCCCGGTCGAGCCGCGCATCACCAGCTCCGGCTGGAACATGAACTCCCCGCGCTGGGCGGCGTTCCCGCCGACCTCCTCCAGCAGGGCGTCCACGGCGGCGGTGGCCATCGCCTCCACCGGCTGGCGCACGGTGGTCAGCGGCGGCTCGGTGAAAGCTATCAGCGGCGAGTCGTCGAAGCCGACCACCGAGACGTCCTGCGGCACCGCCAGGCCCCGCTGACGGACCGCCCGGATCGCGCCCAGCGCCATCATGTCGCTGCCGCAGACGATCGCCGTGCAGCCCTTGTCCAGCAGCGCCCCGGCCGCCGCGTGCCCGCCCTCGACGCTGAACAGCGTGTGCCGGACGAGCTCCTCGGCCTCCTCCGGGGTGTGCCCGAGCACCTCCCGCAGGGCCGCCGTGAAGCCCTCGATCTTGCGCAGCACCGGCACGTACCGGCGCTGCCCGACGGCCAGTCCGATCCGCTCGTGGCCGAGTTCGGCCAGGTGCTGGACGGCCATCCACATCGCGGCCCGGTCGTCCGGCGAGATGAACGGCGCGTCGATCTTCTCGCTGTAGCCGTTGATCAGCACGAACGGCACGCCGCGCCCGGCCAGCCGGGCGTAGCGGTCGTGGTCGGCGGTGCTGTCGGCGTGCAGTCCGGAGACGAAGACGATGCCCGCCACGCCCCGGTCGACCAGCATCTCGACCAGTTCGTCCTCGGTGGAGCCGCCCGGGGTCTGGGTGCAGAGCACCGGTGTGTAGCCGTGCCGGCTCAGCGCCTGCTCGATCACCTGGGCCAGCGCCGGGAAGATCGGGTTGCTCAGTTCCGGGGTGATCAGCCCGATCAGCCCGGCACTGCGCTGGCGCAGCCGGGTCGGCCGCTCGTAGCCGAGCACGTCCAGCGCCGCCAGCACGGTCTGCCGGGTGGCGGCGGAGACGTTCGCCTTGCCGTTGAGCACGCGGGAGACGGTGGCCTCACTGACCCCCGCCTGCGCCGCGATGTCTGAGAGTCGCGCCGTAGTCACGGTCCCAGAGCCTATTGCAACCACGTCAGACCGCCCACCAGTCGGTGCTGTCCGCGGCCAGCACCGCCTCGCCGTCGACGACCAGGGGGTCGGCGCCGGCGGAGGTCAGCAGCAGCCGGCCGGGCGCCGGTATCGCGACCGGGGCGCCGGTGGTGTTGACGGTGCAGACGAAGGAGCCGCGGCGGAACACCAGGGTGCCCTCCGGGCTCTCCAGCCACTCGACCTCCCGGCCGCCGCCGAGGTCGGCGGTGTTCCGGCGCAGGGCCAGCGCGGAGCGGTACAGCTCCAGGGTGGAGGTCGGGTCGCCGGTCTGCGCCTCGACGCTGAGCGCGGCCCACTCGGCGGGCTGCGGCAGCCAGGACGGGCCGCCGGCGTCCGGGCCGAAGCCGTACGGGGCCTCGGCGCCGGACCACGGGATCGGGACCCGGCAGCCGTCGCGGTAGCCGTCCTGGCCGGCCTGGCGGAAGAACGACGGGTCCTGGCGGACCTCGTCGGGCAGGTCGGTGACGTCCGGCAGGCCGAGCTCCTCGCCCTGGTAGACGTAGGCGGATCCGGGCAGGGCGAGCATCAGCAGGGTCGCGGCGCGGGCGCGGCGCAGGCCGAGCGCGCGGTCGCCGGGGGTGCGGATCTGGGTGCCGAGTCCGGGCGGGTTGGCGAACCGGGTGGCGTGCCGGGTGACGTCGTGGTTGGACAGCACCCAGGTGGTGGGGGCGTCGACCGGGCGCATCGAGTCGAGCGAGAGGTCGATCACCGCGCGCAGCTCGGCGGCGTCCCAGGAGGTGCCCAGGTACTGGAAGTTGAAGGCCTGGTGCAGCTCGTCGGGGCGGACGTAGTTGGCGGTGCGCTCGACGGTCGGGGTCCAGGCCTCGGCGACGCCGATCCGCTGCCCCGGGTACTCGTCGAGGATCCTGCGCCAGCTGCGGTAGATCTCGTGCACGCCGTCCTGGTCGAAGAACGGCATGACGTCGTTGCCGAGCAGCTTGAGCTGGTCGCCGCCGCCGAGGTCGGGCAGGCCGGGGGCCTTGACCAGGCCGTGGGCGACGTCGATCCGGAAGCCGTCGACGCCCATGTCCAGCCAGAACCGCAGGATCGAGCGGAACTCGTCGGCGACGGCCGGACTGTCCCAGTCGAAGTCCGGCTGCTCGGGGGCGAACAGGTGCAGGTACCAGTCGCCCGGGGTGCCGTCCGGGTTCTCGGTGCGGGTCCAGGCCGGGCCGCCGAAGATGGACTCCCAGTCGTTGGGCGGCAGTTCGCCGTTCTCGCCCTTGCCGGGGCGGAAGTGGTAGCGCTCGCGCAGCGGGGAGCCGGGCCCCTCGCGCAGGGCGCGCTGGAACCACTCGTGCTGGTCGGAGGAGTGGTTCGGGACGAGGTCCACGATGATCCGCAGGCCCAGCGCGTGGGCGTCGCGGATCAGCGCGTCGGCGTCCAGCAGGGTGCCGAACATCGGGTCCACCGCCCGGTAGTCGGCCACGTCGTAGCCGGCGTCGGCCTGCGGGGAGGCGTAGAACGGCGAGAGCCAGACGGCGTCCACGCCGAGGTCGCGCAGGTAGGGCAGACGGCTGCGGATGCCGGGCAGGTCGCCCATGCCGTCGCCGTTGGAGTCGGCGAAACTGCGCGGGTACACCTGGTAGATGACCGCGTCCCGCCACCAGCCTCTGTCCGCGCCGGCACCCGCCTCGTGAGCGGTGGCGTCGGCGGCGGGCCGGGAGGTGTCGGCCAGGTTCTGGGTCATGGACGGTATCCCTTGGGACTAGGAGGCGGAGCGGTCGGTACGTGGGGGCGTCGGCCGGTCAGGACTTCGAGGCCCCGGCGGTCAGCCCGGTCACCAGGTGACGCTGCACCAGGTAGAAGAGGACCGAGGAGGGGATCGCGATCAGCACCGCGGTGGCGGCCATCAGGTTCCACTGGGCGTCGTGCTCGCTGACGAAGGTCTGCAGGCCCACGGCCAGCGTGTACTTGTCGGAGCTGAGCATGAAGGTGGAGGCGAAGGCGACCTCGGCCCAGGCGGTGAGGAAGGAGTAGAAGGCGGCGACGGCCAGGCCCGGGCGGGCGAGCGGCAGCACCAGCCGCCAGAAGGTGCCGAACGGGGAGAGCCCGTCGACCCGGCCGGCCTCGTCGATCTCGACCGGGATGGTGTCGAAGTAGCCCTTCAGCAGCCAGCCGCAGTAGGGCACGGTGGTGGTCGAGTAGACCAGGATCAGGCCGAGGTAGCTGTCCAGCAGGCCGAGCCGGGAGAGAATCGTGTACATCGGCACGATCAGCACCGCGATCGGGAACATCTGGGTGACCAGCAGCGACCACATCAGCGGCCGGTGCCCGGGGAAGCGCATCCGGGAGACCGCGTAGCCGGTGGAGGCGGCGATCATCACGCCGAACACGGTGGTGACGCCGGAGACCAGGAAGGCGTTGCCGAACCAGGTCGTGAAGTCGGTGTCGAACAGCACCGTGCGGTAGTTGGAGAAGGTGATCTTGTCGAGGATCGCGCCGGGGTGCAGGTAGTCGGTCTTGTCCGGGCCGAGCGAGACGTAGAGGATCCACGCCACCGGGAACAGGGCGACCAGGCTGGCCAGGACCAGCGCGCCGTGCATCAGGGTCTTGGCGAGCGGGCCGCTCTCGCCCCGGCCCCGGATCTTGGCGGGCCGGGCGGCGGGGACCGCGGTACGGGCTGCGGCGCGGGGGTGGGTCGGTCGGTGGTGGTGCTCATCGGGGTGCCTCCTTCGTGGTCGTGCGGTCGCCGGGTCAGCCGTTCGCGCGCTCGTTGCGGGCGAGCCAGCGGCGGTAGAAGCCGGTGAAGACGATCAGGATGGAGAGCAGGATCACGCCGTAGGCGGCGGACTGCGCGTAGTCCCGGGGCTGCTGGCCGAAGCCGAGCCGGTAGGCCCAGGTGACCAGCAGCTGGGCGTCCGGCGCACCGTTGGCGCCGAACAGCAGGAAGATCACGGCGAACTGGTTGAACGTCCAGATCACCCCGAGCAGGACGACGGTCGAGGAGACGGTGCGCAGCCCGGGCAGGGTGACGTGGCGGAACCGCTGCCAGGCGGTGGCGCCGTCCATCTCGGCGGCCTCGTACAGCTCGGCCGGGATCGACTGGAGCCCGCCGAGCAGCGAGATCATCATGAACGGCACGCCGACCCAGGTGTTGACCAGGACGGCGGCGGCCTTCTGGGCGAGCGGGTCGTCCAGCCAGCCGGGCTCGGGCAGGTGCAGCGCGGAGAGCAGGCCGTTGACGGCGCCGCCGTCGGCGAGCATCAGCCGCCACGAGAAGACGGTGACGAAGGTCGGCACGGCCCAGGGCAGGATGAGCAGCATCCGGTAGACGGCGCGGCCGCGGAGCTTCTGGTTGAGCAGCAGGGCGAGGCCGAGGCCGATGGTGTAGTGCAGACCGACGCAGAGGGCGGTCCAGGAGATGGTCCAGACGAAGTGCGACCAGAACCGGTCGTAGGAGCCGGGACCCCAGAGGATGTCGGCGTAGTTGTCGAGGCCGACGAACCGGTAGGTCGCCGGGATCTCGTTGACGCCGATCTTCCTGGCCGCGTTGAGGCTGTTGGCGTCGGTGAGGGTGAGCCAGAGTCCCTCGGCGAGCGGGTAGAGCACCAGGACGCCGAGGACGAGCACGACCGGTGCGATCATCGCGTAGGCGTACCAGTGCTTGGCGTACGAGCGCTTGAGGCGCTCCATCAGGCCCGGACGCGGATCGCGCTGCCGGCTGCCCTGGCCGGTGGCGCCCTGCACGGCGACTGACATTTTCGACACCTTCTCGGGGAGGTCCGCCGCCTCGCTTCGGCGACTGCTGCTACGGGTCCGGCCGCCCGGCCCGCCGGGGGTCGGCGGGCCGGACGGCTGCGGTGGATCGACTACTTGGTGAAGCCCGGGAGGAGCTTGGCGTAGTCGGTGGCGACGGTGTTCAGACCGTCCTGGGTCGAGGTGCCCTGGACGACCTTGCCGAGGTTGGTGCCCAGCGAGGCGAACAGCGAGCTGTACTCGGGCAGTTCGGGGCGCGGCTTGGCGCTCGACAGCACCGACTGGAAGCCGGCGATACCGGGGTCGGCCTTGACCTCGGGGGTGAAGGCGTCGTCGCGGGTCGGCAGGGTGGAGTTCTTCTGCGCGATGAACGCCTGGCTCTCGGCCGAGGTCATGTAGGCGGCGAACTTCTCGGCGGCGGCCTTGTGGGCCTGGTCGGCACCGGCGTAGACGGAGATGTTGTGGCCGCCGGTCGGGGCGCCGCCCTTGCCGGCCGAGCCGCCCGGGACGGGGGCGATGCCGAGGTTGGCCTTGTCGGCGAAGGCCGAGCCCTTGTAGATGTTGGTGATCTCCCAGGGACCCTGGACGATCGCCGCGACCTTGCCGCTGTTGAAGGCGTCCATCATGTGCGCGTAGGCGTCGGTGGTGACGTCGGCCTTGGCGGTGCCGGGCGCGGTGAACAGCGACTTGTAGGTCTCGATCGCCTTGACGGCCTCGGGACCGGCGACGGTGATCTTCTTGCCCTTGGCGTCGACGGTGTCGGTGCCCTCGCCGAACAGGAACGGCATCGCGTAGTAGCCGTCGGCGGCCTTCAGCCAGAAGCCGTCCACGCCGGCCTTGTCCTTCACCGTGGCGGCGACGGTCTTCAGCTCGTCCCAGGTGGTGGGGGCGGCGGTGATGCCGGCCTTGGCGAAGATCTCCTTGTTGTACAGCAGGCCGAGGGTGTCGGTGACCAGCGGCACGCCGTAGAGCTTGCCCTGGTAGGTGGCCTGCTGGATCAGGCTGGGCTGGAACTTGGCGGAGTCGGCGGCGGCCGGGGTGCCGTCCAGCGGCTCCAGGTAGCCGGCCTTGGCGAAGGCGGCGGTCCAGCCGACCTCGGAGCGGAACACGTCCGGAGCGCCCTTGGCCCCCATGGCGGTCTGGAGCTTGTTCTGCGCCTGGTCGAACGGCACGTTGACGAAGTCGACCTTGACGTTCGGGTTGGCCGCCTCGAACTTCTTGACGAGCTCCTGGTAGTTCGGCGCCTCGTTGGTGGCGTTCGAGGTGTCCCAGTAGGTGAGAGTGACCGGCCCGTCGGCCTTGCCGTCCGAGCTGGAGCCGCTGCTGCCACAGGCAGCCATCGAGACCGCGAGGGCCACAACGAGGGCAGAGGCCGCGATGCCACGCCGCATGAGAACTCCTTGGAGGGTGGGGGTGCCCGAAATAGTGGGAGACAGGCGCATAATGGCTGCCTTGCCTCGCGCCGACCGCACCGTTGCTGCCGCCGGGCTCGGAAGGAAGTTAACAGCGGGGCAACAGTCGCGGAAACCCCTTGCAGCAAGTTTCTGCAAGAAGCCGCGATCGTTACACCCGCGTGTCCTTCACGTTGCCGCACGGTAGTTGACAGGCAAGGAAGTTGTGGCGCTTTGTCCGGTTCGCCCCGGTCGACAGTCGCCGCCGGGGCCACCCTCCGTGGTGAAAGGCGCTTGCAGCGCCCCCGTCAGCCCCCCGTCAGTCCGCGGTGCCGAGCCGGAACACCGTGGTCGAACGGAACTCCTCGCCCGGCCGCAGCACGGTGCTCGGGAAGTCCGGGTGGTGCGGGGAGTCCGGGAAGTGCTGGGTCTCCAGCGCGACCCCGGAGAACGGCCCGTACGGCACCCCGCTCGCGCCGCTGACCGCGCCGCGGAAGCCGTTGGCCGTGTAGACCTGGATCCCCGGCTCGGTGGTCAGCACCTCCAGGGTCCGCCCGCTGACCGGGTCCTCCAGCCGCGCGGCCCGGGCCGGGGCGCCGTCCGCCGGGCGGGGGCGCAGCACCCAGTTGTGGTCGTAGCCGCCCGTGCCGGTCAGCTGTGGGTGCTCGTCGTGCACGGACTTGCCGATCGGCCGGGCGGAGGTGAAGTCGAAGGGCGTGCCGGCCACCGGTTCGATCCGCCCGTACGGGATCTGCCGCGCGTCGGCGGGGGTGTACCCGTCGGCGTCCAGGGTGAGCAGATGGCCGAGGACGTCCCCGGAGCCCTCGCCGCCCAGGTTGAAGTAGGCGTGGTTGGTGAGGTTGACCACGGTCGGCGCGGCGGTCACCGCGTGGTAGCGGATCGCCAGCTCACCGGCGGCGTCGAGGGTGTAGTCGACGGTGACGTCCAGCGCGCCGGGGAAGCCCTGGTCGCCGTCCGGGCTGTGCAGCCGCAGCCGGACGCCGCCGGGCAGCTCCTCGGCCGCCCACATCCGGTTGGCGAAGCCGTCCGGGCCGCCGTGCAGGGTGACCCCGCCACCGGTCGGGGCGAGCGGGTGCTCCTCGCCGTCGAGGCCGACCCGGCTGTCGGCGATCCGGTTGGCGTACCGGCCGACCACGGTGCCGTAGTGCCGGGCCGGGCCGAGGATGTCGGCGATCCGGTCGCTGGAGAGCAGCACCTGGGCGGGGCGGCCCTCCCGGTCGGGGCCGACCAGGGTGTGCAGGGTGGCGCCGAGGGTGAGCACGCTCGCCTCGTACGGGCCGGCCCGCAGCGTCCACCGCTCGATCGCGGAGCCCGCGCCCGAGGGGTCCAGGGGCTCGCGCCGCACGCTGGTGGTCCGCGACCCGTTCGCCGGGGGCGTCGCCATGGCCTGCTCCTCACTGGCGGGCCACGGGGTGCGTGCCCACCCTTGACCGGGGTACCGCCCGGACTCCGTACCGGCCCGGGTCGGCATCAAGCCTAGTCAGCCCCGGGGTTGGCAGGGCGCTCATCGGGTCCGCGCGCGCCGCCGGGTCGGCGCCCGGCGTTCCAGGGCCGTCGGGGCCGTCGGGGCCGTCGGGGCCGTCAGGGCCCGATCCGTCCCGGCCGGGAACCGTCGGAAGCGGTCGACACCCGGCCGGGAACCGTCGGAAGCGGTCGACACCCGGCCGGGAACCGTCGGAAGCGGTCGACACCCGGCCGGGAACCGTCAGAACCGGTCGGGCCGTTCCGACCGCTCGTGCCGCTCCGACCGCTCTTACCGCTCGGGAAGCTCCGGCCCCGCCCGGAGCTCCGGGAGCGCCGACGGCTCCGGAAGTGCCGGGGGCTCCGCCGGGTCCGAGCCGTCGCGCGGCTCCGGGGTCCACGGCTCGACCGTCCGCTGCTCCGGCACCAGGCCGAGAGCCGCGGCCAGACCGTCGGGCCCGCTGCCCGCCTTGCGGTAGACCGCGGCCAGCCGCCGGTTCACCAGACTGAGCGGCAGCGCCAGCCGGTCGGCGATCCGCTGCGGCGACACACCCCGGACGGCCAGCTCGGCGACGTCCCACTCGGGCTGGCTGAGTGTCTCCCGCACGTCGCCCAGCCGGTTCGGCCGCAGACCGTAGTTGGCCAGCTCGCGCCGGGCCCGGTCGACCAGCCCGTCCGCGGCGCAGTGCTGGGCCAGCTCGATGCCCTGGTACAGGTACTCCTGGGCGTCCTCCAGCCGGCCGACCCGGCGCAGCGCGGCACCGAGGTCGACCAGCGCCACGGCGTGCTCGTAACCGGCCGGCGACTGGCCGAGGTGCGCCACCGCCCGCTCCAGCAGCTCGACCGCCTGCTGGCCGTCCTCGATCTGGGCGTACAGCCGCAGCGCCGTCCCGATCGCCGAGGCGGTGCCGAACCGCTCCGCGTCGGCGACCGAGCGGCGGGCGTAGTCGCGGGCCCGCTCGGGCTCGTCCTCGGCGAGCGCGATGGCCAGGTGCGCCGCCCAGGGCGCCCAGACGGTGTTGTGCCAGCCCCTGATGTCCAGCTGCGCGCCGGCCTCGGTGAGCGCCGCCGCCGCACCGGCGGGCCGCCCGACGGCGAGCAGCAGCTTGCCGTACAGCGAGGCGGCGTCCGGCAGCACCATCGCGGTCGCGTGGTACGGCGGGTGGAAGCCGAAGTCGAGGGCGAGTTCCCAGGCCTCCTGGCTGCGGCCGCGGGCGATCAGGGTGTCGATCAGTACGCCGACCGCGTCCCAGGCCAGCGGCAGCTTGGAGCCGATCCGCTCGGAGAGCCGCAGCGCGCGGCGCAGGAAGTCCTCGGCCTCGGCCAGCAGACCGCGCCGGAACCGGGCCAGGCCCATCAGGAAGTAGGCGAAGCCCCGGTGGGCGCCGGACCAGCCCGCCACCTCGAACTGGACGATGGCGTCCGAGAACAGCCGCTCGGCCTGGGCGATCCGGTCGTTGTAGGTGTAGGAGAGGCCGAGCGTGGCGGGCAGCTCGAAGCCCCAGATGTTGTCGGTCCAGCCGAGCCCCTTCGGCAGCCGTCCGTTATCCAGCACGTCGTCCGCGTGCCGCAGCACCTCGGCCGAGGGCGCGCCGCTCAGGGTGAGGTCCCAGGCTCGCAGCGCCAGCACCGCCCGGTCGGCGGCCTCGCGCCCGGTGAGGCTGTCGCACAGGTCGCCCAGCCGGGCGGAGCGGGCCGGCCCGTTCTCCTCGGACTTCCGGAAGGCGTGCCACATGAACGACGCGGCCTCCAGCCGCAGCCGGCCCGCCGGGTCCCCGTAGGTGTGCTCGGCCTCCTGCTGGCAGACCAGGGCGGCCTGACGCAGCTCGCCGCTGTGCGCCAGCACCTAGGAGAGCCGGAACGTGGCGTCCACCCGGAGCGAGGGGCGCAGCGGTCCCTCTTCCGGGTCGAGCGCGAGCTTCAGCTGGTTGACGGTGGCGACCGGGTCGGTCAGCAGCGCCGAGCAGCCCAGCTCGTAGAGCACCTCGGCGCGGTCCTGGTCGTCCGGCGGTTCGGCGAGCGCGCGGTGCAGGCAGCGCTGGGCGGCCTCGGGCGCGCCGATCAGCAGGTGTTCGGAGGCGGCCCGGCGGAGCTTGCGCACGGTGCGGTCGTCGCCCTCGCCCGCGAAGGTCTCCACCAGGTGGCGGGAGGCGGCGAGCAGGCCGAGCCCGGCGTTCTCGATCTCGGCGGCGGCCACGCCGTGCATGCCGGTGCGGGTGGCCTCGGGCATGGTGTTGTAGATCGAGCTGGCGATCAGCGGGTGGACGAACTCGAGGTTGCCGTTCGGCGTGACGGTCAGGACGCGCTGCTTGCGCAGTTCCTTGACGGACTCGCGGGCGCCCTCGGTGGACTGGGCGGAGATCCGGGTGGCGAGGTCGGGCCGGATGTCGGTGCCGAGCATCGCGGCGGCCCAGGCGAACCGCAGGGTGGCGGCGCCGAGCCGGTCCAGCCAGGACTTGAGGGTCATCCCGGTGGCGTCGACGGCGAGTTCGCGGAGCTGGAGCGAGTTCTCCTCGACCGGGTCGAGCTCCTGGTCGCGGACCTGGTCGAGCAGGGCGACGGCCTCGAACGGATTGCCGTTGACGACGTTCCAGAACTCGTAGCAGAAGGCGTCCTCGGCCCGGTCGCCCAGTTCGGCGCGGATGATGTCGGTGACGGCGACCAGCGAGAGCCGGCTCAGCTCGTGCCGGCGGGTGGCCAGCGAGGCGACGGCGCGGTGGTGGTCCTGGGACTCCTGTTGCCAGTCGGCGGTGTCGTCGCGGTAGGCGAACACCAGCAGCACCGGAAGTTCGCGCGCCCGGACGGCGAACTGCGCCAGCCAGCTGAGGGATTCGAGGTCGGCCCAGTGCAGGTCGTCGACGAGCATCACCAGCGGGGCACGGCGCGGGGCCAGCTGGGTGAGGACGAAGTCCAGGCCGTCCCGGACACCCTGCGGGTCGAGGCGGCGGGCGCCCTTCCTGGGCTGCTTGAGGCCCATGGCCGGTCCGACGACCTCCTCCCAGGTACCCATCACCTGGCGGAACTCGCCGGCGGCGAGGCCGCCCAGCACCGGCTGGAGGAGCTGGCGCAGCACGTGGTAGGGCTCGTTGAACTGGCGCTCGCCGCCACGGGCGAAGAGCACGGTGGCGTTGGGGCGCAGCTTGGCGATCCGGCGGACCTCGTGCAGCAGGCTGGTCTTGCCGATGCCGGGCCGGCCGGAGAAGGTGAGGAGTTCGCCGATCTCGGTGCCGCCGGCCGCGAAGTCGCGGCAGAGCTTGTCCACCGCCGCCTCGGCGGAGCGGAGTTCGGCGTCGCGGTCGCGCAACCTGACCCGGTTGGGGGCGCCTTCCGCCTCCCGCGCGCCGGTCGTCGCCTCCGCTCGGAATTCGCTGTGCCGCTCGGTCACCGTCGCGCCTCCGCCTCGCCGTTCCCTGCTCGTGGAGCCGAGAGTAGCGCCGCCGGGGGTGTGGTGGAGCGCATTCACGCAGGCGGGGGCCGAGATCGAGGGTTCGGCAAGCTTGCCGAGGGCAATTGCCCTATATCCCTAACGTCGGATCATTGCATCGGATACTCTACGGCCCGCAGGCCAAGTTGATCATGTCGTGCCAATCCGTCACCAACCGGCCGCGCAACCCCAACTCCCCCACCGACAGCAGTAATACCTTAGCCTCCCCCACCCTCCGCAGCTCCGGGAGTCCGATGTCTGACGACGCATCACTTCAGATTCCGTTCCCGTACCGTCGCAGTGCCCACGGGCCGTACGCCACCGAACTGCACCGCGCCTGGCTCACCCGCCACCCGCTGCTGGCCGACCCGACCCACCCGTCCTACGCGCACTGGGAGGTCGTCGACCTCGCCGCCCTCGGCTACCCCGACGCCGGGCCGGACGAACTCGCCCTGGCCGCCGACCTGATGGGCTTCTACTTCCTGTTCGACGACCAGTTCGACGGACCGCTCGGCCGCCGCCCCGCCGAGGTCGCCCCCCTCTGCGACCGGCTGGTGGCCGTCCTGCACGGCGCCCGGCCCGACCGGGACTCGCCCGTGGAGACCGCGTTCGCCGACCTCTGGGAACGCAGCGTCCAGGGCATGCCGGCCCGCTGGCAGGCGCGCGCCGCGTACAACTGGGAGTACTACCTGGCCAGTCACCCCGCCGAGGCGGCCGGCCGGATAAGCCCGCGCCCTCCCGACCGGGCCGGCTACCAGGTGCTGCGGCGCGGCACCGCCGCGATGGAGAGCATCTTCGACATGGTCGAGCGGCTCGGCCACTTCGAGGTCCCGCCGGCCGTCCTGCACCACCCGGTGCTGCGTCAGATCCGCCAGCTCGCCGCCGACATCCCCTCCCTCACCAACGACGTCCGGTCGTTCCCGCTGGAGGCCCCGCGCGGCGACGTCAACAACCTGGTGATGATCGTCCAGCGGGAGCGGGACTGCTCGGCCGAGTCGGCCTGCGCGGTGGTGATGGCCGAGGCCCAGCTGATGGCCGAGCGGTGCCGCGAGCTGTACGAGCGGCTGCCCGACGTGTACCGGGAGCTGGGACTGGCCCGGGTCGAGCGGATCGTCGCCCAGCGCTACGCCGACGGCCTGGTCACCTGGCTGGCCGGCTACCTGAGCTGGGAGCGCCGCACCGGCCGCTACCAGGAGGCCTGACGGCGACTCGCCCGCTCCCCTCCCGGTGCGCCTCGCCGCCGGAACCGCCCGCCGCCGGCGTCCGGCGGGCGAGGGCCGGCGGCGGAAGCGCGACGGCCGGAATGCGCCACCCTCCGTGGACGGGCGCCGTACGGACCGTAGCCGAACCGACCGCCCGCCGGTTAGGGTGCTGCTCGGCGGGCGGCCCCGGAGCGGGGCGCGCCCGACCCGCGTGTGTGTCCGTACCCTCCGCCGGGCCGCCCTGCACGGCCCGGCGCACCGCCCGGCCCACGCGCCGGTGCGGCGCCCCGACAGCGCGAGGAGGCACCAGAGCATGCCGGTCTACCAGCCCCCCGGACAGCCCGGATCCATCGTCGAGTACCGCCCCCGCTACGAGCACTGGATCGGCGGCCGGTGGACGCCGCCGGTCCTCGGCCAGTACTTCGAGAACCCCAGCCCGGTCACCGGCGAGGTCTTCACCGAGGTCGCCCGCGGCACCGCCGAGGACATCGAGGCCGCCCTCGACGCCGCCCACGCCGCCGCCCCGGCCTGGGGCCGCACCCCGCCCGCCGAACGCGCCCAGGTCCTGCTGCGGATCGCCGACCGGATCGAGCAGAACCTCGAACGGCTCGCCGTCGCGGAGAGCTGGGAGAACGGCAAGCCGGTCCGCGAGACCCTGGGCGCCGACCTGCCGCTCGCGGTCGACCACCTGCGCTACTTCGCCGGCGCGCTGCGCGCCCAGGAGGGCGGCCTGTCCCAACTGGACGAGGACACGGTGGCGTACCACTTCCACGAGCCGCTGGGCGTGGTCGGCCAGATCATCCCGTGGAACTTCCCGATCCTGATGGCGGTCTGGAAGCTCGCCCCGGCGCTCGCGGCGGGCAACGCCGTCGTGCTGAAGCCCGCCGAGCAGACCCCGGCCTCCGTCCTGCTGCTGGTCGAACTGACCGCCGACCTGCTGCCGCCGGGCGTGCTCAACGTGGTCAACGGCTACGGTCTGGAGGCCGGCCGGCCGCTGGCCTCCAGCGACCGGATCCGGAAGATCGCCTTCACCGGCGAGACCACCACCGGCCGGCTGATCGCGCAGTACGCGAGCGGGAACCTCATCCCGGTCTCGCTGGAACTGGGCGGCAAGAGCCCCAACCTGTTCTTCGCCGACGTCGCCGCCGAGCGGGACGCCTTCTACGACAAGACGGTCGAGGGCTTCGCGATGTTCGCCCTCAACCAGGGCGAGGTGTGCACCTGTCCGAGCCGGGCGCTGATCGAGTCCTCGATCTACGACCGGCTGCTCGCGGACGGCCTGGAGCGGGTCCGTTCGATGCGCCAGGGCAATCCGCTCGACACCGAGACCCAGGTCGGCGCGCAGGCCAGCGACGAGCAGCTGCGCAAGATCCTCTCCTACATCGAGATCGGCCAGGCCGAGGGCGCCAAGGTGCTGGCCGGCGGCGAACGGGCCGACCTCGGGGGCGCGCTGGCCGGCGGGTACTACGTGACGCCGACCGTCTTCGAGGGTGTCAACGGGATGCGGATCTTCCAGGAGGAGATCTTCGGCCCCGTCGTCGCGGTCACCCGCTTCGAGGACTTCGACGACGCGATAGCGCTCGCCAACGACACCCTCTACGGGCTCGGCGCCGGCGTCTGGACCCGCAACGGCACCACCGCCCACCGGGCGGGCCGCGCCATCCAGGCGGGCCGGGTCTGGACCAACTGCTTCCACGCCTATCCGGCCCACGCGGCCTTCGGCGGCTACAAGAACTCGGGGATCGGCCGGGAGGGCCACAAGGCCGTCCTGGAGCACTACCAGCAGATCAAGAACCTCCTGGTCAGCTACTCCTCGCAGGCCCTGGGCCTGTTCTGACCGACCGGCCCCGCAGCGGCCCCGCACCGGCGACGGGGCGGGGGCGGGTGACGGGGCGGGTGCGGGTGCCGGAACGACGGAGCGGGAATGCGGAGTGGGAAGTCGGTCCGGCCGACTTCCCACTCCGTACGCCACTCCCCGTGGCCCGGTCTCGGGGACCCCTGAGGGCAAATCACCCGTATCGGGATGTAAGCACATGAATCACCGGAAATCCCCGACGCGCCGCCGACATGCGCGGCGTGTCCCGTCCGACGCCCTAAACAGGAGTCCCCACCGCTTCGACTCCTGGGAGACCGGATGGCCATCGCCACCGCCAAACTGACCGACCCGACCGTGCGCGCCGCCGTCACCGCGATCAACGCGGGCGACCGGCAGGCGTTCCTCGACCTGCTCACCCCCGACGCCACGATGTCCGACGACGGCTCCGACCGCGACCTCCAGGACTGGATCGACCGGGAGATCTTCACCGTGCGCGGCCACATGGAGGTCCGCTCCGAGTCCGACGGCGGCCGGGCGCTGGTCGCCGACTTCCGCAACGAGACCTGGGGCGAGATGCGCACCGCCTGGCGCTTCACCGTCGAGCACGGCCGGATCGGCCGCTTCGAGACCGGCCAGGCCTGACCTCCGGCTCCCCGTCACCGGGGACGGCCGGGTGGGTCAGTCCGCCCCGAGCGACTCCCGCACCGCCCGGATCAGCGCGCGGGAGCGGACGTCCCCGGTGACCCCGGGCTGCATGCCGTTGGTGACGTAGCCGAAGCCGATCCCGAGCGCGGGATCGGCGAAGCCCAGCGAACCGCCCCGGCCGGGGTGCCCGAAGCTGGCCGGCGAGGCCATCAGCGCGGTCGGGCTGTGCCGGAAGAAGCCCAGCCCGAAGGTCGAGTTGACGATCAGCACCCGGTCCGGGCCGCTCACCACCGGCCCGACCGCGCGGGCCAGCACCTCCGGGCCGAGCAACGGCGGCAGCGTCCCGCCGCCGCTGCCGTAGCGGTCCGCCGCGCCGATCAGTGCCGCGTAGAACCGCGCCACCGAGCGCGCGGTGCCGATGCCGCCCGCGCCGGGGATCTCGGCGGCCTGCACCGCCGGGTCGTTGAGGTCCACCCCGGGCCGCACCGAGGCGAAGGCCCGCGCGGTCAGCGAGGACGGGTCCTGGTAGGCGTCCCGGACCGACTGCTTGGGCCGCAGCCGCAGACCGCTCGGCCCGGTCCCGGCCGACGGCGGCGCGGGCAGGTCGACCAGCCGGCCGACCCGGGGCGCGGCACCGGACGGCAGCCCGATCCACAGGTCCAGACCGAGCGGCCGGGCGATCTCCTCGGCGAAGTACTGCCCGACGGTCCGCCCGGAGACCCGGCGCACCACCTCGCCGACCAGCCAGCCGAAGGTGTACGGGTGGTAGCCGTGGGCCGTCCCGGGCTCCCAGGCGGGCCGCTGGGCGGCCACCGCGGCGGCCGCCCGCTCCCAGGTGAGCACGTCCTCCAAGCGCAGCGGCACGTCCAGCGCGGGCACGCCCGCCCGGTGCGACAGCAGCCAGCTCACCGGCACCCCGCCCTTGCCGGCCGCGGCGAACTCCGGCCAGTAGGAGGCCACCGGGGCGTCCAGGTCGAGCTGCCCGCGCTCGGCGAGCAGCAGCGCGGTGGTCGCCGTCAGACCCTTGGTGACCGAGCGCAGCACCTGCGCGGTGTCGGCCGTCCACGGTACCGCCGGCGCGGGCCGGCCGCCGACCTCCGGCCGGGCGTCGCCGCCCCACAGGTCGACCACCTTCCGGCCCCGCACGTACAGCGCGAACGCCGCGCCGAGCTCGCCGTGGTCCCGGAAGTTGCGGGCGAAGGCCTCCCGCACCGGCTCGAAGCCCCCGGCCGTCTCGCCCCAGATCTCCACCACCGCGCGCCGTCCTCGTCCTCGTCGGTCGTTCGTTCGTCCGTCGTTCGTGTGTCCGCGAATCGCCCGGAAACCCTAACCTGTCGGTCATGACCAATCCTGCCGAAGAGCTGCTGGACGTCGTCGACGAGCACGACCGGGTGATCGGGACCGAGACCCGCGGGGAGGTGTACCGGCGGGGGCTGCTGCACCGCTGCGTCTTCGTCCTGGTCCGGGACCCGGCCGGGCGGATCTTCGTGCACCGGCGCACCGACACCAAGCTGTTCGCCCCGGGCGCCCACGACATGTTCGTCGGCGGCGTGGTGGGCGCCGGCGAGACCTACGAGGAGGCCGCCGTCCGGGAGGCCGAGGAGGAGCTGGGCGTGAGCGGGATCGTCCCGCGTCCGCTGTTCCGCTTCGTCTTCCGGGGCGACGGCCTCTCCTGGTGGTCCGACGTGCACGAGGCCGAGTGGGACGGCCCGGTGGACCCGCAGGCGTCCGAGGTGGCCTGGCACGCCTGGCTGACCCCGGCCGAGCTGGCCGAACG
The DNA here is from genome assembly GCF_900105395.1 of Streptomyces sp. TLI_053. Taxonomy (NCBI): domain Bacteria; kingdom Bacillati; phylum Actinomycetota; class Actinomycetes; order Kitasatosporales; family Streptomycetaceae; genus Streptomyces; species Streptomyces sp. TLI_053. The sequence continues at coordinate 2,162,503 of NZ_LT629775.1, forward strand.
CCTGGCCCGGGACGAGTTCGTCCCGGACGGCCGGGAGGCGTACCGCCGCTACCTGGAGCACCACCGGGCCTGACCGGGCCCGAGCCGGGCGGATAGGGTGGCGCGCATGGCATCCCGCACGCCGTCGGCACCCTCCTCCGCGCCCGTGCGCGGCGACCGTCCGGAGCGCACCGGGCGGCCCGCGCGGACCGGCACACCGGAACCCGCGGGCGACGAGGCGGGCAGCGCGGGCCCGGCGGTCGACGCGGGCCGGACGGTCGCGACGGGCCGGACGGTCGCGACGGGCGAGCCGGGAGGTACCGGCGGGCCGGGCAGGACCGGGCGGCCGCGCCGGCGGCTGAGCGTCGACGAGCGGCGCGAGCAGCTGATCGCCGTCGCCCTGGAGCTGTTCAGCCACCGCCCGCCCGAGGAGGTGTCGATCGACGACATCGCCGCCGCCGCCGGCGCCTCCCGACCCCTGGTCTACCACTACTTCCCGGGCAAGCAGGCGATCTACGAGGAGTCGCTGCGACGGGCCGGCCGGGAGCTGTCCGCCCGGTTCGAGGAGCCGGCCGACGGCCCGCTGTCCGAACGGCTGTACCGGGTGATGGGCCGCTACCTGGACTTCGTGCAGAGCCACGGTCCCGGCTTCGCCGCACTGCTGCGAGGCGGCTCGGTGACCGCCAGCACCAACACCTCGGCGGTGATCGACGAGGTCCGGAAGGCCGCGCACGAGCAGATCCTCGGCCATCTGGCCCTCCCCTCGCCCAGCCCCGGGCTGCGGCTGACCGTCCGGGCCTGGATCGCCAACGCCGAGATCACCTCGCTGGAGTGGCTGGCCGACCGCTCGGTGCCGCTGGAGGAGCTGCAACTGCACCTGGTGCAGGAGTTCGTCGCCTCGCTCACCCTGACCGCCGCCCGGGAGCCCGCGCTGGCCGCCGAACTGGCCGGCTTCTTCGCCGGGGAGCGGCCGGACGGCCCGACCGGGAAGCTCGTCCGCGACCTCGCGGGCCTGCTGGCCGTCCCCGGCCTGGCCGACACCCTCGCGGTCCTCGCCGCCCCGCCGGTCCCGGACGAGGCCCCCGAGGAGCCCCGGGAGCGGCTCTGACCGCGGGCCGCGCCGCGGACGGCCGGTTCTGCCGCGTCGGCGGCCTCTGATAGGAATGTGCACGGATCCGACGGCCCACCGGGCACCCTCGGGCCGGGATCCGCACCAGCGAACGCACAGCGAGCAGAGCGGGGGGCTCAACAGTTGACCCAGGACGGCCAGTTCAGCGCGGAGGCGAACCCCTTCGCGGCGGCGGAGCGGGTCTCCGCGACCCTCGGCAGCCTCACCGACGCGCTCTTCGACGCCCGCGCCTCGCGCTACCCCGCAGCGGTGCTGACGGCGCTGCGGTCCACCGCGCACCCGGCCGCCGAAGCCCTGTTCCAGCTGCCGCTGGCGCCCAACGGCCCGGTGCACACCGCCGTCGGCCGGCTCGGCACCGTGGTCACCGCCGGCACCGGCCGCCCCGGCAGCGGCGCCGCGCTCGCCCCGCTGGCGATCGGCGGGCTGCTGGCCCGCTACGGCGCCGCCGGCCCGGTCCGGGGCGCGACGGGCGGCTCCCCGGAGGCCCTCACCGCCGGGCACTTCGACCTCCCGGTGACCGGCGAGCCCGCCGACCCCAAGCTCCGCCCCGCGTTCGCCGCGCCGCTGGCCGCCCTCGCCGCCGGGCAGCAGACCCGGCAGCCGGTCGAGCTGCCGACCGGCGCCGGCGCCGAGGTCCGGCTGGTCGTGCCGCCGGGCTTCCACGCCCTCACCTCTCCCGGCGGCCCGCCCGGGGTCTCCGCCCGTACCGTGTCCACCGGCCCCGTGGACGGCATCCCGACCGGCCGCGGGATCGCCCCGGCCACCGGCGCGGCCGCCGCCGAGCTGACGACCCACCTGACCGAGACCGCCGAGGAGCTGTTCGGCGGCACCGCCCCGGCCGACCGCCGTGAGTTCGCGCTGATCACCGCCGCCCTGGCCGACGTCGTCACCGCCTCCGGCGCCGTCTACGCGGGCGTCGCGGCGGTCCAGGTGGACGGCAGGGCGGCCGACGCGACGCTGGTCGTCTCGCTGGCCCGGCACCCGCTGCCGATCACCGGCCTGGCCACCGAACTCGCCACCGTACGACGGCACGCCGAGGTCTGGACGGTGCTGCTGCCCGCCGGGCCGGCGGCCGTCCTGGTCGAGGGCCGCAGCGTGCCCGTCCCGGGCCCGCTGGCCGCCGACGGGGTGCGCCGCTGGGCGGTCACCTCGGTGGTCGAGGCGTTCGTCCCGCTGCCGGACGGCAGCTCGGTGCTCTGCGTCCAGCTGTCCACCGCGCAACCGCAGGACTGGGAGCTGTACACGGACGTCTTCGCGGAGCTGCTGAAGTCCGTGCAGTTCGGCTGGGACGGCGTCCCCGCCGCTCCGGCCGCCCCGCTGCCCGCCGCCACCGTGCTGCTCGTCCCGGCCGCCGAACCGGCGCCGGGGGCGCACCCGGCCGCGCCCCCGGCCCCCGTCGCGGCGCCGCCGATGCCCACCGCGGCCCCGGCGGCCCCGGCGACGCCTCCCGTCACCGACCTGCCGCCCGTCACGGACCTGCCCCGGACCGCGGCCGCCGCCGGGACCGGGCCCGCCGCCGAGGACGGGTCCGCCGAGATCCCGGTGCACCTGCGCGGCACCCCGGTCCGGGTCCCCCCGGCCGACTTCAACCCCTTCGCCCCGGTCGCCGACCCGACCCCTGCGCAGCCGATCCTGATCCCGGACGACGCGCCCGCCGCACCGGCCGCGCCCAAGGGCACGCCCGTCATGGTGCCCCCGCCGGACTTCGACCCCTTCGGGATCCTCGGCACCCCCGCCGCCGACACCACCGCCCCGACCGCCGCCGAGACTCCGGAACCCCTGAAGGGGACCCCCGTGACGGTGCCTCCGCCGGACTTCGACCCCTTCGGGATCCTCGGCACCCCCGCCGCCGACACCACCGCCCCGACCGCCGCCGAGACCCCGGAACCCCTCAAGGGCACGCCCGTCATGGTGCCGCCCCCGGACTTCGACCCCTTCGGGATCCTCGGCACCCCCGCCGCCGCACCCCCCACCGCGGCGGTGCCCGCCGCCGCGCCGCAGCCCTCGGCCGCCCCCGACCCCTTCGGTACGGTGACCGCCGCCGAGCGGGCCGCCGACCCGTTCGGCACGACGGTGCCCGGCCCGCAGTCCGTCCCGCCGCCGCCGACCGCCCCGCCGAGCGTCCCGGCGCCGGAGCGCGATCCCTTCGGCTGAGCCCGCACCGCACCCAGGCCGTCAGCAACCCCGACCGCCGGCACCCCCGACCCTCGGCACCCCCGACCGCCGGCCCCCGGCCCTCGGCGCTCCCGGCCCGGACGGCGCGCACCCGCACCGGCCCGCCGCCCCACCGGCGGCGGCCCGGCCGGGTGGGCGCCGTCCGTCATGCCCACGACCACCAACTGGTACAGACCTATTGCCAGTTGCCGGTCCGCTCCCTACCCTCGGCACAGGATCCTCCGTGGCACCCCGACGGCCCGAGGACCGGTTCCGCGCCGCCCCCATGGCCCGGAGCACACCGCTCCACGCACCTGACACCTCCCCACGGGTAACGGGGCGTCCGGGCCTGCCCCGGGGCCCCAGGACAGGAGCCACATCCATGCGCAGACGTCGGATCAGCCTGCCGCTACTGGCAGCCGGGACCCTGCTCGTCCCGGTCCTCGCCGCCGCCCTCCCCGCCACCATGGCCAGCGCCGCGGCGGAGCGCGCCGCCGCCTCGGCCGCCGAGGCGGCCGCCGGGTCGGTCACCGCGGCCTTCGCCAAGGGCAGCGACTGGAGCACCGGCTACGAGGGCAGCTACACCATCACCAACGGCTCCACCGCCCCGGTGAACGGCTGGACCCTGGAGTTCGACCTCCCGACCGGCAACACCGTGGCGGGCCTCTGGAACGCCAGCTACACCACCTCGGCCTCCCACGTCACGGTGAAGAACCCCGGCTGGGCCGCGACCCTGCCGGCCGGCGGCACCTACAACGTCGGCTTCAACATCGCCTACTCCGGCAGCTACCAGCCGCTGAAGAACTGCAAGATCAACGGCCAGCCGTGCGACGGCAGCGGCGGCGACCAGACCGCGCCGACCGTCCCCGGCAACCTCAGGACCGGCACCGTCACCCAGACCTCGGTCGACCTGTCCTGGACCGCCAGCACCGACAACGTGGCCGTCACCGGCTACGACGTCTTCCAGGGCGGCACCAAGGTGGCCACCGCCGACGGCGCCACCACCGCCGTCACCGTTCAGGGCCTGACCGCCGGCACCGCCTACCAGTTCACCGTCCAGGCCTTCGACGCGGCGGGCAACCGCTCCGCGGCGGCCGGCCCGGTGAGCGCCACCACCAGCCCCGCGGTCGACGACCGCGAGGCGCCCAGCACTCCGGGCACCCCCGCCGTGACCGGCTCGGACGCCAACTCCGTCTCGCTGAGCTGGGCCCCGAGCACCGACAACGTCGGCGTCACGGCCTACGACGTGTACAACGGCACCGCGCTGGCCGTGACCGTGACGTCCCCCGCCGCGACCGTCGGCAGCCTGGCGCCGGACACCTCGTACACCTTCACCGTCAAGGCCCGCGACGCGGCCGGCAACGTCTCCCCCGCCTCCGGCCCGGTCACCGGCAAGACCAAGCCCGGCGGCAGCAACCCGGCGGCGATGAAGATCGGCTACTTCACCCAGTGGAGCATCTACGCCCGCGGCTACAGCGTGAAGCAGCTCGACACCTCGGGCTCGGCCGGCCGGCTCACCACGCTCAACTACGCCTTCGCGAACATCCACCCGAGCACCAAGCAGTGCTTCATCACCAACAAGGCGGCCGGTCCGGACAACGACCCGAACGCGGGCGACGGCGCCGGTGACGCCTGGGCCGACTTCGGCAAGGGCTGGGACGCGGGCAGCTCGGTGGCCGGGACCACCGACACCTGGGACCAGAAGCTGGCCGGCAACTTCAACCAGCTGAAGCAGCTCAAGGCCAAGTACCCCAACCTCAAGATCCAGATCTCGCTGGGCGGTTGGTCGTACAGCAAGTGGTTCTCCGACGCGGCGGCCACCGACGCCTCCCGCAAGGCGCTGGTCAGCTCCTGCATCGACATGTACATCAAGGGCAACCTGCCGGTGATCGACGGCCGCGGCGGCGCGGGCAGCGCGGCGGGCATCTTCGAGGGCATCGACCTCGACTGGGAGTGGCCGAACTCCGACGGGCACACCGGGAACATCTTCCGGCCCGCCGACAAGGCCAACTACACCCTGCTGGCGCAGGAGTTCCGCCGTCAGCTGGACGCCCTCGGCGCCACCACCGGCAAGCACTACACGCTGAGCGCCTTCCTCCCGGCCGACCCGGCGAAGGTCTCCGCCGGCATCGACATCCCCGGCCTGTTCGGCGCCTTCGACTTCGCCACCATCCAGGGCTACGACTACCACGGCGGCTGGGAGATGGTCACCAACCAGCAGTCCGCGATCAAGGTCGCGGCGGGCGACCCGAACCCGCCGGCCCGGCAGTTCAGCTCCGAGATCGCGATCGGCGCGTACGTCTCCGGCGGCGCCCCGAAGAGCAAGCTCACGCTGGGCATCCCGTTCTACGGCCGCGGCTGGACGGGCGTCCCGCGCGGCACCACCAACGGCCTCTTCCAGACCGCGACGGGCCCCGGCCCGGGCACCTACGAGGCCGGCTTCGAGGACTACAAGAAGCTCAAGCAGATGGCCACCGGCGGTGGTTACACCATCTACCGGGACCCGGTCGCCGGGTACGCCTACATCTACAACGGCTCGGTGTTCTACTCCTACGACGACCCGACCGAGATCGCCCGCAAGACCGCCTGGATCAAGTCCCAGGGGCTGGCCGGCGCGATGATCTGGGCCTTCGACGGTGACACGCCGAACGGCGAACTGATGGCCGCGGTGGACAACGGCCTCAAGTAGCCCCGCCCGTCCACGCCCCGGCCCGCCCCGCGCTCACCTCGCGGGGCGGGCCGGGGTGCCGCTCACCGCGCGCGGCGGGCCAGGTGCACCGCGTCGGGCACACCCCGGGCGACCTCGATCTCGTGGGTCACCACGTCGCGGAAGCCGGCCGCCCGCAGCTCCTCCTCGAAGGCCGGGGACGGTCGGGCGCTCCAGACCGCCAGCACCCCGCCCGGCTCCAGCCGGTGGTGCAGCACCGCCAGTCCGTCCGCGCCGTACAGCCCGGCGTTGCCGTCGGTGACGGTCCAGTCCGGCCCGTTGTCGATGTCCAGGCAGAGCGCGTCGTAGCGGGCGCCGTCGGCCCCGGCCAGGTACTCCAGCAAGTCGGTGTGCAGCACCTCGACCCGCTCGTCCTCCAGCGCCCCGGCCGAGAACGCGGCCAGTGGTCCGTCCCGGTGCCAGTCGATGATCGCGCTCTCGCGCTCCACGACCGCGATCCGGCCCCAGCGCGGTTCGGCGGCCGCGTGCGCCAGCGAGAACCCCACGCCGAGCCCGCCGATCAGCAGGGACGGCCGCGCCACCGGCCCGGTCCGGTCCAGCTCCTCCAGTGCCACGCCGATCAGCAGCCGCTCGGAGCGGCCGTCGGCGGTGTCCATCAGGAAGCAGCCGTTGGCGACGATCTCGTAGTCCCGCCCGCGCCGGCGCAGCGCCACTTCCCCGAACGGACCCTCTCGCCGGTCCAGCGTGACGACGGCGGCGGTGCCGTCCCGTTCGGGCGGTGCGCTGTACATGCGGCGGGTTCCTCCGCGGAGTCGGGGTCACGGACACGCGGGACGGCCTCCGAGGGCGCGTGCGAACACGCCCCGAGGCCGACCACCCGCCCGACGATAACCCAGTCGGCCGCGGTGGGCGCCGGATTTACCCGGTGCCCGACGTGCGTGGTGCCCGGTCCAGGTGGTGCCCGATCCACGTGCTGCCCGATCCACGTGCTGCCCGATCCACGTGCTGCCCGATCCACGTGGTGCCCGATCTACGTGGTGATCAGCACTCCGGCGTACGACACCCCGGCCACCACCAGCCAGGAACCGAGTCCGAGCAGAGCGATCCGGCCACCGGTCCGGACCATGGTCGGCAGGTGGACGGCGCTGCCGAGCCCGAACAGGGCGGCCGCGAGCAGCAGCTCCTGAGTGTCCCCGGCGAGCGCGAGGGCCCGCTCGGGCAGTATCCCGGTGGTGCGCAGCACGATCATGGCCAGGAAGCCGGCCACGAACAGCGGCAGCAGCGGCGGCCGCTTGCCTGCGGTCGGCGCGGTGCCGGCCCGCCGGTGCGAACGCCGGACGGCCACCGCGACCCCGGCGACCAGCGGTGCCAGCAGGACCACCCGCATCAGTTTGACCAGCACCGCTTCGCGCAGCGCTCCGGCGCCGCCGGTCTGCGCGGTGGCGACCACCTGCCCGACGTCGTGGACGCTGGCGCCGACCCAGCGCCCGAAGCCGCTGGGGTCGAGCCCGAGCGGCTGCTGGAGCAGCGGCAGGACGGCGATCGCCAGGGTTCCGCAGAGGGTGACCAGGGCGACCGAGGCGGCGACGTCCTCCTCCTCGCTGCCGGCGGCCTGGCTGACCGCGCCGATCGCCGAGGCGCCGCAGATCGAGTAGCCGGTGGCGACCAGCAGCGGCTGGTCGCCGGGCAGCCCGAGGCGCCGCCCGAGCCAGAGCGTGCCGGCGAAGGTGGCCCCGACCACGGTGAGCACCATCGCGACGGTGGCCCAGCCGAGTCCGAGCACGTCGTCGAGGCTCAGCTTGAGGCCGAGCAGCACGATGCCGATCCGCATCAGCCGCTTGCCGGCCGTCGAGAGCCCGGGGCGGGCGATGCCGCGGACGACGGGCCGCAGCCCGGGCAGGTGGGCGGCGGCGATGCCGAGCACGACGGCGGCGGTGAGCTTGGGCACGGCGGGGACGGCCTGGTGGACCGCGATCGCGGCGGCCACGCCGAGCACCGCGAGCAGCAGGCCGGGGGCGTCGCCGCCGAGCGGGGGCAGGACGCGGGTGCGGACCGGCCGCACCCGGCGGTCCCGGAGGGTCAGGGCCATTCGGGGTTCACCGCTGTTCCCCGGCGGGCAGCCGGTAGACGCGCCGGATGCTGGTGCCGAGCTTGGCGACGTCGGCACCGTAGACGTGGACGGAGATCGCGGTGGAGCCGCACGCGTTGCGGACCAGGTGGATGTCGCCGGGCGGGGCGAACGCGGCGACGGTGCCGGCCGGGCCGACCACGTGCTCGGTCTCCACCAGGTGGGCGGTCCGCCCGTCGGACACCAGCCGGTAGCGGGTCTCGCTCTCCTGGCCCTGGTGGACGCCGGCCACGCACCAGGAGACGTGGTCGTGGATCGGGGTCCGCTGGCCGGGCAGCCACACCAGCGCGACGACCGAGAAGGAGCCGTCCTCCTCGGCGTGGAGGACGTGCTGGCGGTAGCGGTCCGGGTCGCCCTCGCGCTGCTCGGCGGTGAGCAGCTCGCTGTCTCCGAGGTGCGGGGCGAGGCGCTCGCCGACCAGGTACGCGGTGAGTTCCGGCGGCAGGCCGCGGTCCACCACGGCGCGGATCTCGCCGACGAGGGCGCTCATGCGCTCGGTGAGCCGGCCGGTGCCGACCGTGGCTGACGTTGTCATGACGGTAGCGTCGCCCCGCGCGACCTATCACGTCCAAGGAGGGTTCTTTCACCCTCCCCCAACCAGTGCTTATCGATCGGACCGGGTTCGGCGGGACAGAATCCGACGGGGCGGGATCCGACGGCGCGGGGTCCGACGGCGCGGGGTCCAGCCGGAACGGGTCCGACCGGCCCCGGCCCGACGCCCGGTCGCCCGGCTCAGCAGCCGACCCGGGCCGCCGCCGCCTGGCGCAGCTGGTCGAGCACCAGGGCCGTGGCGGGGATCCGGCGGTGCTCGCGGAGCACGTACGCGCTGACCTGCCGCCGCAGATGCGGTTCCACGGCCCGGCCGGTGACCTTGCGGTGGCACATGAAGGAGAGCACCAGCGCCGGCATCAGCGCGATCCCGACACCGGCGGCGACCAGGCTCTGCACCGCGAGGTTGTCGTCGGTGGAGAACACGATGTCCGGCGCGAAGCCCTCCTCCGCGCAGACGTGCAGGAGGTTCGCCCGGCATCGCGGACAGCCGGCGATCCACCGCTCGCCGTCGAGGTCGGCGAGCCGGACGGCGTGCCGCCGGCCGAGCGGGTGGCCGACCGGCAGCAGCACCGTCAGCAGGTCCTCCATCAGCGGGATCTCGTCCAGCTCCGGCGGCACCTCGGCGGGCGCGCCGGGATAGCGGAAGGCCAGCGCGATGTCGCACTCGCCGCGCAGCAGCCGCTGCACGGAGTCGGGCGGCTCGGCCTCCAGCAGTTCGACCCGGACGCCCGGGTGCTCGGCGAGCAGCCGGGCCATGGTCTCCGGTATCAGGGTGGCGTTGGCACTCGGGAACGCGCAGACCCGGACCCGTCCGGCGCGCAGCCGGGCCAGCGCGGCCAGCTGCTGCTGGGCGGCGGAGAGGCTGCCGAGGATCTGCTCGGCGTGCCGGGAGAGCGCCTCGCCGGCCTCGGTGAGCCGCAGTCCGCGCCCGGCCCGGGTGAACAGCGGCAGGCCGACGGTGCGTTCCAGGGCCTTCATCTGCTGGGTGATGGCGGGCTGGGTGTAGCCGAGTTCGCGGGCCGCCGCCGAGTAGGAACCGGCCCGGACGACCTCGTGGAAGGTCCGGATGTGCCGCGAGTCGAATACCGGCTCCACTGTGCCTCCGCCCGGCCGCCGTGCCCATGCCCGGCAATCATAAGCAGAGTTTGGAGGTACCGATCCGACCCTCGTTCGCACCTATGGTTCACACCGGACCCGGACACCCCTCGCGCCCCCGGCGGGACCGGGCCGCGCCATCACCGCTGCGCGGTCGGCGGCAGCCCCATCGCCACCTCGGCGTCGGCCACCGGCGCCCCGCCCCGCATGCTCGGCCGGCGCCGGCTCTGCCGCTCGACCCAGCGCGCGAACCAGGACAGCAGCAGGCACATGCCGATGTAGATCGGCGCGATCACCATCACCACCGGGATGAACGGCAGGTCGTAGTCCAGGTTGGTGGCGATCAGCTTGCCCGCGTGCAGGAACTCCTCGTAGGTGATCAGGAAGCCCAGCGAGGTGTCCTTGAGCGCCACCACCAGTTGGCTGATGATGGCCGGCAGCATCGCCCGGTTGGCCTGCGGCACCAGTACGTACGCCATGACCTGGGTCTTGCGCAGGCCGAGCGCGAAGGCCGCCTCCCGCTGCCCCTTGGGTACCGCCAGCACCCCGGCCCGGAACACCTCGGCCAGCACCGAGCCGTTGTAGAGCACCAGTCCCGCCACCAGCGCCCAGAGCGGGGCGACCTGGAGCGCGACGAAGATGAAGAAGATCATCACCAGCAGCGGCATGGCCCGGAAGAACTCCACCACCAGCGTGGACAGCATCCGTACCGGCCGGTGGTCGGAGAGCCGCCCGGCGGCGAACAGCGCGCCGAACGGCAGCGCGAACAGCACCGTCCAGCCGAAGGCCTCGAGGGTGTTGCCGAGCCCGCGCAGCAGCAGCTCCTGGACGCCCTTGTACTCGAAGGCCATCCACTTGGACTCGGTGAACTGCTGGGTGTGGAAGAGCATGTAGACGATCCAGCCGAGCAGCGCGGCGATCGCCAGCAGCGCGATCCCGCCGTACAGCCGGTGCCGGGCGAGTGCCTTCGGGCCCGGGATGTCGTAGAGCGCCGAGGATTCCGCCGTCATCGCGACACCGCCACTCGTCGTTCCAGCAGGTTGAACACGAGACTGACGGCCAGGGTGATGATCAGATAGCCGACAGCGATCCACACGAAGGTCCAGACGATGCTGTAGCCCAGCTCGTTGATGGTCCGGTAGGTGCCGAGCAGCTCGGTGACGCTGAACGAGCCCGCGATCGCGGTGTTCTTCGCCAACGCGATCATCACACTGCCGATCGGGGCCACCACCGACCGGTACGCCTGCGGCAGCACCACCAGTCCCATCGTCTGGCCGAAGGTCATGCCCAGGCTGCGCGCCGCCTCGCCCTGGCCGACCGGCACGGTGTTCACGCCCGAGCGCATCGCCTCGCAGACGAAGGCCGAGGTGTAGCAGCCGAGCGCGAGCACCGCGAAGGTGAAGAACGGCAGGGTGATGTCGAAGCGCGGCAGACCCAGCACCACGATGAAGAACAGCAGGGTGAGCGGGGTGTTGCGCAGCAGCGTCACCCAGGCCGTGCCGAACACCCGCAGCGGCTTGACCGGCGAGACCCGGAAGCTCGCCATCAGCACCCCGAGCACCAGCGCCAGCACCGCGCTCACCACGAACAGCGAGAGGGTCCCGAGGAAGCCCTCCCAGTAGGTCGACCAGTTGTCGGTCAGCGTCTTCACAGCCCGGCCCTCCCTCAGTACCGGTCGATCGGCGGCGGGGCGGGCGCGGGGATCCCGGACAGGCCGAGGGTCGCGTCGTACGCCTTCTTCCAGTCGCCGTTCTCCTCGTGGTGCGCCAGCGCGTCGTTCAGCGCCCCGCGCAGCACGGTGTCGTCCCTGGGCGTGCCGATCCCGTACGGCTCCTGCGAGAACAGCGGGCCGACCACCTTGAGCTCGTCCGGCACCTTGGCCGCGTAGCCCATGAGGATGGTGTTGTCCGTGGTGACGGCGTCCACCTGGGAGGTGATCAGGTTGTCCACGCAGGCCGAGTAGGTGTCGTAGCCGATCAGCTCCGCCTTCGGGTACTGCTTCTGGATCCGCTGGTACGGGGTGGAGCCCGCGGCCGAGCAGACCTTCTTGCCGTCCAGGTCCTGCGGCCCGTTGATGTCCTTGTTGTTCCTGCGCACCAGCAGCGACTGCCCGGCCAGGTAGTACGGCCCGGCGAAGCCGACCAGCTTCTTGCGGTTGTCGTTGATGGTGTAGGTGCCGACGTAGTAGTCGACCTGGCCGTTCTGCAGCGCGGTCTCGCGGTTGGCCGAGGCGATGGTGCGGAACTCGATCCGGTCCGGGCCGAAGCCCAGGTCGGCGCCGACCATCTTGGCGATCTCGATGTCGAAGCCGGAGTACACGCCGGTGGCCGGGTTCTTCTGGCCGAGGTAGGGCTGGTCCTCCTTGGCGCCGACCACCAGGCGGCCCCGGGCCCGGGCGCCGTCCAGGGTCGGGGAGCCGGTGACCGGGCTCCCGGTCGCCACCTGGTACGTGGGCAGCGCGCTGGGCTGCGGCCCCTTGGGCGGCGGGGTGCCGGGCTTGCCGCAGCCGGCCAGCAGCAGGGCCGCGGCCAGCAGGGTGACGGTCTTTCTCACGGGCCGGGCCTCAGTGCTTCAGGATCTTGGAGAGGAAGTCCCGGGCACGCTCGCTCTCCGGGGCGTCGAAGAACTCCTCCGGCGCGCGGTCCTCGACGATCCGGCCGTCCGCCATGAAGACCACCCGGTTGGCGGCGGAGCGGGCGAAGCCCATCTCGTGGGTCACCACGATCATGGTCATGCCCTCGTGCGCCAGCCGGCGCATCACGTCCAGCACCTCGTTGATCATCTCGGGGTCCAGGGCCGAGGTCGGCTCGTCGAAGAGCAGCGCCTTCGGGTCCATCGCCAGCGCCCGCGCGATCGCCACCCGCTGCTGCTGGCCCCCGGAGAGCTGGGACGGGTACTTGTCCGCCTGCTCCGCCAGCCCGACCCGCTCCAGCAGCGCCCGGGACTTGGCGTCCGCCTCGGCCCTGGCCCGCCCGCGCACCTTGATCTGCGCCAGGGAGACGTTCTGCAGCACGGTCCGGTGCGCGAACAGGTTGAAGGACTGGAACACCATCCCGACCTCGGCCCGCAGCCTGGCCAGGCCCTTGCCCTCCTCGGGCAGCGGCCGGCCGTCGATGAGGATGGTGCCGGACTCGATCGGCTCCAGCCGGTTGACGGCCCGGCAGAGGGTGGACTTCCCCGATCCGGAGGGCCCGATCACCACCACGACCTCGCCGCGGCCCACCGTCAGCTCGATGTCCTGGAGCACGTGCAGCGCGCCGAAGTGCTTGTTGACCCCGCGCATCTCGATCAGCGGGGTGAAGCCGCCGGGCCCGGGGCCGGAAGCCGGTCCGGGCCCGGGCGACGGATCGGCGCTGCTCACCGTCCGCGCCGCCCCTTCAGCAGCCAGCCGAGCGCCGCGCCGGCGATCAGGGTGCCCAGCAGGGCGATCCAGAGCGGAGCCGTCACGGTGAACACCCAGAACTGGATCTGCACCTTGTCGAGGTTGGCGAACAGGAACCACACCGCGAGGACGACGATGACGCCGATCCCGATGTACCGGGTGGGAATCCCACCGATCTCACTGCGCTTGGCGGAGCCGTCCGAAATCTTGGTCACCCGTGCAGTCTGCGGGTGAATGGGAGGGTTTGCCCCGCCACGCGCCCGGGAGTAACCCGCACGGGGCAACCCCTCCCTTCGTCGCGCCACCCACCGTCACGCTCCGTAACGCCGCGTCATGGCGCGTCATGGCGCGTCATGGCGCGTCATGGCGCGTCGACGGCGGGGTCTCACCCCTCGTCCCGCCAGGAGCGCCACAGTGCCGCGTACGGACCACCGGCCGCCACCAGCTCCGGGTGGCTGCCGTACTCGCTGATCCGGCCGCCCTCGACCACCGCGATCACGTCCGCGTCGTGCGCGGTGTGCAGCCGGTGCGCGATGGCGATCACCGTCCGGCCCTCCAGTACCCGGGCGAGCGAACGCTCCAGGTGCCGGGCGGCCCGCGGGTCCAGCAGCGAGGTGGCCTCGTCCAGCACCAGGGTGTGCGGATCCGCCAGCACCAGCCGGGCCAGCGCCAGCTGCTGGGCCTGCGGCGGTGTCAGCGCGGCGCCGCCGGAGCCGACCTCGGTGTCGAGACCGGCCTGGAGCGCGTCCACCCACTCCCCGGCGTCCACCGCGTCCAGCGCCCCGCGCAGCTCGGCGTCGTCCGCCCCGGGGGCGGCCAGCAGCAGGTTGTCCCGGAGCGTCCCGACGAACACGTGGTGCTCCTGGTTGACCAGCGCCACCTCGGAACGCACCCGCTCGGCCGGCATCCGGGACAGCGCCGCCCCGCCGAGGGTCACACTGCCCCGGCCCGGAGCGTAGATCCCGGCCAGCAGCCGGCCCAGCGTGGACTTCCCGGCCCCGGACGGCCCGACCAGGGCCACCCGGCTGCCCGGGGCGACGTCCAGGCTGATGCCGTGCAGCACATCGGCGCCCTCCCGGTAGCCGAAACGCACGTCCCGCGCCTCGACCCGCCGCCCGCTCGGCCGGACCTCGTCGTCGTTCTCCGCCGCCGGCACCTCGTGCACGCCGACCAGTCGGGCGAGCGAGGCCTGTCCGATCTGCAGCTCGTCGTACCACCGCAGGATCAGGTCGACCGGGGCCACCAGCGCCTGCGCGTAGAGCACCCCGGTGGTCAGCTGGCCGACCGAGATCCAGCCGCGCAGCGCGAACAGCCCGCCGAGCAGCAGCGGACCGAGCACCGCCAGGGTGTACACCGCGTCGATGGTCGGGAACCACGCCGAACGCAGCCAGAGGGTGTACCGCTCCCAGGCGATCCACTCCGCCAGCTTGCGGTCGGTCAGCCGGACCCGCTGCTCGCCGAGCCGCAGCGCCTCCACCGTCCGGCCCGCGTCCACCGTCTCGGCCAGCACGGAGTTCACCGCCGCGTACCCGGCCGACTCGTTCCGGTAGGACTGCGGGGCACGCCGGAAGTACCAGCGGGAGGAGGCCAGCAGCAGCGGCAGGCCGAGCAGCGAGGTGAGCGCGAGCAGCGGCGAGGTGACCACCAGGGCACCGAGGACCAGCAGCAGCGAGACGATCGCCACCGCCAGCTCCGGCACCGCCTCGCGCACCGACTTGTCCAGCCGGTCGATGTCGGTGGTGCCGCGGGAGACCAGGTCGCCCGTCCCGGCCCGCTCCAGCACACCGGTCGGCAGGGCCACCGAGCGGACCAGGAAGTCCTCCCGGAGGTCGGCCAGCACCCGCTCGCCGAGCACGGCGCCGCGCAGCCGCGACCACCAGGTGAAGGCGGACTGCACCGCCAGCGCGAGCAGGTACCAGGCCACGGCCACCGTGACGGTGGACCCGGCGGTGCCGGTGGCCAGCGACTCGACCAGGGTGCCGAGCACCCACGGCCCGACCAGCCCGGCCACGGTGGCCACCGTGTGCAGCCCGACCACGGCCGAGAACGCCCCGCGGTGGCGCCGGGCCAGCACCCGGAGGTAACCGCGCACGGCGGCCGGGGAGCCGACCGGCAGCGTGGTGGCCGGCCCCTGCTCCTGCTGGACGGGGGGCTTCATGTGTCACTCCTCGGCTGGGAAGGGATCGGACGGTTCCACCGGGACGCGGCGGCGGGGCGCACCCCGGACGGCCCGGACGGGCGGCGGCGCCTCACGACCGCTCCCCCACCGGTGCCGGCACCTCGGCCCCCGGCCCGACCCGTACCGGCTCCTCCTCGCGGGTCACCACCGCCCGGTAGGCCGGCTCGCCCCGCATCAGCTCGCGGTGCGAGCCGCTCGCGGCCACCCGGCCGTCCCGGACCAGTACCACCCGGTCCGCCCGGTCGAGCAGCAGCGGACTGGTCGCGAGGACCACCGTGGTGCGCCCCTCGCGGTTCTTCCGCAGCCCGGCGGCGATCCGGGACTCGGTGTGCGCGTCGACCGCGCTGGTCGGCTCGTCGAGCACCAGCACCGGCGGGTCCGCCAGCAGCGCCCGGGCGAGCGCCAGCCGCTGGCGCTGCCCGCCGGACAGCGAGCGCCCGCGCTCGGTGATCTCCGCCCGCATCGCATCGCCGCGGCCGGTCGGGCCCGCCGAGCCGTCCACCAGGGCGTCGAGCACGTCCTCCGCACGGGCGGCGGCGAGCGCCCCGGCGGGGTCGACCCGGCCCGAGGCGGGGATGTCGAACAGCGCCGCCAGGGTGCCGGAGAGCAGCACCGGCTCCTTGTCGTGCACCAGTACGGCGGCCCGCGCCTCGGCCAGCGGGACGGTGTCCAGCTCGACGCCGCCGAGCCGGACCGAGGGCTCCGGCCGGCCGTCCTCGGCCACCGGGACGTGCCCGCCGAGCCGCTCGGCCAGCGCGCCGGCGAAGTCCGGGTCGCCGCAGACCACCGCGGTCAGCTCCCCGGCCCGGGCGGTCAGCCCGGTGACCGGGTCGTACAGGTCGGAACGCGCCGGATCGGCCAGCCCGCTCGTCCCGGCGCCGTCGGTCCGGGCGAGCGAGAGCACCCGGACGGCCCGCCCGGCCGAGACCCTGGCGACGCTCCAGGCGTGCGCCGCCTCGCCGAGGATCCGCAGCGGCGCGGCCAGGAAGGCGGTGGCGCCGTAGACCGCGACCAGGGTGCCGATCGAGATCCGCCCCTCGGCCGCCTGCCGGGCGCCGTACCAGGTGATCCCGACCACGAACAGCCCGGGCAGCAGCACCTGCTGGGCCTGCATCAGGGACCAGATCCGGGCCGACCGGACGGCGGCCGAGCGGACCTTCTGGGAGGCCGCCCGGTAGCGGTCGAGGAAGAGCTCCTCGCCCCCGATGCCGCGCAGCACCCGGAGTCCGGCCACCGTGTCGGCGGCCAGCTCGGTCGCCCTGCCGCCGAGCGCGCGCTGCTCGGTGTAGCGGCGCTCGAACGGCCCCAGCAGCGGCCAGACCGAGGCGGCGAGCACCGGCACGCCGAGCAGCACGGCCAGCCCGAGCACCGGTTCGGTGGCCAGCACCGCGGCGCTCACCCCCAGCCAGACCACGATCGCCCCGCGCAGCCGGGCGACGAGCTCGACGTACCAGCCGATCTTCTCGACGTCCCCGCTGCCGACCGCGACGATCTCGCCGGTGGCGATCCGCCGGGACAGCCCGGAGCCGAGGTGGGAGGCCTGGCGGGCCACCAGCTGCCGGACCTGGCAGGCGGCGTGGATCCAGTTCCACACCGCCTGACGGTGCAGCAGGACGGTGCCGACCGCGGAGACCGCCGCCAGCGCCAGGGCGAGCGCGGCGGCCCGCCACAGGGCGCCGGAGTCCCCGTCGACGACGGCCTGGACACCGAGGCCGACCGGCAGCGGCAGGGCCGCCTGGCAGCCCATCTCCAGCAGCGACCAGCAGGTGGCGAGCACCTGCCCGCGCCGCTGGCCGCGCTGGAGCCAGCGCAGGAACCCGAGCGGGGAGGAGAGTTCCGGGCGGCCGGGGTCGGCCAGCGGGAGGGTTTTG
This sequence comes from Streptomyces sp. TLI_053, assembly GCF_900105395.1. Lineage (NCBI taxonomy): Bacteria > Bacillati > Actinomycetota > Actinomycetes > Kitasatosporales > Streptomycetaceae > Streptomyces > Streptomyces sp. TLI_053. Next base: position 2,179,640 of record NZ_LT629775.1, read on the forward strand.
AGCAGCATGACGCTCCGTTGGAGGCGGTGCGGGCGGAGGGCGAGGGGGGAGGCCGGTAGGGTCACGGCCGTGGTTCGTCAGGAGGTCATGGCAGCGAGACTGCCAACCCGGATGTGATCTGCGCAACAGGTTTTCCGCCCGTCGGACCCACCCCGTAGGCTGCTGCAAGCGCCGGTAGAGCGCGTCGGAAAATTTCTCCCGGACCGGGGAACAAATCCGGCACCCCCACCGGTTGCCCCCTAGGAACCGTGGACGACCAGGAGAGGGCACTCCTTCCGTGAGCAACATCCCGAGCCTCGAGCTCAACGACGGCAACCTCATCCCCCAGCTCGGCTTCGGGGTCTGGCAGGTCCCGGACGCGGAGGCCACCGACGCCGTCCGCGCCGCGATCGAGGCGGGCTACCGCTCCATCGACACCGCAGCGATCTACGAGAACGAGACCGGCACCGGCAAGGCCGTCGCCGAGGCGCTGGCCGGCGGCATCGCCCGCGAGGACCTCTACATCACCACCAAGCTGTGGAACTCCGGCACCCGCGACTGGTCCGGCGAGCAGGGCCGCGACGCGGTGCTGCGCGAGTTCGACGCCTCCCTGGAGCGGCTCGGCCTGGACTACCTCGACCTCTACCTGATCCACTGGCCGCGCCCGATGCACGGCAGCTACGCCAATGTGTGGAAGGCCATGGAGCAGCTGCGGGCCGACGGCCGGGTCAGGTCGGTCGGCGTCTCCAACTTCGGCACCGAGCAGCTCACCCGGCTGGCCGAGGAGTCCTCGCTCGTCCCGGTGCTGAACCAGGTCGAGCTGCACCCGTACTTCCCGCAGGAGGAGCTGCGCGCCTTCCACGCCGAGCACGGCATCGCGACCGAGGCGTGGAGCCCGCTCGGCCAGGGCAAGGACCTCCTCGGCGAGCCGGCCCTGGTCCGGATCGCCGAGAAGCACGGCCGCACCGTCGCCCAGGTGGTGCTCCGCTGGCACCTGCAGAGCGGCATCATCGCGATCCCGAAGTCGGTCACCCCCTCGCGGATCAAGGAGAACCTCGACGTCGCCGGCTTCGAGCTGGACGCCGAGGACCTCGCCGCGATCGCCGGTGTCGCCACCGGCACCCGGATCGGCCCGGACCCGCAGGGCTTCGACTGGAACTGACCGGACCGGCGGCACCGCCCGCCCCGCCCCGCGTCAACGGCGAAGGCCGCCCTCCCGCATCGGGGAGGGCGGCCTTCGCCGTGTTGACCCGCGAACCGTCACCGGTCCGGGGCGGACGGCCCTCGGTCGAGGACGGCCGGCCGACGGGTGAGCGACGGACGACCGCGGAACGACCGGATGGCGAATCGTTTTGCCGGACGGCCGAGGCGTTCGCCTACAGCCGCGCCGCCTTGGCGATCAGCGCGAGCGCCGCCTCGTGCTCGTGCTCCTCCAGCGGAGCCAGCAGCAACCGCTGGACCTGGGCCACGCCCGCGGACGAGCGGTGCAGCAGGTCCTGACCCGCCGGCGAGAGCGACAGCAGGTTGCGCCGCCCGTCCGAGGGGTCGCGGCGACGCTGGACCAGGCCGCGCCGGACCAGCCGGCTGACCATCTCCGCCATCGTGGCCTTGTCCAGCGAAGCGAGCTCGCCCACCGTGCGCTGGTCGGCGCCCGGCTCCAGCTCGAGCGCGTCCAGCACCGCGTACTGCGGTGCCGTCAGCTCCGAACCGACGTGCTCGGACCAGAGCTTGGTGTGCACCTGCTGGCTCACCCTGATCAGGTAGCCGATCGCCCTCTGGGCGTCCAGCATCGGTCGCGCGTCCGTCAGGACGGCGACCTGGGCCGGCTCCAGTCTGGCTATCTTGGCCATGACACGGACAATCTCCAGCTGCTCCTCCGAGGTGAGCGGCTCGAAGAGCGTGCGCTGCACACGGACCACTCCGCCGGTGGCCTCGCGGACAGCCTGGGCGCCGCTCTGCGAGAGAGCGAGCAGCTTGCGCCGGCCGTCGGCCGGGTCTCGGCGCCGAAGCACCAGGCCGCGCCGGACCAGCCGGGCGACCATCTCGGCCATCGTGGCCTTGTCGAGCGAGGCACGCTCGCCTACGGTCCGCTGGTCGGCGCCCGGTTCGAGGGCGAGAACCAACAGGACCGCGAACTGCGGGGCCGTGAGATCGGCCCCGACATGTTCGGACCACAGTCGAGTGTGGACCTGCTGTGCAACGCGGATGAGGTGTCCGGGCGACTGCTGCAGTCGCGCGGACACGCGGGTCGTCGGGATCTCCCCCAGCACCATGTATCCGTCCCGATGTCACACCCGGTGTGTGTGGGACACCCGGGTGGGGCAGTAACGGCGAGTGGGCGTCCCGCTGTGAGGGAGGGCGCTCCAGCCGTGCAGCCGGTGGCTGCTGGCGGACACTATACAAACGGCAGGCCCTCGCTGGCAGGCAGGGGCGGATAGTAGACGCAGGTTCGGCAACATTGGCATATTTACTCGCCGCGCCGACCCGCCGGTAACCCGTTCGCAGGAGAAAGCCGACCGGTCGGTCCTTACCCTCGGTCACCTGCGCCTTCGCCCTGGCCGCGCTCCCTACCCGCCGGTAGGGTATGGCCACCCGGGCGGATCCGCCCTCCGGATCGACCCCGCGGAACCCGAGAGCCCGCCGTACGGTTCCTGGGAGTTCCCTGAGTACCGCGTTCCGGAACGGAACCGCGCCCGACCGGTCACCGGGGTGACCCCCGGCAGACACCCGAGCGACATCCGCGGACCCGATCCGGCGTCCGCGGACCCCCGAGAGAGACGAGACCGAGCATGACCGAGCAGACCACCTCCCAGCGGGTCGCCGTCGTCACCGGCGCCGCCCGTGGCCTGGGCGCCGCCACCGCCGTCCGCCTGGCCGCCGACGGGTACGCGGTCGCCGTGCTCGACCTGGAGGAGTCGGCCGGCCGGGAGACCGTCGAGCGGATCACCGCCGCGGGCGGCCGGGCCCTCGCGGTCGGCGCGGACGTCTCCGACGCCGCCCAGGTGGAGGCCGCGGTCGACCGGATCGTCGCCGAGCTCGGCGCCCCGGTCGTCCTCGTGAACAACGCGGGCGTGCTCCGGGACAATCTGATCTTCAAGATGACCGAATCCGACTGGGACACGGTCATGAACGTGCACCTCCGCGGGGCGTTCCTGATGACCCGGGCGGTCCAGAAGCACATGGTCGACGCCGGTTTCGGACGGATCGTCAACCTCTCCTCCTCCTCGGCCCAGGGCAACCGGGGCCAGGCCAACTACTCGGCCGCCAAGGCCGGTCTGCAGGGCTTCACCAAGACCCTGGCCATCGAGCTCGGCAAGTTCGGCATCACCGCCAACGCGGTCGCCCCCGGCTTCATCGCCACCGACATGACGGCCGCCACCGCGGCCCGGGTGGGCATGGACTTCGAGGAGTTCAAGGCCGCCGCCGCCACCCAGATCCCGGTGCGCCGGGTCGGCGAGCCGGAGGACGTGGCCAACGCCATCTCCTTCTTCGCCGGCGAGGGCGCGGGCTTCGTCTCCGGCCAGGTGGTCTACGTGGCCGGCGGACCCCTCGACTGAACCCGCGAACCTACGCAGGGTTACCACGGGGTGGGAACCGGCCCGGCCGGTCTCCCGCCCCGTGTTTTTTTGCCTGAATTTGGGAAGAGGCACACGAACACCATACGGACATTCGCTCCGAAAACGTCTCCGGAGCATCCCGAAGCGGCCTCGAATGATCGGAGAACGCCTTTGCCGCAGAATTCGGAATGCCCCCCGGTAATGCCCCCGGGGCCATTTGTGGGGTTACCGTCAGACCACCCGTCGAACGCCGGCGAACGACATCGAAGGACATCGAACGCCGTCGAAGGACACCGGACGGACACGCACTAGCCCTCCCAGCTGCGCACCACCAGCCCGTCGCGCACCGCGAGGTTGAGCCGCCCCTCCCGGTGGTCCATCGTCATCGCCGCTCCCTGCGGCAGCACCCGCACCGAGGCCCACCCGTGCCGACGGGCCAGTTCCTCGGCCCGCTCGACCCGCAGCCCCGCGTAACCCTCCGCGTCCGTGTCCGTCATCGCCCCTCCCCGGCTCGCCCAGCGGACGTACGCTGGAATCGTAGACCGCCGGTGCGAGGACGGCCGGTACGGACCGGACCTCGTGCGACACGCCGGCCGGGGGCCGGCACCGGCACCGACCGCCGAGGACCGGCACGGACCGGCACGGACCGGCACGGACCGGGAGGTGAGCACGGATGCCCGCCACGACCCCGCGGCGGTGGCACAGCGGCACCGAACCCGCCACCGCCCGCAGCGACCTCAAGCTGCGCTACCTGCTCTCGCTGACCTTCACCCCGCTGTTCGCGCTGGCCACCGCGGGGTTCGCGGTCTGGGCCGCGAACGCCCCGGAATTCGGCGCGCCGAGCCGGGGCACCCTCACCGGCTTCGCCGTGGCCTGCGGGATCCTCACCCTGTTCGCCGCCGTCGACCTGGCCGTCGTGGTCCGGCGCCGCCGGACCGAGCTCTGACCCGCTGTCTCCCGCGGAGTGGGAACCCGGCGGCCCGGAGACCCGGCGGCCCGGCCGCCCGAGACCCCGACAGCCCGAGACCCCGGCGGCCCGGCCGCTCGGTCCCACCCCGCGAGCGCGTCCGCGCCGACTCAGCGGCCGCCGACCGCCTGCTTCACCAGCGTCCGCCCGAAGTCCCACATCAGGCCGCTCCCCCGGTGCGCGTCCTCCATCACCTCGGTGAACGCCTCCACGAACCGGTCCACGTCCCGCTCGGTGATGATCAGCGGCGGAATCAGCTTGATCACCTCCAGATGGTCCCCGGACACCTGGGTCAGGATCCGGTGCCGCTGCAGCAGCGGCACCACCACCATCTGGGCGAACAGTCCCTTGCGGGCCGCCTGCAGGGCCGTCCAGCCGGTCCGCAGCTTCAGCGACTTCGGCCGCCCGAACTCGATCCCGATCATCAGCCCGCGGCCCCGCACCTCGGCGAGCAGCTCGTAGCGGTCCACCAGCGCGGTCAGCCTCGCCCGGAAGTAGTCGCCCACCTTGCGGGCGTTCTCCACCACCTGCTCGTCCCGGATCACCTCCAGCGTCGCCAGGCCGGCCGCCATCGCCTGCGCGTTGGAACCGAAGCTGGCCGAGTGCACCAGCACCCGGTCCATCGAGGAGTACACCTTCTCGAAGATCCAGCCCTTGCCGAGGGTCGCCCCGACCGGCACATAGCCGCCGGAGAGCGCCTTGGCCGCGCACACCAGGTCCGGCAGCACGCCGTCCTCGTCCTGGTAGGCGAAGAACTCGCCGGTCCGCCCGATCCCGGTCTGCACCTCGTCGCAGATCAGCAGCGCCTTGTGCTCGTGCAGCAGGTCCTGGGCGGCCCTCAGCCAGCCGGGCGGCGGCGCCAGCACCCCCTTGCCCTGGATCGGCTCGACGATCAGCGCCGCGACGTCACCGCGCTTCAGCTCCTTCGCCAGGGCCCCGAGGTCGCCGAGCGGGATCGCGGTGTCCGGCAGCAGCGGGTCGAAGCCCTTGCGGAACCCGTTCTCGCCGTTCACCGACAAGGAACCGGTGGTCAGCCCGTGGAAGGCGTGGTCCGCGTACAGGATCCGGCGGCGACCGGTGGCGTACCGGGCGAACTTCAGCGCCGTCTCGACCGCCTCGGTGCCGCTGTTGCCGAAGAACACCCGGTCCAGCCCCGGCGTGTACGACAGCAGCCGCTCGGCGAGCAGGCCCGGCAGCGGCGAGCAGTCGAAGCGGACCAGGTCCGGCAGGTCGAGGTCCATCACCTGCTGGACGGCGGAGCGGACCACCGGGTGGTGCCGGCCCAGCGCGAAGATGCCGAAGCCGGCCAGCATGTCGAGGTACTCGTTGCCCTCGGCGTCGTAGAAGTACTGGCCCCGGGCCCGCTCGTAGTACTTGTCGAACCCGATGGTGTGCAGCATCCGGGCCAGCTGCGGATTCAGGTAGCGGCTCTGCAGCTCGTACCGCTCCTTGCCCCGCTCGGCGAGCAGGGCGGCCAGGTCGAATCGGGCGGCGGTGCGGTCGTCGTCGGGGTCAGCCGGCATGGCGCTGGTTCGCTCCTCGGTTCGGAAAGTCCCGGTCCGGACGGTCCCGGGGCGGCAGCTCCCGGGTCGGAAGCTCCCGGTCCGGCAGGACACCGGCCGGAAGCAGGTGCTTGGCGAAGGCGGCGGTCTGGGCGGCCACCCCGGTACCGGTCAGCCCGGTCTCCTCCAGGATCTCCCCGCGCGCGGCGTGCCCGAGGAACTCCTGCGGCAGGCCCAGCACCCGCACCGGGACGTCCACGTCGGCGTCCCGCAGCGCCTGGGCGATCGCCGTCCCGACGCCGCCGGCACGGCCGTTGTCCTCGACCGTGACCACCAGCCGGTGCCGGGCGGCGAGCTCGGGCAGGGCCGGGTCGACCGGCTTGACCCAGCGCGGGTCGACCACGGTCGCGGTGAACCCCTCGGCGAGCAGCAGCCGGGCCGCGTCCAGCCCGGCGGCGGCCGTGGTGCCGACGGTGACCAGCAGGATCTCCGGCAGCTCGCCGGTGCGCAGCAGCACGTCCACACCGCCGATCCGCTCGATCGCGGGAACGGCCGGGCCGATGGTCGCCTTCGGGAACCGCACCACGGTCGGGGCGTCGGAGACGTCCACGGCCTCGCGCAGCTGGGCGCGCAGTTCGTCGGCGTCGCGCGGGGCGGCGAGCCGCAGTCCGGGCACGACCTGGAGGATCGACATGTCCCACATGCCGTTGTGCGAGGCGCCGTCCGGGCCGGTCACGCCGGAGCGGTCCAGCACGAAGGTGACACCGAGCCGGTGCAGCGCGACGTCCATCAGCACCTGGTCGAAGGCCCGGTTGAGGAAGGTCGCGTAGACCGCCACCACCGGGTGCAGTCCGCCGGTGGCCAGACCGGCCGCGCTGGTGACGGCGTGCTGCTCGGCGATGCCCACGTCGAAGGTGCGCTCCGGGTACGCCTTGGCGAACTTCGCCAGGCCCACCGGCTGGAGCATCGCGGCGGTGATCGCCACCACGTCCGGACGTTCGGCGCCGACGGCCAGCAGCTCGTCGCCGAACACCGAGGTCCAGGAGACGCCGGTGCTGGGCGAGATCGGCAGGCAGGTGTAGGGGTCGATCGGGTTGACGGCGTGGAAGCGGTCCGCCTCGTCCCGCTCGGCGGGCAGGTAGCCGCGGCCCTTGACGGTGAGGCAGTGCACGATCACCGGGCCGCCGAAGCCCCGGGCCTTGCCGAGCGCGGACTCCAGGGCGGCGAGGTCGTGGCCGTCGATCGGACCGAGGTACTTGAGGCCGAGGTCCTCGAACATGCCCTGCGGCGCGAAGGCGTCCTTGAAGCCCTTCTTGGCACCGTGCAGCGCCTCGAAGATCGGCTGGCCGACCACCGGGGTGCGCTGCAGGGTGCCCTTGCCCCAGGACAGGAAGCGCTCGTAGCCCTGGGTGGTGCGCAGGGTGGCGAGGTGGTTGGCGAGGCCGCCGATGGTACGGGCGTAGGAGCGCTCGTTGTCGTTGACGACGATGACCAGCGGCCGGTCCTTGGCGGCGGCGATGTTGTTGAGCGCCTCCCAGGCGAGGCCGCCGGTGAGCGCGCCGTCGCCGATCACCGCGACGGTGTGCCGGTCGTGCTGGCCGAGCAGCTGGGCGGCCTTGGCCAGGCCGTCGGCGTAGGAGAGCGCGGTGGAGGCGTGCGAGTTCTCGACCAGGTCGTGCTCGGACTCGGCCCGCGAGGGGTAGCCGGACAGGCCGCCCTTCGTCCGCAGCCCCGAGAAGTCCTGGCGCCCGGTGAGCAGCTTGTGGACGTAGCTCTGGTGGCCGGTGTCCCAGACGATCCGGTCGTGCGGGGAGTCGAAGGCCCGGTGCAGGGCGATGGTCAGCTCGACCACGCCGAGGTTGGGGCCGAGATGGCCGCCGGTCCGGGTGACGGCGTCGATCAGGAACTCCCGGATCTCGCCGGCGAGCCGGGGCAGCTCGGTGGCCGGGAGGGCTCTCAGGTCCGCCGGGGATGTGACGCTGGAGAGCAGTGACATGGCTTTCACCTCACGACTCGGAGCGGTGCGGTGGTGCCCCCGCCCGCGGTCGGGCCGCGGCCTCGCGGGGTGGGGGTCCGGCCCGGGTGCGGCCCCGGGCCGGACGGGGCGGACGGCCGGTGGGCCGTCCGCCGACGGGTGCGGTCAGCGGCCCCGGTTGGAGCCGACGGTCTCGGTGAGCGCCCGCAGGGACTCCTTGAGGGAGCCCATGGTGGCGAGGACGGCGGTCGGCTCGTAGCCGCAGTGGGCCATGCAGTTGGAGCAGCGGGCGTCCTTGCCGCGTCCGTACTTGTCCCAGTCGGTCTTCTCGATCAGCTCGCGGTAGGTCGGCACATAGCCGTCGGACATCAGGTAGCAGGGCCGCTGCCAGCCGAAGAGCGAGTAGTTGGGGATGCCCCAGGCGGTGCACTCGAAGTCGACCTTGCCCTCCAGGAAGTCCAGGAAGAGCGGGCTGTGGTTGAGGCGCCAGCGGCGCCGGTTGCCGCCGGCGAAGGTCTTGCGGAACAGCTCCCGGGTCTGTTCGACGCCGAGGAAGTGCTCCTGGTCGGGGGCCTTCTCGTAGGCGAAGGCCGGGGAGATCATCATCTCGTCGACCTGGAGGTCGTCGTTGAGGTAGTCGAGCACGTCGATGATGGTCTGCGGGGTGTCGGTGTTGAAGAAGGTGGAGTTGGTGGTCACCCGGAAGCCGCGCCGCTTGGCCTCCTTGATCGCCTCCACCGCCTCGTCGAAGGTGCCCTCCTTCGCCACCGAGGCGTCGTGCCGCTCGCGCAGCCCGTCGATGTGCACGGTGAAGGTGAAGTACGGCGAGGGCGTGAACTTGTCCAGCTTCTTGCGCATCAGCAGCGCGTTGGTGCAGAGGAAGACGTACTTGCGGCGTTCGACCAGCTGACGGACGATCTCGTCGATCTGCGGGTGCATCAGTGGCTCGCCGCCCGCGATCGAGACCATCGGGGCGCCCGACTCCAGGACCGCGCCGACCGCCTGGGCGACCGGCATCCGCTGCTTCAGCACCCCGGCCGGGTGCTGGATCTTGCCGCACCCCTCGCAGGCCAGGTTGCAGGCGAAGAGCGGTTCCAGTTCGACGATCAGCGGGAACTTGTCGCGTCGCTTGAGCTTCTGCTGCATGAGGTAGGTGCCGACCCGCACGGTCTGGCGCAACGGCATGGCCATGGCTAGCTCGCCTCCTGGGGGAGCGTCGAGGATGTGGGGTGGTGGTCGAGAGTGGCGGGCGAGGGCCGGTCCCGGCCCGCCCGGTCGTTCCGCAGGTGCCAGTCGACCAGGGCGGGCACCGTGGCGCGCAGCGTCCGCCAGGCGCGGACGCCGGCCGGCAGGGTCCCCGGGCGCAGCAGTTCCCGCTCGGGGGTGTCGACGACGACCCGCAGTACGGCCGCGGGCAGGCCGGGCCGCAGCTCGCTGAGGGCCGCCAGCACGGCGGCGGCCTCCATGTCGACGGCGAGCGCGCCCTGCAGGTGCAGGGCACGCCGTTCCAGGCCGCGCACCACGTGGTCGGCGGTGTGGTGCACGCCCGTGTGCGCGGTCAGGCCGCGCGCGGTCAGGGCCCGGGCGAGCCCGGGTCCCGAGCCGACGGCGAAGTGGTTGCCCTCGGCGTCGCGGACCCCGTCCGCGACGATCACGTCGCCGGGCGTGATGCCCGGGGCGACCGAGGCGCCGAAGCCGGCCACCACGAGCGCCCCGTAGCCGCCGGGGGCGGCGGTCAGCAGCCGTCTGACGGCGAGCGAGGCCCGCCGCCGGCCGACGCCGGTCCGCACCACGACGGGTGGGCCGCCGGCCGCGCCGCGCCAGTCCCCGCCGCGCAGGGCCCACACCTCGGGGCCGAGCGCGCAGAGGACCAGCAGCGGGGCAGCGGTCACCGGGACGCCCCGATCTGCGGGGTACCGGAGGCCGGCCGCCCGGCCGCGGGACCGCCGTGCAGGTAGCGGCCGAGCGCGGTGACCGGGAAGACCAGCCGGTACAGGTGGTAGTTGATGGAGAAGTCCCACGGGAAGCCGGTTCCGGTGAACTGGGGCTCGTCCCAGGTGCCCTCGGGCAGCTGGGTGCGGACCAGCCAGTCGACGCCGCGCTCGACGGCGGGGTTGGCCCGGCCGTCCGGTCCCTCGCCGGCCGCCAGCAGCGCCATCAGCGCCCAGGCGGTCTGCGAGGCGGTGGACTCGCCGCGCCCGGCCCAGCGCGCCGGGTCCTCGTAGGAGCGCATGTCCTCGCCCCATCCGCCGTCGGTGTTCTGGCGGTCCTCCAGCCAGCGGACCGCGCGGCGGATCGCCGGGTGCTCGGTGGGCACACCGACGGCGACCAGGGCGGGGAGCACCGAGCCGGTGCCGTAGATGTAGTTGGTGCCCCAGCGGCCGAACCAGGAGCCGTCCGCCTCCTGGTTGCGCAGCAGCCACTCGACGCCGCGCCGGGTGCGCGGGTCACGGGCCTTGCCGACCTCGGCCAGCATCTCCACGACGTGGGCGGTGACGTCCGCCGACGGCGGGTCGACGACCTCGCCGAAGTCGCAGAACGGCAGCTTGTTCGCCAGGGTGCTGGTGTTGTCGACGTCGAAGGCGCCCCAGGCGCCGTTCTTGGACTGCATGCCGAGGTTCCACCGCACGCCCCGGTCGACGGATCCGGCGACCTTGGCCGGGTCCGGGTGGGCGACCCGGCACAGCGCCAGCACCACCTCGGCGGTGTCGTCGATGTCGGGGTAGGTGTCGTTCTCGAACTCGAACGCCCAGCCGCCGGGGGCGAGCGAGGGCCGCTGGACGGACCAGTCGCCGCGCTTGGTGATCTCCTCGCCGAGCATCCAGTCGACGGCGGAGACCAGTGCGGGGTGGTCGGCCGGGAGTCCGGCGTCGACCAGGGCGACGGTGGCCAGGCAGGTGTCCCAGACCGGTGACTGGCAGGCCTCCATCCAGCGCCGGCCGTCCGGGGTGTGCACGGTGAAGCGGTCGAAGGAGGCGAGTCCGGCCCGCATCACGGGGTGGTCGAGCTCGTAGCCCTCCAGGTGCAGGGCGATCAGCGAGTAGACGGCGGGCGGCTGGATGCCGCCCCAGCAGCCGTCGGCCTCCTGGCGTTCGACGATCCAGCGGCAGGCCTGGGAGACGGCGAGCCTGCGCAGCGGGCGCAGGGCGCGGTGGTGGTAGGCGTGCAGGGCCTTGTCCAGGCGTTCGAACAGGCCGTCCCAGCTGGTGGCCGGGGCGAGCGGCCGGACGGGGAAGGGGTCGTCCGGGTCGGTGTGCAGCTCGGTGAGCGCGAAGGGCGCCGGGCGTACCGGCCGGTGCGCGGAGACGACGGTCAGCGGGACGATGGTCTGCCGGGCCCAGCAGCCGAAGGCGTAGATGTTGAGGGGCAGCCACCTCGGCAGGAACATGATCTCGGGCGGCATCTCCGGCAGCCGTTCCCACGGCCACCAGCCGAACAGCGCGAGCCAGATCCGGGTGAACACCCGGGCGGCGGCGATCCCGCCGGCGGACCGGATCCAGCGCGCGGCGGCCATCATGTGCGGGTCGCCCGGATCGTCGCCCGCGAGCTTGAGGGCGACGTACGCCTCGACGGTGGTGGACAGCTCGGCCGGTCCGCCGTGGAAGGTGGACCAGGTGCCGTCCTCGCGCTGGTGGGAGCGGATCCATTCGGCGGTGGCCTTGGTCTGCTCCTCGGTCCGGATCCCGAGGAACTGCCGGAGCAGTAAGTCCTCGGCGTCCATGGTGACGTTGGTCTCCAGATCGCCCTTCCACCACCCCTCCGAACTCTGCAGGGAGAGCAGGTGGGTGGTGGCGCGGGCCAGTGCCTCCTCGGCGGAGGCGGCCCCGTTCTGCACTTGCTCGGTCCGGTCGGCCGACGCGGCGGCGGCCCCCTCGGGCTGCCACTCCCCGGCGCCCAGCAGCGCCGGGGCGAGGCCGCCCACCGCGACCGGCTCGGGATCGTACTCAGGGTCGAGCCGGCCGTCCGCGGTTGCTGTCAACGTAACGTCACCTCTCTCGTACCACCACGAATTCGGCGAGTGCGACGAAGTGCTCGCGCACCACATCGGGCATGGGCACCTCGTCCAGAGCGGCGAGGGCAGTCGTGTGCTGGCGGCGGGCCTCCTCCTGGGTCCAGGCGCGGCCGCCGGCCTGCTCGATCAGCAGGGCGCGGGCGGCCAGCTCGGTCTCGCTCTCCTCGCCGCGCCCCTTGGGGTCGGCGAGCTGTTCGGCCAGTTCGCGGGAGGCGGGACCGCCCTCGGCGAGCGCCGCGGCGACCGGCAGGGACTTCTTGCGCTGGCGCAGGTCGCCCCAGTGCGGCTTGCCGGTGACCTCGGTGGCGCCCCAGATGCCGAGCAGGTCGTCCACCGCCTGGAAGGCCAGGCCGAGGTGGTCGCCGAAGCGCTGGAGCGAGTCCGAGACCCGGTCGTCGGCCCCGGCCAGGACGGCGCCGAGCGCGGCGCCGGCGGAGAGCAGGGCGGCGGTCTTGCCGCCCTCCATCTCCAGGCACTCGGCGACGGTGACGGTGTCCCGCTGCTCGAAGGCGACATCCATCGCCTGCCCGTCGATCAGCCGACGGCTGGCGGTGTTGAGCAGCCGGACGGCACGCGCGGCGTCGGTGGGGCTCGCGCCGCCCGCGGTCGCGGCGTCGAGCAGCACCTCCGTACCGAGCGTGGCCAGGGCGTCACCGACCAGGATCGCCTGGGCCGGACCGAAGACCGTCCAGGCGGTGGCCCGGTGGCGCCGGGTCTCGTCACCGTCCATCAGATCATCATGGAGCAGGGAGAAGTTGTGCACCAGTTCAACAGCGACCCCACCGGGCACCCCGGCCTCCGCCGGGGCACCGGCGGCCTGGGCCGAGAGCAGCGCCAGGGTGGGGCGCACGGCCTTGCCGCCGTCCCCCGCGACCGGCGTGCCGTCCCGGTCGATCCAGCCGAAGTGGTACGCCGCGACGGTGTCCATGGGTGCGGCCAGTCGGGCGACGGCGGCCCTCAGCGGCGGGGTGCAGAGCGCGCGGGTGCGGTTGAGCAGTTCCGGCACCGAGACCGGTCCGGCATGTGCCGTGCCTCCGCCGACGGTGCCGGTGCGTGACTCCACGTACGTTCCCTCTCCCTGGTGGTGCCTGGCCGCGTGGGACGGCCCGAGGCTGGCGGTGATGGTGCGGCCGGGCTCGGCGCGGCCGGTGGCGGTGGCTGCGCCGGGGCCGGGCGGGTGGGCACCCGCTCTGGCGGGCTCGCCGAGGTCCCCGGCGAACGCGGTGCCGGTCACCTCGGCCACCTCCCGTCGCCGCGGTCGGCCGGCCGGGGGCGGCCGTCGGCGGCCGGTACCTCGTCGGCGGCGGCGTGACCGCTGCGCACGGCCCCCTCCATGGTCGCGGGCCAGCCGGTGGCCGTCCACGCGCCGGCCAGCAGCAGGCCGGGGACGGCGGTGCGCGGGCCGGGGCGCAACGCGGCGGTGCCCGGAGCCGGGTCGAAGGTGGCGGTCCGCTCGCGGGTGACGAAGAAGTCCAGCACCTCGGCCCCGCCGGCGGCGGGCAGCAACCGGGCCAGCTCGGGCAGGTACCGGCGGCGCAGTTCGGCGACCGGCAGGTCGATCTCGTCCTCCACGGCGGACTGCGAGAGCGCCAGGTACTGGGCACCGGGGTGGGCCGCGCCGAGCGAGGTGCCGGCCAGCCCGGAGTGCGCGGTGCGGTCGAAGACCCACTGCACGGGCGAGCCGAGCGCGGCGAAGAACGGCCGGCGCAGCACCTTGCGGTCGTAGACCACGTGGACGTTGAGGATCGGCGAGGTGCCGAAGTCGGCGAGCCGCTCCTGGTGGGCCAGCGCGTCGGGCGGCAGCAGCTCCAGTGCGGTGTCCTGGGCGCCGGCCAGGACCACCGTCTCGGCGGTGAGCGGCTCGCCGCCGCCCTCCAGCCGGACGGTGTGCTGCGGGACGGCCGGTTTGAGCTCGCTCACCCGGGCCCGCAGCAGCACCTTGACGCCGGCCCGCTCCAGCTCGGCGAGCGCCCGGTCGTGGTGGATGTCGCCGAGCGGGACGGTGGCCGTGCCGATGTCGGAGGCCCCGGGGTCGGAGAGCAGCCCGGTCTTGAACACCATCGCGGCCAGGGCCAGCGAGACCCGGTCGGCCCTGGCGTTCAGGGTGGCCACGCCGACGAGGTCCCACAGCGCGGCGACGGTCCGCTCGTTCTGGCCCTGCCGGCGCAGCCAGTCGCCGAAGGAGACGGCGTCCAGGGCCGGGTCGGCGAGGTCGAGGCGGCGCAGTGCGAGCGCGCCGCGCACCACCCGGGCCCGGTCGGCCGGACCGAGGTGCGGGTAGCGGGCCAGGCTGCCGGCGAGGTGCAGCGGCACCGGCAGCGCGGCGCGTCCGAGCCGGCCCAGGGTGCGGACCGGCGCGTCGGCGGGCCCGGAGACGCCCAGGACGGGCACGTCCAGCCGCTCCTGGAGGTGGACCAGCCGGTTGGCGCCGAGGCGCTCCAGCAGGCCGCGGTAGGCGGTGCAGCAGCGCAGGTACACGTGCTGGCCGTTGTCGACGGTCAGCTCCCCGCGCCGGAAGGAGAAGGCCAGGCCGCCGAGGCGGGGCCGGCCCTCGGCGAGGGTGACCCGGTGGCCCGCCTCCGCCAGCCGCAGCGCGGCGGTGATGCCCGCGAGGCCGCCGCCGACCACGACGGCGGCCGGGCGCGCGGCGTCGGCTCGCCCGGTCATCCGACCTCCCCCTCGCGTCCGGCGCCCGGTCCGGTCGTGACCGGAGCGCCCGTGGTCAGTGCCGTCGGGTCCGCGGTCCGTGCGGCCGGGCCCGACCCAACGGTCAACAGGGCTCTACCCATAAGTGATTCCCCGCTGACACAGCGTGACAGAACTGTGGCAAGAATCAAGAACGCCCCCCGGCGAGCCCGGAAAGCGCCACGTACGCCTTCTCCCAGCCCGGCAGCGACACCCGGCCGCGCAGCACCGACTCGGGGTCGGCGGCGATCCGGCCGAGCAGCCGGTGGTAGATGCCCGCCATGGCGGCGGTGCAGGCCCGGCTGCGGCGGTCGAGCATCGGCAGCAGCCGCAGGCCCTCCTCGAAGGCCGCCTGGGCGCGGGCCGCCTCGAACGACACCAGCCCGGCGAAGTCGGCCCCGACCGGGGGCCTGGGCCGGGCGAAGCCCTCCTGGCAGCCGAACCGGACGAGGTCCTCCATCGGCAGGTAGGTGCGGCCGTTGAGGGCGTCCTCGCGCAGGTCGCGCAGGATGTTGGTGAGCTGGAGCGCGAGCCCCAGGGTGTCGGCGTACCGGGCGCCGCGCTCGGGGTCGTCGCAGCCGTAGACGCCGAGCGACAGCCGGCCGATGGCCCCGGCGACGCACCGGCAGTAGACCTTGAGCTCCTCGTAGGTCTGGTACTCGGCGCCCTTGAGGTCCATCTCGACGCCGTCGATCAGCTCGTCGAAGCCGCCGAGGTCGATCGGGAAGCGCCGGGCACTGTCCGCGAGCGCGACCTTGATCGGGTCGGTGTCGTCCTCCGCGACGGAGCCGGCCCGGATCTCGTCGAGCAGTTCGCGGGTGCGCAGCAGCGCTTCCGCCTTGCGGTCGGCCGGGAGCTCGCCGTCGCCGATGTCGTCCACCCGGCGCGCCAGCGCGTACAGGGCCGACATGGCCAGCCGCTTCGGCTCGGGCAGCAGCCTGATGCCGTAGCTGAAGTTGCGGGCCTGCAGTCCGGTCACTGCCTCGCAGTACCGGTAGGCCGCCATGACCGGAGCCGACGCCAGTGGTGATGCCGCCACGCGGGCGTTCACCTTCCCTTCGCGAAGATGGCCGCCGCCTTCGCTGCGAGGCGGCGCTTGTCCGGCTTCGCCTGCTGGGCGAGCACGTCGTACCCGGCGTCCTCGACGGCCGCCAGGGCCGCGTACCCGCCCGCGGTGAATCCCGCGAGGAGCAGTCGAAGCCTCCCCCGAACCGTACCTACCAATGGCGCACCTCGGTCGAGCAGGGTGCGGGCACGGTCCGCCTCGAAGCGGATCAGCTCGCGGACGGGTGCCCCGGCGCTCGGGGCGGCGAGGTCGGCCTCGGTGACGCCGAAGCGTTCGAGGTCCTCGGCCGGCAGGTAGATCCGGCCCCGGGCGAGGTCCTCCGCGACGTCCTGGAGGTGCTCGACGATCTGCAGGGCCCGGCAGATGTCGTCCGACATCGCGATCCGCTCGGGGGTGGCGAAGCCGGCGAGGGCCAGCACCAGGCGGCCGACCGGGTCGGCGGACAGCGTGCAGTAGGCGATGAGCTCGTCGTAGTCCCGGTAGCGGGTGGTGGTCTGGTCGACCCGGTTGGCCTCGATCAGCCGCCGGAACGGCTCCGGGGTGAGCCCGTGCCGGTCGACCAGCGGGACCAGCGGGCGCAGCAGCGGGTGCCGGGGGGCCTCGCCGCGGGCGGGGTCGAGGGCGGCTTCGAAGACCCGGTCGAGGTCGTGGTCCAGGCCGTCGAGCAGGGCGAGGCGGAACGCCGTCTCGGCCGGGGAGGGCAGGTCGGGAGCGGGCGGGCCGGACTGGGCCGAAGGGGTGAGTCCGGGGGCCTCCGAGGGCCCCGAGGCCCCCGAGGGCTCCGGCGGCGCGGACGGCTCCGGCGGCGCGGGGACGCCGAGCAGTGCGGCGGTGCCGGCCGGATCGGCGAGGTCGCCGTCGCCGGCGTCGTCCACCAGCCGGCAGAAGCCGTAGACCGTCATGAGGTCGTCGCGCCACGCGGCGGGCAGGAAGAACGGGGCGACCGGGAAGTTCTCCGCGCTCGCCTTCGCCAGGGTCGCCGCCCCCGCGGGGCCGGGTTCCGGGCGGCCGCCTCCGGGCGGGGACTCACTACTGGGCTGGGCCGAAGCCGACACTGCTGTCACTCCCCCGTTCTACACCGCTCAAGTGATCGGCCCGAGTCGGACACGCGTCCGATCACGGGAGTCACGTCCGGCACACCACCCCCGTGCCTACAGCCTGACACCGACGCCCGCGCCGGAGAAGAGCGCCTCACCCGGCGCACGGGGCGCTCACCCGGGCGGGGGCGGGCCACCCGGGGCACGACCGGGTCCGGGCGGGGACGCGCGAACGGACAGGGGCCGGCCCCGGGTCTCCTCCCGGGGCCGGCCCCGTCGCACGGACCGGGTGCGGTGCTACGGGCGCTCGCCGCGCTCGTAGGCGCGGACGACCTCCTCGGTCGGCCCGTCCATGACCAGCTCGCCGGCCTCGATCCAGATGGTCCGCTCGCAGGTCTCGCGGATCGACGCGTTGTCGTGGCTGACCAGGAAGACCGTACCGGCCTCGGCGCGCAGCTCCTCGATCCGCTTCTTGCTGCGGGCCTGGAAGGCCTGGTCACCGGTGGCCAGCGCCTCGTCGATGAGCAGCACGTCGTGGGTCTTGGCGGCGGCGATCGCGAACCGCAGCCGGGCACCCATGCCGGAGGAGTAGGTGCGCATCGGCAGCGAGATGAAGTCGCCCTTCTCGTTGATGCCCGAGAACTCGACGATGTCCTGGTAGCGACGGCGCACGTCGGCCGGCGTCATGCCCATGGCGAGGCAGCCGAGGACGACGTTGCGCTCACCGGTCAGCTCGTTCATCAGCGCGGCGTTGACACCGAGCAGCGAGGGCTGGCCGTTGGTGTAGATGCCGCCCTTCTCGGTCGGCAGCAGACCGGCGATGGCTGCCAGCATGGTGGACTTGCCGGAGCCGTTGGAGCCGATCAGGCCGATCGCCTCGCCCTTGTACGCGGTGAAGCTCACGCCCTTCACCGCGTGCACCTCGCGGACGCCGGACGCCCGCTTGCGGCTGATGATCCGGCTCAGCGCCGAGGTGGCGCTGCCCTTGCCGGAGCCGGCCCCGTGCACCCGGTAGACGATGTGCACGTCGTCGACCACGACGGTGGGGTCCCGGGCCACGTCGGCGTCGAACACCTTGCGGCGGGGGACGGCGTCGTCCAGGTCCTTGCGCAGGTCGGCCCCTCGAACATCGGTGTCAGCCACGGCCGTACTCCTCCTCAGCCTTCCAGAAGAAGACGTATCCGACGACGAACATACCGACTGCCCAGGCGATCGCGTACTTCCACTGGTGCGGCGGGAAGTCCTGGTGCGCGGGGAGGTGCTTGTTGTAGATGACCGGGGCGAAGGCGTGCCGGACCAGGTCCATGTAGACCGAGGCCGGGTTGAGCTGCATCACCTTCTGCCAGAACTCCGGCCAGGTGCTGATCTTGTCCTGGATGCTGAACATCACGCCGGACAGGAACATCCAGGCCCGCATCGCGAACGGGATCAGCTGGGAGATGTCGCTGGTCTTGGAGCCGATCCGGGCCATCATCAGGGCCACACCGGTGTTGAACGCCGACTGCAGCAGCAGGGCCGGGATCACCAGGACCCAGGTGCGACCCATCTCGATCCCGCTCGCCAGCACGACGCCGACCAGCACGACCATCGAGATCAGCAGCTGCTGGAGCTGGATCACGGTGAAGGCGATGGGCAGCGAGGCACGGGGGAAGTGCAGCGCCCGGATCAGCCCGAGGTTGTCCGCGATCGCCCGGGTGCCCGACTGCACCGCGTTCTGGGTGAACTGGAAGACGAAGACACCGATGCAGAGCCAGGCGGTGTACGTGCCCTCGGGGAAGTTGTCCTTGCTCTTCAGGATCACACCGAAGACCAGGTAGAACACCGCGCAGTTCAGCAGCGGGGTCACGACCTGCCAGAGCTGACCGAGCTTGGCGTCGGTGTACTGGGCCACCAGGCGCGCGGTGGCGAAGGCCCAGATGAAGTGACGCCGGGCCCAGAGCTGCTTGGAGTAGGCGACCAGGCCGGGCCTTCTGCCGCTCACCGTCAGGCCGTACTTGTCCGCGAGCTGCTTGGGGGTCAGGCCCGCGTCCGCCCCCCTCGGGGCTGAGAGGCTGACGGGTTCACTCACTGTCGACACATTCATCCTTCACGCGGGATCGTCGGGGCGGGCCGGTCGACGGGGGTCCGCCGGCCTTGCGCCGATGGGGATCCACTCGGATCTCGGGGGGAGTGCGGCCGGTGTGTGGTCACCGGCCCGACGACCGACCTGTCGTCCGGTCACCGGAAGTCACCGGACGGTCACCGGACGGATCAGATGACCGGCGGTCGGCCCAGCCTGGTCAGTCGCCAAACGGTACGCCATCGCATGGGCCGCCGCGTACCGCAGGGTTCGCGCCAGCCCGCCCGGAACCCGCCCAGCCAGGCCTTGAACGCCTCCGGGGAGGGTCGGCGGGCCAGCGTCAGCAGGAACCAGGTTCCCAGGTATAGAGGTACCAACGGGGCCGGAAGGTTCCGTCTGGCGAGCCAGACCCTGTTCCGGGCCACGTTGTGGAAGTACGAGGCGTGCCGGGCGGGCGAGGTGGTGGGGTGGTGCAGCACCACATCGGCCCGGTAGTCGATGGCCCAGCCCGCGTCCAGCGCGCGCCAGGCGAGGTCGGTCTCCTCGTGGGCGTAGAAGAACTCGGCGGGCAGCTGGCCGGCGTTCTCGAACACCGCGCAGCGCACCGCGCTCGCCCCGCCGAGGAAGGTGGTCACCCGGGAGGAGTGCAGCGGGTCGCTGGCGCGCAGCCGGGGGACGTGCCTGCGCTGGGTGACGCCGGTCTCCGGGTCGGCGATCCGGAAGCTCACGATGCCGAGCTCCGGGTCGGCGGTGAAGGCCTCGCGCAGCAGCCGGGCCGAGTCGGTGCCGGGCAGCCGGCCGTCGTCGTCCAGGAACAGCACCGCGTCGACGTCCCGGCCGTCGCGGCCGAACAGCTCGATGCCGACGTTGCGGCCGCCCGGGATGCCGAGGTTCTCCGGCAGCTCGACGGAGCGCACGCCGGACGGCAGCGGCGGCAGCGGGGCGCCGTTGGCGACCACGGCCAGCTCGACGGCCGGGCCCTGCTGGGCGCGGACCGACTCGATCAGGGCGGTCAGCTCGTCCGGGCGGTTGCCCATGGTGATGATCACCGCGCCGAGCCGGAAGGCGTCGGCACCGGTGGCGGCGGTGGCGGCGGTGCTCGCGGCGGTGCTCGCGGCGGCGTCGGCCGCCTTCTCCGTCGCGCCCGGCTCCGTCACGCCGCTCACCGGAGCCTGCTCGACAGGACGATGCTCAGCAGGTGCAGCACGGTCTGCAGCATCGCGATCGCGGCCAGGACGACCACGGCGATCCGGGTGAAGAAGAGGCCCCCGTGCACCAGGTCGGCGACGCCGGCGGCGAGGATGAACAGCGAGGCCTCGACCGCGCCGACCAGCCGGTGGAACTTGAGGAGCGAGGCCACCCGGCGGGCCTTGGCGACACCGGCCGAGCGCGGCACCGAGGCGCTGTCCTCGACCGCCGTCAGGCCGCTGCGGGCCCGGGCCACGTCGACCAGGTCGGTCTCCGACTTGATCAGGATCGCGCCGAGCGCGGCCAGGGTGCCGAGGAAGGCCCACTCCCACTGCGCGGTGCCGCCCTCGCGGTGCAGCAGGTCGGTGGCGCGCAGGCCCAGGCCGGTCAGCAGGGCCGCTTCGGACATGTAGTGACCGACCCGGTCCAGGTAGACGCCGGTGAGCGAGGTCTGCCGGCGCCAGCGGGCGACCTCGCCGTCCACGCAGTCCAGCAGCAGGTAGAGCTGGATCAGCACGGCGGCCAGCACCGCGCCGGCGATCCCGGGGACGATCAGCGCGGCGCCGGCCAGGATGCCGGTGAGCATCATCAGGTAGGTCAGGCCGTTGGGCGTGATCACCGTGACCGTGGAGAGCACCCGGGTGATCCGCAGCGAGATCCGCCGCATGTAGAGGCGGCCGGCCCAGTGCTCGGCACTGCGGCGCTGGAGCATGCCCTCCGGGTGGATGACCGCGCGCAGTTCCTCGATCGAGGGGCGGCGGGTCAGGTCGACCGGCGGCGTGGACCCGGCGGCGGAACGGTCAGCTGTTGACGGCTTGGACATAGTCGGCGTACGCGTCCCTGATTGCGGAAGGGGAGAGGTCGAGGTGTTCGAGGATGGTGAAACGGCCCGGCCGGGTATTCGGAGCGTAGTGCACCGCCTCGGTGAACTCCGCCTCGGTGAAGCCGATCTGAGCGGCGGTCACCGGCAGCCCGTGGTGCGCCAGGCGCTCCACGATCAGACCGGTCAGCTCGCGCTCGCCCCGCAGGAAGCTGGCGAAGGCGGCGCCGAGGCCGACCTGTTCGCCGTGCTGGGCGGACCGCTTGGGATACAGCACGTCCAGGGCATGCGAGATCTCGTGGCAGGCCCCCGACGAGGGACGGGTGCTGCCCGCGATGTTCATCGCGATGCCGGACAGTACCAGTGCCTCCGCGAGGGCGGTGAGGAAGCCCTGTTCCTGAAGGTTTCCTGGGTGCCGCAGCAGGTTCTCGCCCGCCGAACGGGCCATCGCGACGGCCAGTCCGTCCACCGGTTCACCGGTCTCGGCGTGCGAGAGCTCCCAGTCGGCGCAGGCCGAGATGTTGGAGACGATGTCGCCGATGCCGGCCGCGACGAAGCGCGGCGGGGCGCCCTGGATCACGTCCAGGTCGATCACGATGCCGATCGGGCCCGGCACTCCGTAGGAGCCGCGCCCGGCGTCGTTGTCGAGAGTGGAGACCGGCGAGCAGATGCCGTCGTGCGCCAGGTTGGTCGGGACCGAGACCAGCGGCAGGCCGAGGCGCGCGGCGGCGTACTTGGCCACGTCGATGATCTTGCCGCCGCCCAGGGCGACGATGGTGTCGTAGTGGCCGCCGCGCACACCGCCGCGGATCTCGTCCGCCAGCCGCACCGCGCTGTCGAGGCTGCCGTCCGCCACGCTGTACCAGTCGGCGCCGGGCAGGGCCGGCTCGAGCCTGGCCCGCAGCACCGAACCCGAGCCGTTGCTGATCGCCACCGCGATCCGGCCCGAGGCGGACAGCCGCTGGTCGGCGAGGATGCCGCCGAGCGCGTCCAGCGCGCCCGGCCGGATCTCCACGAAGAGCGGCGACGGCACCAGCCTGGTCAGTACTGGCACGCGATCTCCCGCGCCTTCGCCAGGTCGTCGTGGTTGTCGACCTCGACCCAGGAGACCTCGCCGATCGGCTGGACGTCGATCCGCAGACCGCGGTTCACCATCTCCTGGTAGCCGTCCTCGTAGTACAGCTGCGGGTCGCGCTCGTAGGTGGCGCGCAGCGCGTCGGCGAGGTCGGCGGCGGCGGCCGGGTTGATCACGGTGACGCCGATGTACTCGCCGGTGGCCTCGGCCGGGTCCATCAGCTTGGTGATGCGGCGCATGCCGGCGGCCGGGTCGACGACCACCTTCATCTCCTCGTCGGCGAGCTTCTTCACCGTGTCGAGGGCGAGCAGGATGCCGGGCTCGCGGCCCTCGGCGGTCAGCCGGGCGTTGCCCTCCAGCATCGTGCGCTGGACCGAGGCGGGGTGGACGGTGTCGCCGTTGCAGAGCAGCAGGCCCTCGGTGAAGAGCTCACGGGCGCACCAGAGCGAGTAGGCGTTGTTCCACTCCTCGGCCTTGTCGTTCTCGACCAGGGTGAGCTTGACGCCGTACTTCCGCTCCAGGGCCTCCTTGCGCTCCTCGACCGCCTCCTTGCGGTAGCCGACGACGATCGCCGCCTCGCGCAGGCCGACCTCGGCGAAGTTGCCGAGGGTGAGGTCCAGGACGGTCCGCTCACCGTCGACCGGCACCAGCGCCTTGGGCAGGGTGTCGGTGTACGGGCGCAGCCGGCGGCCGGCGCCGGCTGCCAGAACGAGGCCGATCATGCGGGTCTCCTGATCCGTCGTGCTGAGCGCGGCCGCGCCCGGCCCCGGGAGTCTTCCGGGTCACCGGCGGTGGCGCGCCGGGGCCGCCAGATGCGGCCGCGGTGTCCTATGTGATGGTAGGCGACCACGACTACCTGCCAGAACGCGGCCGGACACTCGAACACACATCGAACACATTCCGAACGGTTCTGCTAATCCGACGCCCGTTCCGGGCCCCCGGGCGCCCCCGGCGGCCGGGTTGTGCGTCGGGCCCCTCCCCCGTGCCACCCGTACGGCAGACTGGGGCGCGACGCCACCGGTGCGTGCCGTGGTTGCGCCCCGTGCTCCCGAAGCTGCCGAAAGAGGCCTCATGCCCCAGAGCCTTCCGACCGATCCGACCGCCCCCGCCGGGCTGGACACCGGTCTCGACACCGGCCTCGACGTCGAGACGGACGTCGACGCCGCCGCGGACGCCGCCGGCGGCACTGCGGAGGAGATCCTGCTGGAGCTGGTCGACGACGAGGGCGTGACCATCGGCACCGCGGAGAAGCACTGGGCGCACCAGCAGCCCGGGCGGCTGCACCGGGCCTTCTCGGTCTTCCTCTTCGACCGCCAGGGCCGGATGCTGCTCCAGCGGCGGGCCCTGGGCAAGTACCACTCCCCCGGGGTCTGGTCGAACACCTGCTGCGGCCACCCGTACCCCGACGAGCCGCCGTTCGTGGCCGCCGCCCGCCGCACCGCGGAGGAGCTGGGTGTCGCCCCGGCCCTGCTCTGCGAGGCGGGCACGGTCCGCTACGACCTGCCGGACGAGGCCACGGGCCTGATCGAGCGGGAGTGGAACCACCTGTTCGTGGGTCTGGTCACCGCGCCGGTGCGGCCCAACCCGGACGAGGTGGACGACTTCGCCTTCGTGACCGCCGAGGAGCTGCGCGAGCTGGAGGCGGAGCGGCCGTTCTCGGTGTGGTTCCGGACCGTCTTCGAGGCCGCGCTGCCGGGGATCCGCGAGATCGCCGGGAAGGACTGGTAGACCGCGCCCGGCGGGGCCGCCGAGGGGCGGCCCCGCCGGGAACGGCCCGCGCCGGGGCCGCCGTGCTCCGGGCTGCCTGCTCCGGGCCGCCCCGCTCCGGGCCGCCGTCCGCTAGGGCTCCTCGCGCGGGAGCGGCAGCGAGGCCCAGATCACCTTGCCGCCCTGCCCCGCCTGCTCCACGTCGCACACTCCGCCGGCCTGCAGCGTGACGCTCTTCACCAGCAGCAGCCCGCGCCCGCCGGTCCGTCCGGTGTCGGCCGCCAGGGCCTTCGGCCGGTACGGGTCGCCGTCCTCGACCGAGACCCGCACCCACCCGCACCGCACCACCAGCTCGGTGGTCACCTCCGGCGACAGCTCGGCGGCATGGGTCACCGCGTTGCCGACCAGCTCCGAGACGATCAGCAGCAGGTCGTCCACCAGTTCCTGGTAGCGGATCTCCGCCATGCCCTGGGCCAGCAGCCGGTCACGCACGGCGTGCCGGGTGCGCGGGACCGAGGCCTGCTCGGCGGGCACGGTGAAGCGCCACACCCCCTCGACAGGACCGCCGCGCGCCACTGCCGACGCGGCGGTCACCCGTTTCTCCGGCGCCGTCGGCGCCGTCTCTTCCTCGCTGATCCGCTCCACGTCCAGCCGCCCTTCGTCCGCGACCCCGGGAATCAGGCGTTCCGCTCATGGCGCCCTCGGTGCACAGAGGCTAGGAGAGCCGCCCCCGGAGCTGTGGCACCGTCGACAACTTGCCCGTGTCGGACCAGAGCCGAGCGATACCGATCGTTCATCGACCACAACTCGACCGTTTACCGTCCTTGAACCACCGGTTCGCGCACACCAGCGATCCGTACCGCCGCCCCCCACCATCCCGACCGGGGAAACGCAGGTGAGAAGCACTCCGAAACCCTGGTAATGTTCTCTCTGTCGCCGAGGGGGCGAGCAGAAAACCCCCGAAGCACACACCCCGTCCGGGTGGCGGAATGGCAGACGCGCTAGCTTGAGGTGCTAGTGCCCTTTATCGGGCGTGGGGGTTCAAGTCCCCCCTCGGACACCATCGATTCCCCGCAGGAACTCGCAAGAGTTCCTGCGGGGAATTTCTTTTTGCCCCCGCACCCTCCCGACGCCCCGCACCCTCCGGCACGCCGCGCGCCCGCACCCTTGTGCCCGCTCGGGGCCACCCTTCGGAGGCGCTCCCCGCACGCCCCGCCGGTCGTCTCCGCGCCCCCGCCGAAAGTCAGAGGTTCGGACACGAGATGGCAACGATCGAGTGTTTTGCGGTGAATCTGAGGTCCAGCTGAGGTTTCGCCCGATTTCGCCCCTTAGGCTCTTCCCGTTTGTCCGGAAAGCCAAGTGACACGATGAGACAGAGGACCGATACGGTGAGTGAGCCCGAGTCGAAGACGGCATCCCATCAGCACTACCGCCGCTCGCTCGGCACCATCAGCCTCACCGCGGTCGGACTCGGATCGATCATCGGCTCCGGCTGGCTCTTCGGGGCCGAGCGGGCCGCCCGGCTGGCCGGACCGGCCTCGATCGTCGCCTGGGTGATCGGCGCGGCCGTCGCCCTGACCATCGCGCTCACCTACAGCGAGCTCGGCTCGATGTTCCCCAAGGCCGGCGGCATGGTCCGGTACGGCCAGTACTCGCACGGTTCGCTGGCCGGGTACCTGGCCGCCTGGGCCAACTGGATCGCGATCGTCTCGGTCATCCCCGGTGAGGCCACCGCCTCGGTGCAGTACATGAGTTCCTGGGACTTCGGCTGGGCCAAGGGCCTCTTCGACGGACAGGAGCTGTCCGTCAGCGGCGTGGCCCTGGCCAGTGTGCTGCTGCTCGTCTACTTCGCGCTGAACTGGTTCGCGATCACGCTGTTCGCCAAGACCAACACGGCGATCACGGTGTTCAAGGTCGTCGTCCCCACCCTCACCGCGGGCGCCCTGCTGCTGGCGCACTTCGACACCGCGCACTTCACCGACCACGGCGGCTTCGCGCCGAACGGCTGGAGCGCGGTGTTCACCGCGGTGGCCGTCTCCGGCATCGTCTGGGCCTTCAACGGCTTCCAGTCCCCGCTCAACCTGGCCGGCGAGGCCCGTGACCCCGGCAAGTCGCTGCCCAAGGCCGTGATCGGCTCGATCCTGATCGCCCTGGTGATCTACGTCGCGCTGCAGATCGCCTTCCTCGGCGCCGTTCCGACCGCCGACCTGGCCAACGGCTGGGGCGGCCTCGGCTACACCTCGCCGCTCGCCGACCTGGCCATCGCCTGGGGCCTGAACTGGCTCGCCCTGCTGCTGTACGCGGACGCCTTCGTCTCCCCCAGCGGCACCGGCATGATCTACGCCGCCACCACCTCCCGGATGATCCACGGCGTCCAGGAGAACGGCCACCTGCCGAAGCTCTTCGGCCGGGTCGACCCGAAGACCGGCATCCCGCGCCCGGCGCTGGTGCTCAACCTGGTCGTCGCCTTCTGCTTCCTCGCGGTCTTCCGCGGCTGGGGCTCGCTCGCCGAGATCGTCTCGGTGGCCACCGTGATCTCCTACATCACCGGACCGGTCGCGGTGATGGCGCTGCGCCGCCTGGCCCCCGAGCTGCCCCGGCCGGTCCGGCTGCGCGCGATGCCGGTGATCGCCCCGATCGCCATGATCTTCGGCTCGCTCGTCCTCTACTGGGCCCGCTGGCCGCTCACCGGCAAGGTCATCCTGCTGATGGCCGCCGGTCTGCCGATCTGGGCCTGGTACGAGCTGCGCAAGCCGTTCGCCGAGCTGAAGCCGCACCTCAAGGCCGGCGCCTGGATGGTCGCCTACCTGTTCGTGATGGCCGGCGTCTCCTGGGCCGGCTCCACCGAGTTCGGCGGCGAGGGCTACCTCCCCGAGGGCTGGGACCTGCTGGTCGTCGCGCTGATCGCGCTCGCCTTCTACGCCTGGGGCGTCCGCAGCGCCTGGGCCAACCCCAGCCTCGCCGCCGTCAAGCTCGAGCTCGCCGAGGACGCCGCGGCGGAGCGCGCCGAGGACGGGTCCGGACGGACCGCCGACGCGGAACCCGCCGGAGCACCGCGCGGCTGAGCCCGGCACCGGGCAGCAGGAGGGGCGCCGCCCCGGGATCCCCCGGGCGGCGCCCCTCCGTCGTTGTCGGCGGGGCGCGGAATACTGGGTCGCATGTCGTCGCCCGCCGCTTCCTCCCCGTCCGTCGCGGCCCGTATGAGCCGCCAGGCGTCCCGCGACACCGCGCAGGAGCTGGCCGTCCGGCGGCTGCTGTTCCGCTGGGGCCTGCGCTACCGCGTGAACGCCAAGGTCCCCGGACTGCCGCGGCGCACCGTCGACATCCTGTTCCCCGGCCCGAAGGTCGCGGTCTTCCTCGACGGCTGCTTCTGGCACGGCTGCCCCGAGCACGCGACCAGCCCGAAGTCCAACGCCGACTGGTGGCGCACCAAACTCGACCGCAACGTCACCCGTGACCTGGACACCACCCGCCACCTGGCCGAGGACGGCTGGACGGTGCTGCGGTTCTGGGAGCACGAACCCCCGGCCACCATCGCCCGGACGGTCTGGACCCGGCTGCGGCCGGACGCTCCCCCGCCGGAGGCGGTGGCGCACACGGCGGCCCCCGGCGACGCTCCCTGACGCCCCCGGCGGTCAGCCGCGGCGGGCGCGGCGGATGGCGGAGGTGACGACCGGGGGGAGGAGGTCGCCGACGGCGCGCTTGGCGACGTTGGCGGGGCGGCGGCGTTCGGCGGCGCGGGCACGGCGGTCGGCGAGGTCGCGGTCGGCCGTCTCGCGGTCGCGCTCGGCGGCGCGGAAGGCATCGTCGGCGACCTGCTCGGCGGCGCGGCGCTCCGCCTCGGCGGCCAGCCGGGCGTGGTGGCGGGAGACCCGGAACGGTTCGGCCCCCGCGTCGCTGCCGCTGATCCGGACCAGCCGGCGCCCGTCGACGGTCTCGCTGCTGATGTCGCAGTGCGGCAGGGTGCCCCGGCGGGCCAGCAGGTCGAGCTGGGCGGGCTCCGGGTCGCCCCAGGTGCCGTAGAACTTGCTGTCGGTCAGCACGATCGGCCGCAGTCCGTGGTTGAACACGGCCTCCCAGGTGGCGGCGGCGACGCCCGGGGTGTGGGCGGAGCGGTAGTCGTCCAGGACCACGACGCCGTCGGAGGCGAGCGCCGTCCGGGCGACCTGGATGTCCTCGGCGACGTGCTCGTAGAGGTGCGAGGCGTCGATGTGGATGAAGCGGAAGGCGCCGGGCGCGACCCGGCCGCCGCCCAGCGTCGAGGTCGGGGCCTGGACGATCTCCGGCAGCCGCTCGTTGAAGGCGAGGTAGTTGGTCTCGAAGGCGGCGCGGGTCAGCGTCCGGCGGTAGGACATGTCCATCTCGGCGGCGTTCTCGTCGTCCGGGGCGTCGGAGTCGAAGAGGTCGCAGACCGTGAACGACTCCCCCGGCTGGAGGTGCGAGCCGATGACGATCGCGCTGCGCCCCAGGTAGGCGCCCATCTCCATGAGGTCACCGGAGCGGCCGGCCTTCTCCTGCCGGCCCAGGAACCAGTCGAAGAGGTGCCGGTCCTGGTCCCAGAACCACCCGGGTACGTCGTCGAGCACCCCCGGTTCAGCAGGTCGCTGCTGGTCGGCACTGAGTGCGGCGGCGTCGGTCACGAGGCGGCTCCTAACACGGTACGAACGACCATTGGGCACGATCTCCGGACTCGGGTCGGCCGCTGCGGCCCTGTGACGGTCCCGGCGCTCCGGCTCCGGAGGGCGGTCCGGGCAGACGGAAGCGGCCCGGCCGCCTGGCACCGACCGTAGTCCCGGGTGCCCGAGTTCGCTGCAATCTACTCGCCACGGAGCGGAGTTGCGCGGGCCGGGAGCAAAGAATTTCGGGCTCCGGCCGTTTGTGCGCGGAGTTGACCGAGACCTGTGCACCGCGGAGGAACGGTTCGTCCATAGTGCCGTCCGGGCACCGGATTGTCATCAGGACGGCGCCGGAGGCGGGCGGAGCACCGAACCGGCCCGGCCGGGGGCGACTGCCCCGGCCGGGCCGGCGGGCGGCGGATCAGGCCAGGTCGACACCCGGGTAGAGCGGGAAGCCCGCGAGCAGGTCGGCGGCGCGCTTCGCGACGCCCTCGGCGACCGCCGGGTCCAGCACGTACTGGGCCCTGGAGGGCGCGCCTGCGGCGGTGGTGGCCGGGGTGGTGGCGCGCAGCACGGTGTCGATCAGCCCGGCGATCTCGTCCATCTCGGCGGTGCCGAGGCCCCGGGTGGTGAGCGCCGGGGTGCCGATCCGCACCCCCGAGGTGTACCAGGCTCCGTTCGGGTCGCCCGGCACGGAGTTGCGGTTGGTGACGATGCCGGCGTCCAGCAGCGCGGCCTCGGCCTGGCGGCCGGTCAGGCCGTGGCCGGAGACGTCGACGAGCACGAGGTGGTTGTCGGTGCCGCCGGTGACCAGGGTGCCGCCGCGGCGCAGCAGCCCCTCGGCGAGGGCCCGCGCGTTGTCGACGACCCGCTGGGCGTAGTCCTGGAACTCGGGGCGACGGGCCTCGGCGAAGGCGACCGCCTTGGCGGCCATGACGTGCGAGAGCGGGCCGCCGAGCACCAACGGGCAGCCCCGGTCGACGTGCTCGGCGAGCTCCTCGACGCAGAGCACCATGCCGCCGCGCGGGCCGCGCAGCGACTTGTGGGTGGTGGTGGTGACGATGTGGGCGTGGGCCACCGGGTCCTCGTCGCCGGTGAACACCTTGCCGGCGACCAGGCCGGCGAAGTGGGCCATGTCGACCATCAGGGTGGCGCCGACCTCGTCGGCGATCTCGCGCATCCGGCGGAAGTCGACCCGGCGCGGGTAGGCGGAGTAGCCGGCCACCAGGATCAGCGGGCGGAACTCCCGGGCGGTGGCGCGCAGCGCGTCGTAGTCGATGAGGCCGGTGGCCGGGTCGGTGCCGTAGCTGCGCTGGTCGAACATCTTGCCGGAGATGTTGGGGCGGAAGCCGTGGGTGAGGTGGCCGCCGGTGTCCAGGGACATGCCGAGCATGCGCTGGTTGCCGAGCTCCCGGCGCAGTTCGGCCCAGTCCTCCTCGGTGAGGTCGTTGACGTTGCGGACCTGGGCACGTTCCAGGGCGGGGCTCTCGACCCGCTGGGAGAGGACGGCCCAGAACGCGGTCAGGTTGGCGTCGATGCCGGAGTGCGGCTGGACGTAGGCGTGGTCGGCGCCGAACAGGGCGCGGGCGTGCTCGGCGGCGACGGTCTCAACGGTGTCGACGTTGCGGCAGCCGGCGTAGAAGCGGCGGCCGGCGGTGCCCTCGGCGTACTTGTCGCTGAGCCAGTTGCCCATGGTGAGCAGGACGGCCGGGGAGGCGTAGTTCTCGCTGGCGATGAGCTTGAGCGAGGCGCGCTGGTCGTCGATCTCCTGACCGATGGCGGCGGCGATCCGGGGTTCGACCTCGCGGACCACGTCGAGGGCGGAGCGGAAGGCGGTGTTGGCGGCGGGGGTGGCGGCCGTGTGCGGCTGCGGGGCCATGGCGGTCTCCTGAGGGGGAGGTCGGGGGCCCAGGCGCTCGGCAACTGCTCGTGATTCGGCACGGGGCCGCTTCCCGATGGTCGATTCCATCCGTGCGCGCCAGTCGCGGCCCGCCGGAATCGTACCAACGCCGGACGGCCTGTGGCGGAGATCTCAGAATGCGGGACAGCGGCGGACATGACATACCTTTTGTCCGCTTGTGCCCGTTCTTCTGCTACGGCCGTATTGCGGCGGAATGAAGCCGTCACAATTCCCGAAACAAAGGCCGGGAAGCACTTCCCGGATGCCTTCGGAATGATTTGCGAAAGATCCTGGGTGTCCGATCTGATGGCGTTCGGCGACGCCCCCGGGAAACCCCCGGGAAGGCGTCCGTAAATGTACGCCGGTGCACCTCCACCCATGGGGCGGCACGGAATTCGGGGAGTACGCCTGTCATGGCAGTGGTCGAACACGTCGCCGTACCGGACGCGCCGCCCGCGCGGCCCGCCCCGCCGGGGCTGCTGCGGCGGATCTGCCGCGACCGCACCGGGGCCGTCGCGCTCGGCGTGGTGGTGCTCTTCCTGCTGCTCGCCCTGGCGGCCCCGCTGATCGCCGCGCTGTACGGCAGGAACCCCACCGAGCACTACGGCCAGAACGTCCCCGGCCTGCTCAGCGACGGCGGCCTGCCGATCGCGCCGAACGGCGGCATCTCCGGGGAGTTCTGGTTCGGCCTGGAGCCCGGCCTGGGCCGTGACGTGTTCACCCAGCTGCTCTACGGCATCCGCACCTCGCTGCTGATCGCCTTCGCCTCGGCCGCCGTCACCACCGCTCTCGGGGTGCTGGCCGGGGTCGCGGTGGGCTGCCTGGGCGGGATCACCGACCGGGTGTTCGGCTTCCTCTCCAACGTCCTGCTCGCGTTCCCGACCCTGCTGCTGCTGCTCGCGCTCAGCCCGGTGATCCAGTCCCGGCTGGTCGACCCGGGCGCCGCGGAGCCGGAGTGGATGCAGTTCCTGGTGCTGGTGCTGGTGTTCTCCGCGTTCGGCTGGATTCCGCTCGCCCTTTCCCTGCGGGCCAGCGTCCGGTCGCTCCGGGAAAGGGATTTCGTGCAGTCCGCGCGGGCAATGGGCGCCGGTGGATTCCACATCGTCGTCCGGGAACTCCTGCCGAACGTCCGGGCGCAGCTGCTGGTGCACGCCACCATGGCGGTGCCGGCGTTCGTCGCCTCGGAGGCGGTGCTGTCCTTCCTCGGCGTGGGCATCAACGAGCCGGTCCCGGACTGGGGCCGGATGATCTCCCGCGGCTCCGAGGTGTTCCGGGCCGACCCGACGTACATGTTCTTCCCCGGCGTCGCGCTGCTGCTCTTCGTGCTCGCCTTCAACCTGCTCGGCGACGCCGTCCGGGACGCCCTGGACCCGCGGGCCGCCCGCTGAGGCCGTCGCCGGCCGCGGTCCGACCGACCGCCTTCCTTCCGCTGTTCACCCGACAGTTCACCCGACCGCCCCGGAGACCCCGGGGCAAGGAGAGATTCGCCATGCGCTGGATCAGACCGTCCCTCGCCGTCGTCGCGACCGCCCTGCTGGCGACGTCCTGCTCGGCCGGCGCGGGCAGCACCACCTCGGCCGGCCCCGGTGCCGCGGCCGGGGACGCCTCGCCGCTGACCGCCGCGCTCGGCACCGAGAAGGAGAGCGCCGGACCGGCCCCCGCCGTCCCCGGTGCCCGCGCGGGCGGCACGGTGAACGTCTACAACACCACCGACTTCCGCCACCTCGACCCGCAGAAGGTGTACGCGGGCGCCGCCTACAACACCTCGCTGCTGTGGGGCCGCCAGCTGACCCAGTACCAGGTGGTCGACGGCAGGGCCAGGCTGGTCGGCGACCTCGCCACCGACACCGGCACCGCCAGCGACGACGGCCGCACCTGGACCTACCGGCTGAAGGAGGGCGTGACCTGGGAGGACGGCCAGCCGATCACCTCCCAGCAGGTCAAGTACGGCATCGAGCGCTCGTTCGGCAAGGGCTACGAGGTCGGCCCGCCGTACTGGCCGCAGTGGCTGACCGGCGAGGCCAGCTACGAGGACGCCCGCAAGAAGTACGCCGGCCCGCAGGACGGCGAGCTCGACGCGATCGCGACGCCGGACGACCGCACCCTGGTGTTCCACTTCCCGCAGCCGCAGGCCGACGTGCCGTACATGGCCGCGCAGTCCTCCTCCTCGCCGGTGCGCAAGGACAAGGACACCGGCACCGACTACGACCGGCTGCCGTTCGCCACCGGCCCGTACCGGATCGTCGAGCACGTCCAGAACACCCGGCTGGTGCTGGAGCGCAACCCGCACTGGAAGGCGGAGACCGACCCGGTCCGCAGCCAGTACCCGGAGAAGTTCGTCTTCACCTTCGGGAAGGAGGCGCTCAACATCAACCAGGAGATCCTCTCCGGGCGGGACGGCGGCGCGGACGCCACCACGGTGGCCACCCAGCTCTCCCCCGAGCTGTACCAGACCGTCGACACCGACCCGAAGGCCAAGGACCTCGTCGTCTCCGGACGGCAGGGTGCCTTCGTCACCTACCTCATGGTCAACAACGAGCGGGTGACCGACCCCGAGGTCCGCAAGGCCCTCAACCTCGCCTACCCGCGCCAGCAGGCCCGCCAGGTCCTCGGCGGCAGCCGGGCCGGCGAGCTCGCCAGCACCCTCAGCTCGCCCGCCCTGGTCGACTGGCAGAAGTACGACCTGAACCCGGCCAGGCCGGAGGGCGACCCGGACGCCGCGAAGGCCGTACTGGCCAAGGCCGCGCAGCCGCCCGCCCCGCTCACCTACGCGTACGCCAGTACCCCGAACGGCCAGCGGGTCGCGCAGGTGCTGGTCGACGGCTTCGCCAAGGCCGGCATCACCCTGGTGCCGAAGCCGGTCGACCCCAAGGCCCTGCTGGACGAGGCGCACCGCGCCGACTCCCCCTACGACCTGTGGGAGGAGACCAGCTCGGTCGACTGGCCGACGCCCTCCACCCTGATCCCGTTCTCCTTCGACGGACGCGCCAACAGCGACCTCAACTCCGCCCGCTACCGCAACGGCGCGGTGGACAAGGAGATCGACCGGATCAACGGGATCGGCGAGCCCCGGGCCAAGGCCAAGGAGCTGTACGCGCTGGAGCAGACGGTGATGAAGGACCAGCCGGTGCTGCCGTTCGCCTACCCGAACGTCAACCAGCTGCGCGGCTCCAACGTCGGCGGCGCGTTCGTCCACCCGATCTACGGGTCCGTCGGCCTCGCCTGGCTCTACCTGAAGGCCTGACACCCCGCACTCCCCGGTGGTCCCGCCGCCCGCCCCGCGCGGCGCGCGGCGGGACCGCCGCCCCGACGCCCACCGACCCCGGACCGGCCACCATGCTCTCCTTCGCCCTGCGGCGGATCCTCCAGGCGCTCGCCGTCCTGGCCGCGGTCTCCGCCGCCGCCTTCGCCCTCTTCTACGCCGCCCCCGCCGACCCCGCCCGCGCCGCCTGCGGCCCGCGCTGCGACACCGGTCAGGTCGCGGCGGTCCGCGCGAGCATGGGCCTGGACCAGCCGCTGCTCACCCAGTACACCGACTACCTGACCGGGATCGTGGCCGGCCGCGACGTCCAGGACGTCGACGGCTCCACCCTGCACTGCGACGCGCCCTGCCTCGGCTACTCCTACCGGCTGCACCAGCCGGTCACCGAGGCCCTGGTCGACCACCTGCCGGTGACCCTCTCGCTGGCCGCGGGCGCGCTGGCCGTCCTGGTGGTGTTCGGGCTCGGCAGCGGCTTCGTCGCCGCGCTGCGGCACGGCACCCGGACGGACCGGCTGCTCTCCGGCTTCACCCTGGTCGGCGCCAGCGTGCAGATCTACTTCCTCGGCTATGTCGCCCAGTGGGGCCTGGTCTACACCACCGGACTGCTGCCGCTGCCCTCCTACACCCCGCCGGCCACCGACCCCGCCGCCTGGGCGGGCGGCATGCTGCTCCCGTGGATCGTCCTCGGCTTCGTCAACTCGGCCGTGTTCGCCCGGCTCTCGCGCTCGCAGCTGCTGGAGACGATGGACGAGGAGTACGTGCGCACCGCCCGCGGCAAGGGCCTCGGCCGGCTCCGGGCGCACCTCAAGTACACCGCGCGCGGCGCCGCCGGACCGCTGGTGCAGCTGCTCGGTCTGGAGGCCGGCGCGCTGCTCGGCGGCGCGGTGATCACCGAGACGGTGTTCGGGCTGAACGGCGTGGGCCGGTTCGCCACCGAGGCCGTCGAGGGGCAGGACCTGCCGGCCGTGGTCGGCGCGGTGCTGCTCGCCGCCTGCTTCGTCGTGCTGTTCGTCGCGCTGGCCGATCTGGTGATCGCCTGGCTCGATCCGCGCATCCGCCTCGGCTGAACCACCCGCCGCCTCCCGCCTGGAGCCCTCCCGATGACCTCCTCCTCCGCGACCGCGCCCACCGCCGCGCCGACTGCCGCGCCGGTGCCCGCCGCCGGGCCGCCGGTGCTCAGCGTCCGCGACCTCTCCGTCAGCTTCGCCGACCCGCGCGGCGGCGCACCCGTGCACGCCGTGCGGGGCCTGTCCTTCGACCTCGCCCGGGGCGAGGTCCTCGGCCTGGTCGGCGAGTCCGGCTCCGGCAAGTCCGCCACCGGGCTCGCCGTGCTGGGCCTGCACGACCCGCGCACCACCACGGTCACCGGCTCGGTCCGGCTGGACGGGCAGGAGCTGGTCGGCGCCGGGGAGCGGGTGCTGCGACAGGTGCGCGGCGGGCGGGTGGCCCTGGTCTTCCAGGACGCGCTGACCTCGCTCAGCCCCTTCCACACCGTCGGCGCGCAGCTCGCCGAGATGTACCGGCTGCACCACCCCCGCGCGGGCCGGGCGGAGGCCGGCCGGGCCGCCGCCGCCATGCTCGACCGGGTGGGCATCCCGGCCGCCCGGACGGCCGACCACCCGCACCGCTTCTCCGGCGGCATGCGGCAGCGGGTGATGATCGCGATGGCCCTGCTGAACAATCCCGACGTGCTGATCGCCGACGAGCCCACCACCGCGCTCGACGCCCGCGTCCAGGGCCAGGTGCTCGACCTGCTGGGCGAGTTGCAGCGCGAGCACGGCACCGCCGTGCTGCTGGTCAGCCA
Organism: Streptomyces sp. TLI_053; assembly: GCF_900105395.1. NCBI lineage: Bacteria > Bacillati > Actinomycetota > Actinomycetes > Kitasatosporales > Streptomycetaceae > Streptomyces > Streptomyces sp. TLI_053. Next base: position 2,214,851 of record NZ_LT629775.1, read on the forward strand.
CGACCTCGGGGTGGTCGCGGGCAGCACCGACCGCACCCTCGTGCTGCGCGGCGGCCGGGAGGTGGAGACCGCGCCCACCGCGGAGCTGCTGGCTGCACCCCGGGAGCCGTACACCAGGGCCCTGGTCGGCGCCGCGCTGACGCTGGAATCGGTGCCGGGCACACCGCTGCCGACCGTCGACGACCCCTCGCCGGCGCCCCGGCCGACCGACCGCCCCGGTCCGGCGGCGTCCGGGTCCGCCTCGGCCACCGGCGGGCGGTGGCTGGTCGAGGTCGAGGACCTCTCGGTGCACTTCCCCGGCCGCCGCCGCTTCCCCGGGACGCGGTCCGAGCCGGTGCGGGCCGTCGAGGGGCTCGGCCTGCGCATCGCGCCCGGCGAGACGCTCGGCCTGGTCGGCGAGTCCGGATCCGGGAAGTCCACCACCGCGCGGGTGCTGGCCGGTCTCCAGCCCGCCACCGCCGGCACCGTCCGGTACGACGGCCAGGACGCCGGCCGGCCGGACCGGGCGCTGCGGCGGCGGCTCGCCAAGGAGGTCCAGCTGGTCTTCCAGGACCCGTACGCCTCGCTCAACCCGCGCCGCACCGTCGCGCAGACCCTGGAGACCCCGCTGCGGCTGCACACCGCGCTCGGCCCCGACGAACGGCGGCGGCGGTCCGCCGAACTGCTGGAGCGGGTCGGGCTGCCGGCCGACCGGCTGGACCGCTATCCGCACGAGTTCTCCGGCGGCCAGCGCCAGCGGATCGGGATCGCCCGCGCGCTCGCGGCCGAACCCCGGCTGATCATCGCCGACGAGCCGGTGTCCGCACTGGACGTGTCGGTCCAGGCGCAGGTCCTCAATCTGCTCATGGAACTGCGCGAACAGCTCGGCGTCGCCTTCCTGTTCGTCTCGCACGACCTCGCGGTGGTCCGCCACTTCTGCGACCGGGTGGCGGTGATGCACCGCGGCCGGCTGGTCGAATCCGCGGACCGCGACCGCCTGTTCGCCGCGCCGCACACCGAGTACACCCGGGAGCTGCTGGCCGCCGCGCGCTGAGCGGACCACGCTCCCGGGGCCCGCCGCCCGCGGCGGCGCGCACGACCGGCCGACAGTTCGGGTCTTCGCCTGCGCGGCCGGTACCGGGCGCGTTAGCGTGCAGCGAACGACCGCTGCGGCGGTCCGACGGGACATCTGCTCGATCCGGGAGAAACGTGTCCGAGGAAAAGCTGCTCGCCAGGATCAACCACGGCTTCGACCACCTCGACGCCGACGGGGACGGCCTGCTGACCGAGCACGACCACGTGCTGATGGGCCGGGCGGTGGCCCGTTCGCTGGGGCACGCGGAGGGTTCGCGCACCGAGGAGCGCATCGTCGACGCCTACCTGGCGATCTGGCGCGACCTGCACGTCTCCCACCTGCCGGTCGGCACCACCTCGATCGGCCGCGCGCAGTTCGTCGCCTCGACCCGCTCGCTGGCCGACGACCCGGTGGCCGCGCGGACCGTGCTCGGCGCGCTGGCCGAGGCCTTCCTCGCGATCGCCGACGTGGACGGCAGCGGAACGGTGGACGCGGGCGAGTTCTTCGTCTTCCAGCGCGGGCACTTCTCCGCCCTCTCCCGCGACGACGCCGACGAGGCGTTCCGCCGGCTGGACGTGGACGGCGACGGCGTGCTCTCGGCCGAGGAGTTCGTCGGCGGCATCATCGAGTTCTGGACCAGCCGCGAGGCCGAGGCCCCCGGACACTGGTGGGCCGGGCGTCCTCCGTACGCGGTCTGACGGGGACCCGTCCGAACCGGACCGCGGGACGCCGTCCGGCCCGCCCGGCGGGAGCCCCGCGCGCCGCGCCGCGGGAGCCCGTCGGCTCCTGCGGTCCGGGGATCCGCGCAGGTGACCGGCGGTCTCCCGGCCGACGGCGGGAGCAGGGGCGGGCACGGCGGCGGGGCGGTCCGGCGGGTAGCGTGGCGGTGCCGGCGCCCGGACGGGGCCGGACGCTGTCACGACGGGTCGGTGCGTCCCGGCCGCCCCCGGCCGGCCGGACGCCGCACCGTCGGGCCGCGCGCCAGGACCGCCCGGACCGGCCGTCGCGTCCGGCCGGACGCGGCGCGCACAGCCGCAAGGAACCATCCGCATGCCCAGCACGGCCCCCACCCCCGCTCCCCCCACCACCCGGTCCGTCCCCGCCTTCGTCGCCCGCCCGGCCCTCGCCCTCGGGACCCACACCGTGACGGCCGAGCGGATCCGGGAGGACATCCTCGACCGCAACCCCGACTACCCGGCCCGGCAGGCCCAGACCGTCCGGCTGGCGCTCGGCAACCTGCCCGGCACCCGCCGCTACTTCCGGCCGTACGAGCTGGTCTCCTCCCCCGGGCGGACCGCCGCCGAACGCAAGACCACGACCTTCGGCGACCTGCTGGCCGCCGCCGAACAGGCCGCCACCGAGGCGATGCTGACGGCGGGCGTCCGGCCCGAGCAGGTGGACTGCGTGATCGTGTCCAGCGCGACCGGCGACGCCGTGCCCGGTCTGGACGTCCACCTCCAGCAGAACCTGGGCCTGCGCCCCGACATCAGCCGGCTGCCGATGAGCCAGCTGGCCTGCGCGGGCGGCGCCCACGTCCTGCTCACGGCCCGTCGCTTCCTGGCCTGGAACCCGGCCGCCGTGGTGCTGGTGGTCGCCGCCGAGTCGCTCTCCTCGCTCTACCAGAACAGCCGCACCTCGGTGGAGGACCAGATCTACAAGGGCCTCTGGGGCGACGCGGCGGCGGCCGCCGTGGTCACGGCCGAGCAGCGCACGCCCGGGCTCGGGCTGGACCACTGCTTCGAGTACACCATCCCGCACACCACCGACCGCTACCGCAAGCTGACGGACCACCGGGGCGACCACTTCGCCTCCACCCGGGCCTCGCTCCGCTCGGTCACCGACCTGGGCCCGGCGCTGCTCGACTGGCTGGACCGGCACGGCGGACGGGAGCTGGACTTCGGCGTGCTGCACCCGGGCGGCCCGGCCATCCTGGACCGGCTCGGGGTACTGCTCGACGCGGACGCCGCGTTCCTGCGGCACTCGCGGGACGTCCTCACCGAGGAGGGCAACCTGGGCGGGGCCACCGTGTTCTCCGTCCTCGCCCGCACCCATCGCACGCCTCCGCCGGCCGGCGCCCGCGGCCTGCTGCTGGGCCTCGGCCCGGGGGTGACCCTGAGCACCCTGCTGGCCACCTGGTGCGGCTGAGCCGGTGCCGGGCCGGTGCCGGGCCGGACTACCGGACCGCGCCCCGGGCGGCCCTCCGGGCGGACTACCTGACCGCGTCCCGGGCGGCCCTCCGGGCGGACCGCCGGGCCGAGGGCCGTCCCGACCCCCGGCTGCCGCTCACCACCAGACACACGCCGGCGACCACGACGGCCCCGCCCACCAGGGTGGGGCCGGTCAGCGGCTCGGCCAGCACCAGCCACCCCAGGAGCACGGCCACCACCGGATTCACGTACGCGTAGGTGGCCACCAGCGTCAGCGGGGCCGAACGCAGCAGCCAGGCGTATGCGGTGAAGGCGACCAGCGAACCGAACACCACCAGGAAGGCCAGCGCCAGCCAGGACCGGGTGGACACGTCGCCGGGGCGCAGACCGCGTTCCTCCCCCCGGGCCAGGCCGATCAGCAGATTGCCGAGCCCCCCGGCGAGCATCTGGTAGGCGCTGGACGCGAGGACGTTCCCGGGCATCCGGATCCGCTTGCCGGCGAAGGAGCCGAACGCCCAGGTGAGGGTGGCGCAGATGATCGCCACCACCCCGGCGGGGGCTACCGACCCGCCGATCGCGGGGGCGGAGAGCACGGCCAGGCCCACCAGTCCGAGCAGCACTCCGGCCAGTTCGGCGCGCTTGGGCCGCTCGCCCCCGGCGGCCATCAGCAGCACCATCCAGAGCGGCACGGCGGCGACCAGCAGCGCGGCCAGGCCGGACGGGACGGAGGTCTCGCCGAGCACCACGAGTCCGTTGCCGCCGGTCAGCAGCAGCAGTCCGACCAGGACCGCGGAGCCCAGCTGCCGCAGGTCCACCCGGAGTCCGTCCCGGCCGTGGCGGACGGCGACGAAGCCGGCGAGCAGCAGACCGGCGGTCAGGAAGCGGGCGGCGGCGGAGAGGAAGGACGGCATGGTCTCCACCGCGATCCGGATCGCCAGATACGTCGAGCCCCACACCACGTAGACCACCACCAGCGCCGTCCACACCCCGGCGCCGAGCCGCCCGGCCGGAGCCCCGTCGGTCTCGGCGGTGCCGCCGGTGCCGCCGGGGCCTTTCGCGAGGGCGTCGACGGGGGCGTCGGCGAGGGCCGGGCGGGCGGCCGCGGACCCGGCCGACCGGCGTTCGGCGGGAACTGTCATGGGTGTCCCCCTGGGACGGTGCTGGCAGATGTACCCGACATGACACCGCATCGGCCACCCCGCGCGCCAGTGGGTATCACCAGGCGGTCACCATCGAACACCGGTCCGCGTCCCGACCCCGGCCGTGCGGTCCCCGTCCTGCCCCGTCCGGTCCCGCCCCGCCCCGTCCTCGAGGAGTCCCCGTGCCGCCCGCCCTCCCCTTCTTCGTCTACGGCACCCTGCTCACCGGGGAGCGCAACCACGCGGTGTTCCTGGCCGGCCGCTGCGCCTCGGTACGGCCGGCGGTCCTGCCCGGCGCGGCGCTGCACGCCGGGCCCGGGTTCCCGTACGCCGTGCCGGACGCCGAGCCCGGCCGGCGGATCCTCGGCGAGCTGGTGACGATCCGCCCCGCCGCGTACCCGGAGGCGCTCGCGGCGCTGGACCGGCTGGAGGACTGCCGTCCGGACGGCGGCGGCGAGTACGTCCGCGAGCGGCTGACCGTCCGCACCGAGGACGGCGGCACCGCCCCGGCCTGGGTGTACCTGGCCGGGGCGGCCGTCGGCGCCCGGCTGCGCGCGCACCCGGCGCTGATCGCCTCCGGCGACTGGCGGCGGCGCGGCTGAGCGCCGACGGCCGGGGACGGCACCGGCCCGGCCCCTCAGTCCCCGGTGAGCCCCCGGGCGACCCGGTCGCCGAGCGCCCGGTCGACGTTGCGCCAGTACTCCAGTGCCCGCCGGAGCACCGGGTCGCTCACCCCGGCTCCGAGGTGCCCGACGATGTTGGCGACCAGCCGGTCCCGCTGCCCGTCGTCCAGCACCTGCCGCACCAGGGTGCCCGCCTGGCCCCAGTCGTCGTCCTCGGCGTGCGGCGAGTACGCCTCCCGCACCATCCCGCCGGAGCTCTGCCACCCCGCCGCCGGGTCGTCGTAGGCCCTCGGGTCCGCCGCCGGCCCGCCGTAGGAGTTGGGCGCGTAGGGCGCCGCCGCCCGCGACGGGTCGAAGCGCATCGGCCCGTCCTTGGCGTAGGAGTGCACCGGGACGTGCGGCCGGTTCGGCGGCAGCTGGGCGTAGTTGGGCCCGATCCGGTACCGGTGGGTGTCGGGGTACGAGAAGATCCGGCCGAGCAGCATCTTGTCCGGCGAGACGCTGATGCCCGGCACCAGGTTGGCGGGCTCGAAGGCGGCCTGTTCGATGTGGACGAAGTAGTCCTCGGGGTTGCGGTCCAGCGTCAGCTTCCCGACCGGGATCAGCGGGTAGTCGCCGTGCGGCCAGACCTTGGTCAGGTCGAAGGGGTTGAACCGGTAGCCCGGCGCCTCGTCGAAGGGCATGACCTGCACGTACAGCGTCCACGACGGCGGGGTGCCGCCGTCGACGGCCTGCCAGAGGTCCTGGCGGTGCAGGTCGGGGTCGGTGCCCGCCAGCCGGTCGGCCTCGTCCTGGGTCAGGAAGTCGACGCCCTGGTCCGTCCTGAAGTGGTACTTCACCCAGAACCGCGCACCGTCCGCGTTGATCCACAGGTAGGTGTGCGAGCCGTAGCCGTTCATGTGCCGGTAGGACTTCGGGATGCCCCGGTCCCCCATCAGCCAGGTCACCATGTGGGCGGACTCCGGCGACAGCGTCCAGAAGTCCCACTGCATGTCATGGTCGCGCAGGCCGTTGTCGGTACGGCGCTTCTGCGAGCGGATGAAGTCCTGGAACTTGATCGTGTCGCGGACGAAGAAGACCGGCGTGTTGTTGCCGACCAGGTCGTAGTTGCCGTCCTCGGTGTAGAACTTCAGCGCGAACCCGCGCGGGTCCCGCCAGGTGTCCGGACTGCCCTGCTCGCCCGCGACCGTCGAGAACCGCGCCAGCACCTCGGTCCGCTTCCCCGGCTGGAACAGCAGCGCCTTGGTCCAGCGGCTCACGTCCTCCGTCGTCTCGAAGGAGCCGTAGGCCCCGGCGCCCTTGGCGTGCACCACCCGTTCGGGCACCCGCTCCCGGTTGAACTGCGCCATCTTCTCGATCAGGTAGTGGTCGTGGAGCAGGATCGGGCCGTCCCGTCCCACGGTGAGCGAGTGCTCGTCGCTCGGAACCGGGATCCCGGCGTTGGAGGTCGTGCGCGGGACCGCTGAGTCGGACATGGTGTCCTCCCTTGCGTACTGGAGCCTTGCGTGCTGGAGTGCCCCCCGGCGTACTCGACTGCCCCCGGGCGGGCGGCGCATGCCACGGCCCCCGGACGACGCTATGCCCGGGCGTCCGGGGCCGCACCCTGGCCGCACCCGGGGCGAATACCGCCAGGTAGGCTGCCCACACCCCGCGTCGACGACCCCGCCCCGAGGAGCCCCCCGGTGTCCCAGCAGCCACCCCCGATCACCGTCGTCGGGATCGGGGCCGACGGCTGGCCCGGACTGGCCGCCACCGCGCGCGCCGCCCTGCGGGCCGCCGGGGCCGTGATCGGCGGCCCCCGGCAGCTGGACCTGCTGCCCGCCGACGAGGTCGGAGCCGAACGGGTGCCCTGGCCGTCCCCGCTGCGCCCGGCCGTCCCCGGCCTGCTCGCCCGGTACGCGGACCGCAGGCCGGTCGTGCTGGCCAGCGGCGACCCGATGTTCTTCGGCATCGGCCGCACCCTCGCCGAGACCGTCGGCCCCGAACGGCTGCGGATCCTGCCGCACCCCTCCTCGGTCGCCCACGCCTGCGCCCGGCTCGGCTGGCCGCTGGAGGCCACCGAGGTGGTCAGCCTGGTCGGCCGGCCCCTCGACACGCTGCGGCTCGCCCTCAACCCCGGCCGTCGGCTGCTGGTGCTCAGCGCCGGTTCCGCCACCCCCGCCGCCGTCGCCGCGCTGCTCGCCGCGCACGGCTACGGCTCGGCCCGGCTGCGGGTCCTCGAACAGCTCGGCGGGCCCGGCGAACGGCAGCTGGACGGCCCCGCCGACGGCTGGCCGCACCCGCCCGGCGACCCGCTCAACCTGGTCGCCGTCGAACTCGGCGCCGACGGCCCCCGCACCCCGGTCGTCCCCGGCCTGCCCGACGACGCGTACGAGAGCGACGGCCAGCTGACCAAGCGGCACGTGCGCGCCGCCACGCTCGCCACCCTGGCCCCCGTCCCCGGCGAACTGCTCTGGGACGTCGGCGGCGGCTCGGGCTCGATCGCGATCGAGTGGCTGCGCGCCCACCGCGACAACCGGGCCGTCACGGTCGAACGCGACCCGGTGCGGGCCGAGCGGATCGTCCGCAACGCCGCCGCCCTGGGCGTGCCCCGGCTGCGCGTGGTCACCGGCCCCGCCCCGGACGCGCTCGCCGGACTGCCCGCCCCGGACGCGGTGTTCGTCGGCGGCGGCCTCACCGCGCCCGGTCTGCTCGACACCTGCTGGGCCGCGCTGCCGCCCGGCGGCCGACTGGTCGCCAACACGGTGACCCTGGAGTCGGAGGCGCTGCTCACCACCTGGTACCGGCGGCACGGCGGCGAGCTGCTGCGGCTCGCCGTGGCGCACGCCGTCCCGGTCGGCGGCTTCACCGGCTGGCGCCAGGCGATGCCGGTCACCCAGTGGTCCGCCGTCAAGCCCGCCGCCGACACCCTCACCTCCCGGGAGAACGCCTCGTGACCGTCCACTTCGTCGGGGCCGGCCCCGGCGCCGCCGACCTGATCACCCTGCGCGGCCAGCGGATCCTGGCCCGCGCCGAGGTCTGCCTCTACGCCGGCAGCCTGGTGCCGCGCGAACTGCTCGCCGAGTGCCCGCCCGGCGCCCGGCTGGTCGACACCGCCGACCTCACCCTGGACGTGATCGTCGAGGAGATGGTCCGCGCCCACGCCGCCGGGCAGGACGTCGCCCGGCTGCACTCCGGCGACCCGTCGGTGTTCAGCGCCGTCGCCGAGCAGATGCGCCGCCTCAACGCGGCCGGCGTGCCCTACGAGGTGGTCCCGGGCGTACCGGCCTTCGCCGCCGCGGCGGCCGCTCTGAAGCGCGAGCTGACCGTGCCGACCGTCGGCCAGACCGTGATCCTCACCCGGATCGCCAAGCGCGCCACCCCGATGCCGCCGGGAGAGGACCTCGCCACCCTCGGCCGCAGCGGCGCCCTGCTCGTACTGCACCTGGCCGCCGGGTACGTGGACGACGTGGTCGAGCAGCTGCTCCCGCACTACGGGGCGGACTGCCCGGCCGCCGTGGTCGCGATGGCCAGCCGGCCGGACGAGCTGGTGCTGCGCGGCACCGTCGGGGACATCGCCGGACAGCTGAAGGCCGCCGGTGTGGTCCGCACCGCCGTGATCATCGTCGGCCGCACCCTGGCCGCCGAGCAGTTCCGCGACAGCCACCTCTACTCCGCGGACCGCGAGCGCCCGCACAAGTCCTGCGGCGCCTGATGGCACCCCCCGCCCCACCGCTCCCGGCGGCCCCGTCCGACCGCCGCCACCTGCTGATCCTCGGCGGCACCACCGAGGCCCGCGCCCTCGCCGCCGCGCTCGACGGCCGGACCGGGCTCCGGGTCACCAGCTCGCTCGCCGGGCGGGTGGCCCGGCCCCGGCTGCCCGCCGGCGAGGTGCGGATCGGGGGCTTCGGCGGCGCCGACGGCCTCGCCGCCTGGCTGCGGGCCGAGCGGGTGGACGCGGTGGTGGACGCCACCCACCCGTTCGCCGCGGTGATGTCCGGCAACGCCGCGGCGGCCGCCGCGGCGACCGGTGTCCCGCTGCTGGCGCTGCGCCGTCCCGGCTGGGCGGCGGTGCCGGGGGACGACTGGCACCGCGTCCCGTCCCTGGACGCCGCCGCCGCGCTGCTGCCCGCCCTCGGCCGGCGGGTCCTGCTCACCAGCGGCCGCCAGGGCATCGCCGCCTTCGCCCACCTCGACGGTCTGCACTTCGTGGCCCGCTCGGTCGATCCGCCCGAACCTCCGCTGCCCGCCGCACTCGACGTGCTGCTCGACCGGGGCCCGTTCACCCTGGACGGCGAGCGGGCGGTGCTGCGCGAGCACCGGATCGACGTCGTGGTCACCAAGGACAGCGGCGGCGCGGCCACCGCCCCCAAGCTCACCGCGGCCCGCGAACTCGGCCTGCCCGTCGTCGTGGTGGACCGCCCGCCGCTGCCGGCCGGGGTGCCGGTCGCGGCGAGCGTCCCCGAGGCACTGGAGCGCCTGGCCGAACAGGGCCTGACCGGCGGGTAATTCCCGCGCGGGACCCGCCCCCCGCTGCCAGGATGGCCGGATGACCGACGCCTACGAACTCGCCGACGCCGCCCGCACCGAACCGCCGCTGGCCGCCGGGGAACTCGCCACCCTGACCGGCTTCCTGGACTACCAGCGCGCCACCTTCGCCTGGAAGTGCGCCGGGCTGAGCACCGAACAGCTCCGCGCCCGCCCGCTGCTCCCCTCCCCGCTCTCCCTGCTCGGCCTGACCCGCCACCTGGCCGAGGTGGAGCGCGGGTGGTTCCGCAACGTCCTCGACAGCGAGGGCCACCCCGGCTTCTGGGGCGGCCGGGAGGCCGAGTTCGAGGTCGACGGGGCCGACCCGGAGGAGGCCCTCACCCGCTGGCGCGCCGAGTGCGAGCACGCCCGCGGACTCGTCTCCGCCGCCGCGTCCCTGGACGTGCTCGGCCACTACCGCGCGCCCGACGGCGAGGAGACCTCGTACTCCCTGCGCTGGATCCTCACCCACATGATCGAGGAGTACGCCCGCCACAACGGCCACGCCGACCTCCTCCGCGAGCACCTCGACGGCCGCACCGGCGAGTAGCCGGGCCCGGGAACGCCGCCGCCCGGCACCGGGGTTCCGGTGCCGGGCGGCGGCGTTGCGCGGTGGGTCCGCAGCGGGGGCGCGGTGGGTCCGCGGCCGGGGCGCGGATCAGATGTCGCGGAAGGTCTCGATCTGGGCGCCGATGGAGTTGAGGCGCTCGGCGAGGTCCTCGTAACCCCGGTTGATGACGTAGACGTTGCGGAGCACCGAGGTGCCCTTGGCGGCCAGCATCGCCAGCAGGATCACCACGGCGGGGCGCAGCGCGGGCGGGCAAACCATCTCGGCGGCGCGCCAGCGGGTGGGGCCCTGGACCAGCACCCGGTGCGGGTCGAGGAGCTTGATGTCCGCGCCGAGGCGGGTGAGTTCGGTGAGGTAGATGGCGCGGTTGTCGTACACCCAGTCGTGGATCATCGTGGTGCCGTGGGCGGCCGCGGCGATGGCGGCGAAGAACGGCACGTTGTCGATGTTGATGCCGGGGAAGGGCATCGGGTGGATGGTGTCGATCGGCGCGGTGAGCTTGGAGGGGCGCACGGTGAGGTCGACCAGCCGGGTGCGGCCGTTGTGGGCGCGGTACTCCGGGGTGCGGTCGTAGTCGAGACCCATGCCCTCCAGCACGGCGAGCTCGATCTCCAGGAACTCGATCGGCACCCGGCGGACGGTCAGCTCGGAGGAGGTGACCACGGCGGCGGCGAGCAGGCTCATCGCCTCCACCGGGTCCTCGGCCGGGGTGTAGTCGACGTCGCAGGTGATCTCGGGGACGCCGTGCACGGTGAGGGTGGTGGTGCCGACGCCGTCGATCCGCACGCCCAGCTTCTCCAGGAAGAAGCAGAGGTCCTGGACCATGTAGTTGGGCGAGGCGTTGCGGATGACGCTGACGCCGTCGTGGCGGGCGGCGGCGAGCAGGGCGTTCTCGGTGACGGTGTCCCCGCGCTCGGTCAGCACGATCGGCCGGTCCATCGGCGTGCCGGGCTGGACCGAGGCGTGGTAGGCGCCGCCGGTGGTGGCGACCTCCAGGCCGAACCGGCGCAGCGCGGTGAGGTGCGGCTGCACGGTGCGGGTGCCGAGGTCGCAGCCGCCGGCGTAGGGGATGGCGAAGGTGTCGGCGCGGTGCATCAGCGGGCCGAGGAACATCAGCACGCTGCGGGTGCGGCGGGCGGCCTCGACGTCCATGCCGGCCAGGTCGAGCTCGGCGGGCGGGGTGAGTTCGAGGTCGCGGCCGTCGTTGGTCCAGCGGCTCCTGACGCCGATGCTGTTGAGCACCTCGAGGATCCGGTAGACCTCCTCGATCCGGGCGACGCTGCGCAGGGTGGTGCGGCCGGTGGTCAGCAGCGAGGCGCAGAGGATCGCGACGCAGGCGTTCTTGCTGCTGCGGACGTCGATCGCGCCGGAGAGGGTGGTGCCGCCGGCGACCCGCAGGTGCATCGGGCCGGAGTAGCCGAGGGAGACGATCTCGCTGTCGAGCGCTTCGCCGATGCGGGCGATCATCTCAAGGCTGACGTTCTGCTTGCCCTGCTCGATGCGGTTGACCGCGCTCTGGCTGGTGCCGAGGGCCTCACCGAGCTGGGCCTGGGACCAGCCGCGGTGCTGACGCGCGGTACGGATGAGGGTGCCGATACGGGTGAGGTAGTCGCCTGTCACTCGCCAGACGATATCTCATGGCTGAGATAGCAACAGAACCCACCCCGGGCGTGGCGCTACTTTTGTCCGTTTCTCACCCCGTATGAGCGTCAGATCTTCACATCACGGCGAAGGTTCCGGGACGGTCCTGGGACAGAACTCTCCGGTGGAGGACGGCCCTCACGGCCCCGGCGGTTGCACGCGACCGCCGACACCCCTCCCCGCCCGGCCACCGCGGACGCCGCCGCCCGCCTCGTCCGGCGGGCCGAGCAGCACCCGGCCCCGCGGCGCCCCGGGCCGCCGCGGGGCCCGCGCGGAAGGCACGGGGCCTTCCGCGGGGGCGGCGCTCAGGCCTCCGGGTAGCGGCGGGGGGTCCAGGTGACGTCCGGGTGCGGGGCGCGGGGGACGTGCCGGGTCTGGGAGGAGCCGATCAGCAGGATGGTGCGCATGTCGACCTCGGCCGGGTCCAGTTCGCCGAGGGGGACGGTGCGGACCCGCTCGGTGGGGCCGCCGACGTCGCGGGCCATCACCACCGGGGTCTCCGGGGCGCGGTACTCCAGCAGCAGTTCCTTGGCCCGGCCGACCTGGGTGGTGCGGGACTGCGAGCCGGGGTTGTAGAGGGCGAGCACGAGGTCCGCCCCGGCGGCGGCGCGCAGCCGGGCCGCGACCACGTCCCACGGCTTGAGGCGGTCGGAGAGCGACACCACCGCGTAGTCGTGGCCGAGCGGGGCACCGGCCCGGGAGGCGGCCGCGTGCGCGGCGGTCATCCCGGGGACGATCCGCACCGGCACCTCGCGGTAGGACTCCTCGCAGGCGACCTCCAGCACCGCGGTGGCCATCGCGAAGACGCCCGGGTCGCCGGAGGAGACCACCACGACCCGGTGGCCCCGACGGGCCAGGTCGAGGGCGAACTCGGCGCGCTCGGACTCCACCTTGTTGTCGGAGCCGTGCCGGGTCTGCCCCGGCCGCTCCGGCACCCGGTCGAGGTAGGTGGTGTAGCCGACCAGGTCGGTCGCGGCGGCGAGGGCGCCGCGGGCCTCGGGGGTCAGCCAGAGCGGGCCGGCCGGACCGGTGCCGACGACGGTGACGCTGCCCGGGCCGCTCAGGTCGGGGGCCGCGGCCTCCAGCGGGGCGACCTTGCTGGGCAGTACGGCCACCGAGAAGTAGGGCACGGTGTCCGGGTCGACGGAGGCCAGCGGGGCGGTCCGCTCGCCGTCCATGAACGCCCGCTCGACGTACTGCGCGTCGGCCAGCCGGCCGGCCCGCTCCAGGGCGCGGCGCACGGTCGGGAAGGTGCGGCCGAGCTTCATGACCACGGCGGAGTCGGCGGCGGCCAGGCGCGCGGTCAGCTCCTCCTCGGGCAGCGTGCCGGGGATGACGGTGAGCGTCTCCTCGGCCTCGGTGAGCGGCTGGCCCAGCCGGGCCGCCGCGGCGCTGACCGAGGTCACGCCGGGCACCACCTCGGTCGGGTAGCGGTGCGCGAGGCGCTTGTGCATGTGCTGGTAGGAGCCGTAGAAGAACGGGTCCCCCTCGGCGAGCACCACCACGTCGCGGCCGGCGTCCAGGTGGGCGGCCAGGCGCTCGGCGGCCTCCTGGTAGAAGTCGTCCAGCGCGCCGCGGTAGCCGCCGGGGTGGTCGGTGGTCTCGACCGTGATCGGGTAGACCAGCTTCTCCTCGATCTGACCGCCCGTCAGGTACCGCTCGGCGATCGAGCGGGCGATCGACCGGCCGTGGCGCGCGCTGTGGTACGCCACCACGTCCGCCTTGCCGATGAGTTCGGCGGCGCGGACGGTCACCAGCGACGGGTCGCCGGGGCCGAGGCCGACACCGTAGAGCCGGCCGACGTCCCGCCGGTCGACGTGCCGCTCGAGGACTTCCTGATGGTCCGTCACTCTTCTTCGCTCGCAATCGCGTTGATCGCCGCGGCGGCCATCGCGCTGCCGCCGCGCCGCCCGCGCACCACCAGGTGCTCCAGACCGGCCGGGTGCGCCGCCAGGGCCTCCTTGGACTCGGCCGCGCCGATGAAGCCGACCGGTACGCCGATCACGGCGGCCGGGCGCGGGGCGCCGGCCTCGATCAGCTCCAGCAGGCGGAACAGCGAGGTCGGCGCGTTGCCGACGGCGACCACCGCACCCTCCAGCCGGGGCAGCCACAGCTCCATCGCGGCGGCGCTGCGGGTGTTGCCCATCGCCCGGGCCAGCTCCGGCACCGACGGGTCGGTGAGGGTGCAGATCACCTCGTTGTCGGCCGGCAGCCGCTTGCGCGTGACACCGCTGGCGACCATGTTCACGTCGCACAGGATCGGTGCCCCGGCCAGCAGGGCGGCACGAGCGGAGGCGACCGCGCCGGGCGAGTACACCAGGTCCTCGACCAGGTCGACCATGCCGCAGGCGTGGATCATCCGCACCGCGACCCGGGCGACGTCCGCGGGCAGTCCGGCCAGGTCGGCCTCGGCCCGGATGGTGGCAAAGGACTGGCGGTAGATGGACGCGCCGTCCTTCTCGTACTCGATCACGTGGTCCTCCGGGCCGCGGCGACCGCCGCGGCCATCTGCTCGTTCGTCACTTCCACGGCGGTGTCCCGCCCCTGGACGGCGTCCCGCCCCTGCGGACCGCCGGTCACCGCCACCCGGTAGCCCTCCCCGGTCGCCAGCACGTCCACCCGCCGTCCGGCGGGGTGGCCGCAGCGGCGTTCGCAGCCCGACCAGTGCACCGGCAGCAGGGCGGCACCCGGCTGCGGGCGCGCGCCCTCCTCCGGTACTGGGACGCCGTCCAGCGCCCGCGCCGCGTCGGCCCGGACGTCGGACCGCGACTTCGCGCAGCCCGGCAGCCCGGTGCAGGCGCTCGCGCCGTCCCAGGCCGTCCCGGCCGCCGTCCGGAAGCCCGCCGCCGCGAGCGCGGGGAGCCGGTCGGCCGGGGCGCCGGGCAGCACCGCGCCGCGCCACGGGGTCAGCCGCAGCTCACCCTCGGCGGCGTCCACCAGCGCCCGCCACTGCCCGGCCGTGGCCGCGCCGAAGCGCGGACCCACGTGCAGCCCGCCCCCCGGCAGGGCTCCGAGCGGCAGGCGGGGCCCGGTCGACGGCGGCAGCGGCACCGGGCCGGGCGGCAGCAGATCGGGCAGTTCGCGCAGGTGCCAGGCCCGCAGTCCGGCGGCGCGCTGCGCGTCCAGGAACTCCCGGGCCGCGTCCAGTGCCGCCTCGACCGCCCGCCCGGCCGGCACCGGCCGCGCGGTGGCGGCCCGGCCGAGGCGCAGCAGGGCGGTGCCGGCCGGACCTGCGATCAATGTCACATCGGCGTCCAGCGCGGCGACGTCCCCTCGGCCGTCGTCCAGGGCGAACAGGAACTTTCCGGACAGGCCGGTCGCCCAGGGGCTCGCGCACAGGGCCGCGTCGAGGGCGCGCGCCCAGGCCCGTACGTCGGCGGAGCCCTCGGCGGGCCCGGCGCCGGGGCCGGGCGAGGCGACGATGTTGCGGACCCGTTCATGGGTGTCGGAGGGCAGCAGGCCGGCGGCCCGCAGCCGCTCGGCGAGTTCGCCGCCGCAGTCCGAAGCCAGGCCGCGCAGCTGGACGTTGCCGCGCGAGGTGATCTCCGGCCGGCCGTCGCCGAGCGCCTCCGCCGCCTCGGCCAGCGCCAGTGCCTGACGGGCCGTCAGCAGCCCCCCGGGCAGCCGGACCCGGGCCAGGGCCCCGTCGTCGGCGGTATGCAGACGAAGGGCCCCGGGGCAGGCGTCCGAACGCGCCCGGTCGGGCACGGCGGCGCCCGCCACGACGGCGTCGGGTTCGGGAGGCATGGCGGCGAGCATACCGAGGATCCGACGGGTTGCCGCCGTACCGTCGATCACACCCCCGAGCCCGTGCGCACCGGCCGGAACCTGCACTCCCCCAGGTCAGCCTCACCCCGTACGATGCTCGCGGACGGTCCCCGCGGACCGTCCGCACGCCAGCGACGGCGCAGGGGAGGAAACCGGTGCGAACCCGGTGCGGTCCCGCCACTGTGACCGCGCTTCACCGGGCCTCCGGGGAAGCGCGGGAGCCAGGAACTCCTGCCGTCCTCCACCGGCCCGGGGCGCGGACCCCGAGGAAGGCTTGAAGCCATGCGCCGCCGCATGTCCGCGCCCTCGTGGTGCTCCATGGCGATGCCCATGCTGTTGACCTTGCCCGCAGAGGCTCGCCCACTCGCCTCCGGGCGCTCGGACCCGCCGTTGACGCTCTTCGCTCCGGCGCTCCTTCCTTCGTCATTCGCTTGTCACTCATCGCTTTCAACGCCGGCGCGCCCTTCGGCTCGGGGCGGTTCCGAGGCCGGGAGGGCCTTCGCATGATTCTGCTGCTGTCGACGTCCGACACCGACCTGCTCAGCGCCCGCGCGTCCGAGGGTCCGGTCCGCTACCGGCTCGGCAACCCGGCCCGGCTCACCGCCGAGGAGCTGCCCGACCTGCTGGAGGGCACCGAACTGGTCGTGGTCCGCCTGCTCGGCGGCCGCCGCGCCTGGCAGGAGGGCCTGGACGCGCTGCTGGCCGGCCCCCGTCCGGTGATCGTGCTGACCGGCGAACAGGCCCCCGACGCCCAGCTGATGGAGCTGTCCACCGTCCCGGCCGGCATCGCCGCCGAGGCGCACGCCTACCTGGCCCACGGCGGCGCGGCCAACCTGGCCGAGCTCGGTGCCTTCCTCTCCGACACCGTGCTGCTCACCGGCCACGGCTTCGCCCCGCCCGCCTCCGCCCCGGCCTGGGGCCCGCTGGAGCGCACCGCCCGCACCACCGAGGGCCCGACCGTCGCGGTGCTCTACTACCGCGCCCACCACATGAGCGGCAACACCGCCTTCGTGGAGACCCTCTGCCGCGCGATCGAGGACCAGGGCGCCCGGGCCCGCGCCTACTACTGCGCCTCGCTGCGCGGCGCCGAGCCGGAGCTGCTGGCCGCCCTCGGCGAGGCGGACGCCCTCGTCACCACCGTGCTCGCCGCCGGCGGCACCCGCCCGGCCGACGCCCAGGCCGGCGGCGACGAGGAGGCCTGGGACGCGGGCGCGCTCGCCGCCCTGGACCGGCCGATCCTCCAGGCGCTCTGCCTGACCTGGTCGCGCGCCCGCTGGGAGGAGAGCGACGACGGCCTGTCCCCGCTGGACACCGCCACCCAGATCGCCGTGCCGGAGTTCGACGGCCGGCTGATCACCGTCCCGTTCTCCTTCAAGGAGCTGGACGAGGACGGCCTCACCGTCTACGCCGCCGACGAGGAGCGCTCGGCCCGGGTCGCCGGCATCGCCGTCGCCCACGCCCGGCTGCGGCACGTCCCGGCCGCCGAGCGCCGGCTCGCGCTGGTGCTGTCCGCCTACCCGACCAAGCACGCCCGGGTCGGCAACGCCGTCGGCCTGGACACCCCGGCCAGCGCGATGCGCCTGCTGGAGCGGCTGCGCGCGGAGGGCATGGACATCGGCACCGACGTACCGGGTCTGGACACCGACGACACCGACGACGGCCACGAGGGCGACGCCCTCATCCACGCGCTGATCGCGGCCGGCGGCTACGACCAGGACTGGCTCACCGAGGACCAGCTCGCCCGCAACCCGGTGCGCATCCCGGCCGCCGACTACCGCCGCTGGTACGCGACCCTGCCCGAGGGCCTGCGCGAGCAGGTCGAGGAGCACTGGGGCCCGGCCCCCGGCGAGCTGTACGTCGACCGCTCGCAGAACCCCGACGGCGACATCGTGCTGGCCGGGATCCGCTCCGGGAACCTGCTGGTGCTCATCCAGCCGCCGCGCGGCTTCGGCGAGAACCCGGTCGCGATCTACCACGACCCGGACCTCCCGCCGTCCCACCACTACCTGGCCGCCTACCGCTGGATCGCCGCGGCGCAGTCCGACGGGGGCTTCGGCGCCCACGCCGTCGTCCACCTCGGCAAGCACGGCAACCTGGAGTGGCTGCCCGGCAAGACCGCCGCGCTGTCCGCCGAGTGCGGCCCGGACGCCGTCCTCGGCGACCTGCCGCTGGTCTACCCGTTCCTGGTCAACGACCCGGGCGAGGGCACCCAGGCCAAGCGCCGCGCCCACGCCACCCTGGTCGACCACCTGGTCCCGCCGATGGCCCGCGCCGACTCCTACGGCGACATCGCCCGCCTGGAGCAGCTGCTCGACGAGCACTCCAACATCGCCGCGATGGACCCGGCCAAGCTGCCCGCGATCCGCGCCCAGATCTGGACCCTGATCCAGGCCGCGAAGCTGGACCACGACCTCGGCCTGGACGAGCGCCCGGAGGACGACGGCTTCGACGACTTCCTGCTGCACGTCGACGGCTGGCTGTGCGAGATCAAGGACGCCCAGATCCGCGACGGCCTGCACGTGCTCGGCCAGGCCCCGGCCGGCACCGACCGGGTCAACATCGTGCTCGCCATCCTGCGCGCCCGGCAGATCTGGGGCGGCGTCAGCGCCCTGCCCGGCCTGCGCGAGGCGCTCGGCCTGGACGAGGCCGCGCCCACCCTCGGCGCCACCGACGCGGCCGAGGCGCAGGCCCGGGCCCTGGTCGAGGCGATGGAGGCGGCCGACTGGGCGCCCGAGGCGGTGGAGAAGGTCGCCGCCGGGCTTCCGGAGGCCGTTCACGAGGTGCTCGCCTTCGCCGCCACCCAGGTGGTGCCCCGGCTCGCCGCGACCACCGACGAGCTGGACGCCGTGCTGCACGCGCTCCGGGGCGGCTTCGTCCCGGCCGGCCCGTCCGGCTCGCCGCTGCGCGGACTGGTCAACGTGCTGCCGACCGGCCGCAACTTCTACTCCGTCGACCCCAAGGCCGTGCCCAGCAAGCTCGCCTGGGAGACCGGCCAGGCGCTCGCCGCCTCGCTGATCGACCGCTACCGGGCCGACAACGAGGGCACCCACCCGTCCTCGGTGGGCCTGTCGCTGTGGGGCACCAGCGCGATGCGCACCGCCGGCGACGACATCGCCGAGGCCTTCGCCCTGCTCGGCGTCCGCCCGGTCTGGGACGACGCCTCGCGCCGGGTCACCGGCCTGGAGGCGATCCCGCTGGAGGAGCTGGGCCGCCCGCGCATCGACGTCACACTGCGGATCTCGGGCTTCTTCCGGGACGCCTTCCCGCACGTGGTGGCGCTGCTGGACGACGCGGTCCGGCTGGCCGCCGCCCAGGAGGAGGCGGAGGCGGACAACTTCGTCCGCGCCCACGTCCAGGCGGACCTGGCGGTGCACGGCGACGAGCGCAAGGCCACCACCCGGGTCTTCGGCTCCCGCCCCGGCACCTACGGCGCCGGACTGCTCCAGCTGATCGACAGCCGGGACTGGCGCACCGACGCCGACCTCGCCGAGGTGTACACCGTCTGGGGCGGCTACGCGTACGGTCGCGGGCTGGACGGGCGTCCGGCCCGCGAGGAGATGGAGACCGCCTACAAGCGGATCACCGTCGCCGCGAAGAACACCGACACCCGCGAGCACGACATCGCCGACTCGGACGACTACTTCCAGTACCACGGCGGCATGGTGGCCACCGTGCGCGCGCTCACCGGCAAGGCGCCGACCGCCTACATCGGCGACTCGACCCGCCCGGAGACCGTCCGCACCCGCACCCTGACCGAGGAGGCGGCCCGGGTCTTCCGTGCCCGGGTGGTCAACCCGCGCTGGATCGAGGCGATGCGGCGGCACGGCTACAAGGGCGCCTTCGAGATGGCCGCCACGGTCGACTACCTCTTCGGGTACGACGCCACCACCGGCGTGGTGGCGGACTGGATGTACGAGAAGCTCACCCAGGAGTACGTGCTGGACCCGGTCAACCGGGAGTTCCTGGCCGGCGCCAACCCGTGGGCGCTGCACGGGATCAGCGAGCGGCTGCTGGAGGCGGCGAGCCGCGGGCTGTGGGAGCAGCCGGACCCGGCGCTGATCGAGCAGCTCCGGGCCGCGTTCCTGGAGACCGAGGGGGACCTGGAGGGCGAGGACGGCTGACCCGCGCTCGCGGGAAGGCCGCCGCGCCTTCCCGCGACGGCCGCAGCACGCACCCGCGAAGGCCGCCCCACCCTCGACCAGTACTCCGTTCGAGTGATCACGGGGCTGGTGACGGGGCCGCGCCAAGCGGACAATACGGGGCATGCCGCGCCCTCCCCTGCTCACCGGCCCCGCCGGTCCCCCCGGCCCCGCCGCCCCTGCGGCCGCCGTCGCCCGCCCCGGCCGGACGCTCGCCCGGTACCGGCCCCGGCTGGCGGCACTGGCCGCCGGGGCGCTGCCCGTGCTCGCCTTCCCGGCCCCCGGGGTGGCGGCGCTGGCCTGGGTCGCGCTGGTCCCCGGCCTGCTGCTGATGCGGGCGGCCCCGGGCGCCCGTGAGGCGGCGGTGCGCGGCTGGTGGTTCGGCGCCGGGTTCATCCTGACCGGGATGTCCTGGCTGACCCGCTCCATCGGCCCCGGACTGCCGCTGCTCGCGGTGGTGTTCGGGGCGCTCCAGGCCGGGGTGGGCGTCGCGGCGTGGCGGCTGCTGCGGCCGCCGCTGACGGTCGGGCGGGCACTGCTCGCGCCGGTGGTGGTCGCGGCGGTCTGGCTGACCACCGAGTACGCGCGCTCCTGGCACGCGCTGGGCGGTCCGTGGGCGCTGCTCGGTGCCACCCAGTGGCAGCACCCCGCCGTCCTGGCACTGGCCTCGGCGGGTGGGATCTGGCTGGTCAGCGCCGCGGTGGTGGCGGTCAACACCGCCGTGGCGGTGGCGCTCACCGCCGTCGACCCGCGGCCCAGGGCGGTGGCGGCGGTGTTCGCGGCGGCGGTGCTGGCGGCCGGGCCGCTGCTGTTCGCGCTCCGCCCGGCGCCGCCGGCCGCGCCCGCGGCGGGCGGTGCCGGGCCGGCCGAGGTGCGGATCGCCCTGGTGCAGCCGGGGATCGTGGACGAGCCGGGCGCCCGCTTCGAGGCGAGTGCCCGGGCCACCGCCGCGCTGGTCGGGCGGCCCCCGGTGGACCTGGTGGTGTGGGGCGAGTCCAGCACCACCGCCGACCTCGACCGCGATCCGGCGACGCTGGCCCGGCTGCGCGCGCTGTCCGCCGCCACCGGGGCCGAGCTGCTGGCCGGCGAGGACGCCCGGAAGTCGGACGGGCGGATCTCCAAGGACGCCGTCCTGGTGTCCCCGGACGGCGTGGTCGACCGCTACCGGAAGATCCGGCTGGTGCCGTTCGGCGAGTACATCCCGCTGCGGCCGGTGCTCGGCTGGGTGGCCGGGGTCAGCCGGGCGGCGGGCGAGAACCGGGCCCCCGGCACCGGCCAGCACCTGTTGCCGGCCGTGGACCGGTCCGGCCGCCCGCTGCCGGTGGGCACCCTGATCTGCTTCGAGTCGGCGTTCCCCGACATGGCGCGGACGGCCGCCCGGGCGGGGGCCAGGGTCCTCGTCTACCAGTCGTCGACCTCGACCTTCCAGCGCAGTTGGGCGCCCGAACAACACGTCTCGCTGGCCGCGATCCGGGCCGCCGAGACCGGTCGGCCGGTCGTCCAGGCCTCGCTCACAGGGGTGTCGGCGGCCTTCGACGCGCAGGGCCGCGAGTTGGCGCGGCTGGGCACCGACGGCACGGGCGCGCTGGTGGTGCGGCTGCCGCTGACGGCGCCGGACGCGGCCACCTGGTACGACCGGGTGGGCGACGTCGTCCCGCTGACGGCCGTGCTGGTCACGGCGGGGGCGGCCGCGGTCGCGGCGGCCGGGCGGCGGCGGGAACGGCGCGGGGCCGGTCCGGCCCAGGGGTGATCGCCGGACACCGCGCCCCGGCCGTCAGCCCACGTCGAGGACCAGCTTGCCGCGCGCGTGCCCCGATTCGACGAGTGCCAGGGCCTCGGCGGCGTGCGCCAGCGGGTAGCGGGCGGAGATGTGCGGGTCCAGTTCCCCGGCGGCCACGAGTTCGGCCAGGGCGACCAGGGTTCCGGGGGTGGTGGACCGGGTGATGTAACGGCCGCCCAGCTCCTGGGCGGTGGCCGGGTCGGTGGTGGTCACCAGCCGGGACCGGTCGGCCAGGGTCACCGCGGCGGCCCGGGCGTCCGCCCCGCCGACCAGGTCGAGGATGCCGTCGACGCCGTCCGGCGCGACCGCGCGGATCCGGTCCGCGACGCCCTCGCCGTACCGGACCTGCACCGCGCCCAGTGACTCGACATGGGCACGGTTGGAGTCACCGGCCGTGCCGACGACGCGGATCCCCCGGCTGCGGGCGATCTGCGCGGCGGCGCTGCCGACGCCGCCGGAGACACCGAGGATCAGCAGGGTCCGCCCGGCGCCCAGACCGATGTCGCGGACGGCGTCGTCGGCGGTCGCGGCCGCGACCGGCAGGGTGGCGGCCGCGTCGAAGCCGACCTTCGCCGGCTTCAGCGCGCTCGACCCGGCCAGCAGCAGCGTCTGTTCGGCGTAGGCGCCCGCCGCGACCAGTCCGAACACCTCGTCGCCGGGGGTGAACCCGGTGACGCCGGGACCGATCCGCTCCACCACCCCGGACGCCTCCGACCCCATCACGAAGGGCAGTGGGCGTTCCCGGCCGAGCAGGCCCCGGCGGACCTTCCAGTCCACCGGGTTCACCCCGGCCGCCCGGACGGCGACCGCCAGCTGCCCCGGTCCGGGCTCCAGTACGGGCCGGTCCAGGAACTCCTGCTTCTCCGGGCCGCCGTAGTCGACGAATCCGAACGCCTTGGCCATGCCCGCTCCACCTTCCGCTCCACGGCCCCCGCCCCAGCATGCGGGTGGGGGCCGGGGCCGGTCCGGTCCTGGTGGGCCGAACGGGGCGGACCGGCGGGACGACCCGACCGGCCGCGGGCCGCCCCGTCAGCCGCCGGACCGCACCACCGGGATCCAGAGCTCGGCCTCCGCCTCCGCCGCCTCCACGAGGGCGGCGACCCTCAGGATCTCCGGGCCCGGCCGGAACTCGTACGGGTTGGACGGGAACCACTGGGTGAAGACGTCCCGCCACATCTCCTGGAGCGCCCGCGGGAACGGCCCGACCGCACGGAACACCGCCCAGGTGCCGGGCGGGACCTCCCGCACGTCGAGGCCGTCCGGGACCTCGGCGTCCGGCCCGGCCGCCACCGCGTGGTAGTAGTCGAGCGGCACGCCCTGCTCCCGGCTGTCCGAGAAGAACTCGGTGACCGCGAGGATCCCGCGCGGCTCCTGCCCCGAGAGGGCCGTGATCCGCTCCACCTCGCCCGGCCCGAGCCCCCGGACGAACTCCGCGATGGCCGGGTTGACCCCCTCGTGCACCAACGGCACCCTGGCCCGGCGCCCGACGATCCTGAACGCCGGCTTCTCGACGATCCGGTACTCCATGCTGCTGCTCCCTTCGACGACGAGCCGGAAGGACATCCGGGGCTGGGAGACGAGCACCGTGCCGCTCCGCCGGGCCTCGCCCGGGCCGACGCCGTGCATCGCCCGGAACGCCCGGGCGAACGCCTCGCCCGAGCCGTAGCCGTAGCGGACCGCGACATCGAGCAGGGTCCGCTCCCCGGCCAGCACTTCGGCCCCCGCGAGGGTCAGCCGCCGGCGCCGGAGGTACTCCGACAGCGGCATGCCGGCCAGGGCCGAGAACAGCCGCCGGAAGTGGTACTCCGAGGTGGTCGCGATCCGCGCGAGCTCGCCCGCGTCGACCGTCCCGTCGAGGTGCTCCTCGATGTACTCCATGGCCTGGTTCAGCCGGTCCAGCATCCCGTTCCGCCCCGTCCTTCCGTTCCTGTGCTCCTCACCGTAGGCAGCGGCCACCCGGCCGGACCCGACATCCCGTGCCCGCTCCGGTCGGGTGGCCCGCGACGGTGCGGTCCGTCAGATCAGGCCCTGCGCCAGCATCGCGTCCGCCACCAGCTCGAAGCCGGCGATGTTGGCGCCCAGGACGTAGTCCCCGGGACGGCCGTACTTCTCCGCCGTGGTGTGGCAGGAGTCGTGGATGCCGCGCATGATCGCGGCCAGCCGCTCCTCCGTCCGCTCGAAGGACCACGCGTCGCGGGAGGCGTTCTGCTGCATCTCCAGCGCACTGGTCGCGACGCCGCCGGCGTTGGCGGCCTTGCCCGGCCCGAAGGCCACCCCGGCCTCCTGGAACACCCGCACCGCCTCCGGCGTGGTCGGCATGTTGGCGCCCTCGGCGACCGCCCGCACCCCGCCCCGGACCAGGGCCAGCGCGTCCGGCCCGGCCAGCTCGTTCTGGGTCGCGCAGGGCAGCGCCACGTCCACCGGGACGCTCCAGACGCCGGTGCCCTCCTGGTACTTGACGTGGCTGCCGCGCCGCTCGGCGTACTCGGTGAGCCGGCCGCGGCGGACCTCCTTGACCTCCTTCAGCAGGTCGAGGTCGATGCCCTTCTCGTCCACCACGAAGCCGGTGGAGTCGGAGGCGGTGACCACGGTCGCGCCGAGCTGCCGGGCCTTCTCGATCGCGTACAGCGCGACGTTGCCGGAGCCGGAGACGGCGACCCGCAGGCCGTCCAGCTCCTCGCCCCGGGCGCGCAGCATCTCGGCGGTGAACAGCACGCAGCCGTAGCCGGTGGCCTCGGTCCTGGCCTGGGAGCCGCCCCAGCCGATGCCCTTGCCGGTCAGCACGCCCGCCTCGTAGCGGTTGGTGATCCGCTTGTACTGGCCGAACAGGTAGCCGATCTCCCGGCCGCCGACGCCGATGTCCCCGGCCGGGACGTCGGTGTGCTCGCCGAGGTGGCGGTACAGCTCGGTCATGAAGGACTGGCAGAAGCGCATGATCTCGGCGTCCGAACGGCCCTTGGGGTCGAAGTCCGAGCCGCCCTTGCCGCCGCCGATGCCCAGGCCGGTCAGCGCGTTCTTGAAGATCTGCTCGAAGCCGAGGAACTTCACGATCCCGAGGTTCACCGAGGGGTGGAACCGCAGCCCGCCCTTGTACGGGCCGAGCGCGCTGTTGAACTCCACCCGGAAACCCCGGTTGACGTGCACCCGGCCCCGGTCGTCGGTCCACGGCACCCGGAACATCACCTGCCGCTCGGGCTCCACGATCCGCTCGACGATCCGCGCCTCGACCAGCTCCGGCCGTGCCGCCAGCACCGGACCGAGCGTCTCCAGCACCTCCCGCACGGCCTGGTGGAACTCGGGCTCGCCGGCGTTGCGGCGCAGCACCTCGGCGAGCAGCGACTCGAGGGCGGGGTCCTCGGCGTGGTGGGACGCGACGGGCACAGGGGTAGCCGGCATCTTGTGAGCACCTTCCATGGGGGTGGTCGAAAGACAGGCGCTCCCCCGCCCGGGGGGAGACGCCGGCGGTCCCCTCGCCATTGAGGGCGTCACGGCGCGCAACAACACCAGCGCGGCGACTCAGGACCGCTCGCAGGCGCCAGTCTCGCACTGCTCCCCCGCGTTTGTCCGCCCCTGTCGGATCGCGGCCGACCTCGGCTTTCGGTTCGTACGCGGCGCCGACCCTCCGTACACCTCCGGCCGAGATGTTGTTCAAATTGGAACTACCTAGTACCGTCGGGAGCCGAGTCCCAGGAGAACCGGCCGTCACGGAGGTCCAGCCATGCCGCAGGTGCAGCTGCCCCAGCAGCAGAACAATTCCCCGCAGGGCGCGCGCCCCGTCGACGGTGCCCGGGTCCGGTCCCGGGTGCGGATTCCGCTGACCTTCGCGGACGGGTACCGGGCCGAGGCCGAGGTGTTCACCTTCCACGGACTGACGGACGGGGCCGAGCACCTCGCGCTGGCCCTCGGCACCGTGCCGGAGGGCGGCACACCGCTCGTCCGGCTGCACTCGGAGTGCCTGACCGGGGACGTGTTCGGCTCCGACCGCTGCGACTGCGGGCCGCAGCTGCGCGAGGCGGTCGAGCGGATCTCCGACGCGGGCGGCTACCTGCTGTACCTGCGGCAGGAGGGGCGCGGTATCGGGCTCTACAACAAGCTCGACGCCTACGCGCTCCAGGACTCCGGACTCGACACGTACGACGCCAACACGGCGCTCGGCCTGCCGGAGGACGGGCGCGACTACACGGCGGCCGCGCAGATGCTCGACGCGCTCGGGGTGGACGGGATCGAGCTGCTGAGCAACAACCCCGACAAGGACGCCCAGTTGGCCGCCCTGGGTGTCACGGTCGAGCGCCGGGTGCCGACGGGTGTGCACCTGTCCGAGAGCAACGTCCGGTACCTGCGGGCGAAGGTGGAGCGGACGGGGCACTCGATCGAGCTGTCCCGGCTGGTGGGCTGAGCCGGGCGGGCCGGGGCCAAGGCCGACCGGGCCGGGCCGGACGGGCCGCGCGGACCGGGGCTCAGGCCGGACGGCGGGCGACGGTGCGCACGGCGCGACGGCCGGCGAAGCGGACGGCGCGGGTGCCGAAACGGGCCGCCTCGGCGACGGCGGGGAGCGGGTCGTCCGCGCACAGCCAGGCGCGTTCGGTGCCCCGGCGCGGTCGCAGGCCGGCCGGCGGGCGGCCCTCGTGACGGACGGCGGAGGCCACCGCCAGCAGGTCGAGCTGGCCGACCGCGTAGCCCCGGCCCCGCTGCTCACCGGCCGGTACGGGCCGTCCGGTGAGCGACAGGTGCAGCGCCCGGACCACGTCCACCCCGTCCGCCGTCTCGAACAGCCGGAACTGCGCGCCGGTCCGGGGGTTGAAGTCCACCAGCTTGTGGCGGCCGTCCCTCGGGTCGAGCCGCCAGTCGAGGTCGGCGACACCGCAGTACCCGATCCGCCGGCAGAAACCGGCCGCGAGTTCGGCCAGCGCCGGATCGGCCACCGCCCGGGCCCTGGTGGTCACGCCGCCGCCCGGCGGCCAGGAGCGCAGCTTGACGCCGGTGAAGACCGCCAGCGGCTCCCCGCCGGGGCCGCAGGTCAGATGGGTGAACCAGTCCTCGGCGCCCTCCGCCGGCAGGTACTCCTGCGCCACCACGTCGAGCGGCCCGGTGTGCTGCCCGCACCGGGCCAGCAGCTCCGCGCGGTCCCGGACCACGGTGGTGTGGCCGACCGCCGGGTGGAGCAGCCGGCTGAACGGCGCGCGGTTCTTCAGGACCAGCGGGAAGCCCAGCCGGTCGGCGGCGGCGAGCAGTCCGTCCCGGTCGGCCGGGGCGCAGGTGTCCGGGGCGGGGGTGCCGGTGGCCCGGCAGAGCGCGTGCAGCGCCGCCTTGTCGGCGAGCCGCCGGGGCAGGCCCGTCAGTACCGGCGGCAACCGGAGGTCGGCCGCGTAGTCGGCGGCGTGCTCCGCCAGCAGGACGGCGGCCTCGTCGTCGGTGGCCACCGCCACCGCCCGCCGGCCGGTGCGCCGCCGGACCTCGCGGGCGGCCTCCCCCAGGCGGGCGGCGAGTTCGGCGGCGGGTTCGCGCCCGGTGCTGGGCGCGACCAGGGCGCCGGCCAGGTAGCGGGAGAGCGCGGTGGGCGTGAACCGGTCCTCGACCATCGCGTACACCGGGACGCCGAGCCGGCCGAGCGAGCGGACGGCGCCGACCGCGCTGTGCGACTGCGGGTACCGCCCCACCTTCACCAGCAGGGCCGGGACGGTCCGGTCGAGGGCGGGGCCGGGGCCCGGGCGGCGGGTACCGATCAGTGCTGCCATACCTGCACCCACTCCACCTGGAGAGCCGCCGAGTCGGTCCCGGCGGGGGGCGATTCCAGGTAGCCGACGGCCAGGTTGACGACGAGTTCCATCGCCACGTCCGGGATCCGCGCGGGATCGCTGACCTTGAACCAGGGCGTGCCGTCCACGTACCAGGTCACCGCGTCGGGCTGCCAGTCGACGGCGAAGACGTGGAAGCCGGCGGAGAAGTCGGCCGGGCCCGCGCTCTGACCGACGTGCTGGTCGGAGCCGTCCTCCGCCCGCCAGTGCAGGTACATCTGGGCGTACTGGTCGGTGTTCGGGAACTCCGCGATGTCGAGCTCCGGCGGAGTGCCGCGGCTCTCCGCCGGGATCAGCCAGAACGCGGGGAAGAAGCCGTGCGGGTCCTTCGGGACCTTGATCGCGGCGGAGAAGTAGCCGTAGGTGAAGGTGTGGCGGGGCGGCGCGTTCCAGGAGTCGCGGCCGGTGCTGACCATGCCCGAGACCCACGGGTGGGACCGGCCGTCGGTGCCCGCCGCGGTGCGGCGCTGCGCGGTCAGGGTCAGCAGGCCGCCGCCCGCCCTGACCTGGCCCGGCTGGTACCACTGGTCCTCGCCGTTGCCGGCGTTGGTGCAGCCGTGGTCGTTCCAGTCGTAGCAGGTGGTCCACTTCGAACGGTCGAGGCCCGTGCCGGTGAAGCGGTCGTCGAAGGCCAGGTGCCACGGGGCGGCCGAGGCCGGGAGCGGCGGGGCGCCCTCGGGCAGGGCGGCCCCGGCGGCGGCCGGGCCGGACCCACCGCCGCCCGCTCGCGACGCACCGGACGCACCGGACGTGGTCGACCGTCCGCCGCCGGAGCCCGAGCAGGCGGCGACCAGCACCAGCAGGGCGACGGCGGCCGTCGTCCCGACCGCCCGCCCGGACCGGGAGCCGCGCGGGCGGGACGTACGGAGGCGGGACGTACGCGGGCGGGACGTGCGCGGGCGGGACGAACGCGGGCGGGACGAACGCGGGCGGGACGTGAGGGAGCGCGAGGAGCTCGAGGATCTCGAGGAGCGCGACCGGGGCGGCAGGACGACGAGCAGCGTGCTCACCGCCGCCAGGACCACCAGCGCCGTCCGGGCCGAGAACACCCCGCCGAGCATCAGTCCGACCGTCGTCAGCGAGGCCAGGGCAAGACTCAGCGCGAGCACCAGCACGGCCGCGGCCCAGCGGTCGGGCCCGGCGGCCCGGGCGATCGTCGGACGCCCCGACAGGGCGGCCGCACCGGGGCCGGCCAGGACGAAGGCGGCCGTGAGCGCGACCCTCGGCGGGGAGCCGGCGGGCAGCGCGGTGGCGGCGACGGCCGCCCAGCCCAGCAGGGCGGGCGCCGCCCGGCGCACCGTCGGCGACCAGGATCCCGTCACGCGCCGCCTCCCTCGGTCGGGCCCGGGCCGGCGGTCCGGGCGGAGTACTGGTAGACCACGGCGTCGCCGTCGGCGAAGACCACCCGCAGCGACGGCGAGGAGGCCGCCACGGCCCGCACCCGGTCCACGGTGTCGGCGGGCAGCACGCCGGTCAGCCGGCACTCGGCGGCCTGCGCCTGGGTCAGCACCAGGTAGGACGGTCCGGTGACGGTCGGGTCGGCCAGCGCGGCGCCGACCGCGGCGGCCGGGTCGCGCACGAGCAGCAGGCGGTCCTGCGGCGTGCCCGAGGCCAGGGCCGTGCGCCCGAGTTCGTCGTAGCGCACCTCGCCGCCCGGGAGGTCGGCGGTGACCGAGACGATCCGCGAGCCGGCCGGGGCCGTGTCCGCGACGAACCGCACGGCGGCGGCCTCGCCGGGGGTGAAGCGGTTCATGGCCTCCTTGCCGTAGTAACCGAAGACCAGGCCGAAGAGCAGGGCCAGCAGCGAGAACAGGGTCAGGCCCCAGCGGGCCGGACCGGGCCCCCGGGCCGGGGCGGGCGCGGCCGCCCCGGGAGCGGTCCCGACGGCAGCGGGGGCGGCCGGCGGGGTCCCGGCCGGGACGAGCACCGTGGCGGCGAGCATCGCCGCCGCCGGAAGGGCGAACAGATAGGCCCGGAAGACCATTTCACCGCCGTAGCTGTTCGCCAGCAACAGCGGGACCGGCGCGGCCAGCAGCAGCGGCAGGCTGGTCCGCCGCACCCAGCGGTGGCGCACCAGGGCGGCCACCGCCAGCAGCAGCACGGCGGCGGTCAGTCCCCGGTCCACCCAGGAGGCGAACACCTGTGCCTCGGCCGGGCGGGCGAGCCGTTGCAGGCCGGGCAGCGCGTTGTTGTCCGGCGAGGCCAGGGCGGCCACCAGGTCGCCGAGGTTCTTCGAGAGGTAGGGGCGGGCGACGGTGGAGTCCCAGGCGAAGGTCAGGGCGACGGCGGCGGCCAGGACGGGGAGCACCACGCGCCGGTTGCGCCGCGGGAGCGCGAGCATCACCAGCGCGCTGATCAGCATCAGCGGGGTGAGCTGGTGGGAGCAGACGATGGCGGCGGTCAGCACCAGGACCAGCGCGAAGGGCAGCGGGCGCCAGCCGCCGCGCCGGGGCAGATCGGTGCTCCAGGTCACCGCGCGGGCGCCGCCGACCGCCGGCAGCCCCTCCCCCGACGCCCCCGCCCGTCCCCGCTCCCCCGTCGCGCCCGCCGCCCCCGGTGGTCCTTGCGGCCCGGAGCCGTCCGCCCCGGGGCCGTCCGCCGGCGGCCGTCCGGCCGCCAGCCGTCGCAGGACCAGCGCGAGCACGGCGAGGAAGAGCAGGTAGGAGAACGCCTGCGGGGAGAAGTAGTCCTGGCCCACCCAGGAGGCGCTGTAGTAGATCCACACCCCGCCCCAGACCAGCCGACCGTTCGTGGTGACGGTGCGCAGGACCAGCAGCAGCGGCCCGAGCAGCAGCACGTTGGCCAGCACCGGGTACCAGGCCGCGTAGCCGAGGGCCGAGTGCAGGCCGGTGGCGCGCAGGAACAGCACGTTGAGCTGGAAGAAGCCCGGCCACTGGTTGTAGGCGTCGAGCGCGCCCGCGTCGGGGACGGCGCCGTCGTGGCGGAGCATCGCGTCGACGACCACGACGTGCTTCCACGCCCAGGCGTAGCGCAGTTCCGGGTAGAGCAGGGTGGGGGTGGCGTGCAGGAAGGCGATCAGGGCGAGCACGTAGCCGGGCGCCCAGCGCCGCCGGGCGCCGCGCTCGGCGAGCACGGCGGTGAAGCCGGCGGTCAGCAGCGCGAGGCCGGCCCAGTAGAGCACCGGCAGGGCCCCGACCAGTCCGAGCGCGCCCATGTGGTCGGTCCTGGTCCGGGGCAGGGCCAGCAGCCAGAGCAGGACGGCGGCCGGCAGGGCGCACCGGGCGAAGAGCGCGAGCGGGCCGAGGCCGGCGAGGAACCCGGCGGGACGGCGGACTCGCCGGGCCGGGTGTCCGCGGGCACGGCCCGGTCCGGCGGAGTCCGGGGGGCGTGCCCCGGCCAGTTGGTCAACCATCGGAAGGACCGCCCACCGGGCTGCCGACGGCCGCGCGCAGCCGCCGGTAGCCCCGCCAGTACCGGGTGTAGAGGCTCTCCGGGACGGGGCCGGTGCGGGCGCCCCGCCCGGCCACCCAGTCGGCGAAGACACGCTCGGGGGTGTCGCGCCGGACCATCAGCCGGCCGAGCCGCAGCACGTGGTCGGTGGCGGAGCTGAACCTGTTCTCGACGGCGGTGGCCGAGGTCCACCCGGCCTCGGCGACCCGGCGGCGGACGGCGGCGCTGGAGTAGCCGTGCGGGTAGGCGAAGGCCGTGACCTCGTGGCCGAGCGCGTCCTCCAGCCGGTGCTTGCAGCCGGCGACCTCCTCGGTGCACCGCCGGGGGCGGAGGGTGTCCAGCTGGGCGTGGGTGACGGAGTGGCCGCCGATCTCGACGCCCGTCGCGTCCAGTGCGGCGACCTGGCGCCAGTTCAGCATGTCGGCGGGCGGGAACAGGCTGCCGGTGGGGCGGCCGCCGGGCGGGTGGACGGCGCCGACGGTGAGGTAGAGGGTGGCGGGCAGTCCGCGTTCCTCCAGCAGCGGGGCGACCGTCCAGTAGAAGTCGGCGAAGCCGTCGTCGAAGGTGAGGACGGCCGCCCGGGGCGGGAGCGGGGGGCCGCCGCGCACGGCGGCGACCAGCCTCCGCAGCGGGACGACCGAGCGGCCCTCGACGATCCGGTCCAGCTGGCGGCGGAAGACCTCCGGGGTCACCGTCCACGGGGCGATCCAGTTCGGGGGGTGGTCGGACACCGAGTGGTAGAGGAAGACCGGTACCGGGGTCATGGCCGGGTCCCCGCTCCGGTGTCGGGCGCCACGGTCGCGGTCGCCGTGCCGGGCGCATCCGTGCCGGTGGCGCCCGGGCCGAGGGTGTCCGTCCCGGTGGCGCCCGGGCCGGGCGGCCGGCCGATCCTGCCGGTGGCGTACCCGGCGGCGGCCAGGCAGGCCCCGGCCCCGAGCGCCCCGGCCGCCCGCAGCCGTCCGTGCCGCACCGCGCGGAGCACGGCGACCGGCAGGGTGCGGCGCAGGTAGCGCCGCTCGCTGGAGAGCGCGGACCGGGTGCCGACGTGCCGGGCGACCACGGCCTTGGAGCGGCCCTCGGCGTAGCAACGGGAGCTGAAGTAGCGCCAGCCGGTGCGGGCCGGCGGCACGTGCTGGCGGACCACCGCGGTGGGCTGGTGGCGCAGGACGCCCCCGGGGTTCAGCGCGGTGAGCCGGACGCAGAGTTCGGTCTCCTCGCAGCCGAACGGGCTGGTGCCGATCCGGCCGAGGTCGCCCCGGAAGCCTCCGGCGGCGACCACCGCGGCCCGCCGGAACGACATGTTGGCGCCGATGAAGTTGCGCACGGCGCCCGCGTCCTCGGGCGCGCCGGGGTAGGAGCAGCCGACCACCCAGTCGTACTCGGGCGGGAACCAGCCGGGCCGGCCGGTCTCCCACCAGGAGTCGACCCGGCCGCCGACGCCCAGCACCGCCGGGTCGCGGTAGCCGTCGAGCAGGGCCTCGGTCCAGTCGGGGGCGGCCACCGCGTCGTCGTCGAGGAAGGCCAGCAGTTCGCCCCGGGCCACCCGCACTCCGGTGTTGCGGGCGCCGGAGACGCCCGGCGGCTCGGTGCTCTCGACCACCCGCAGCTCCGGGCGGGCGGCCAGCCGGGCGGTCAGCGCCGGGCAGTGGTCGACCACGACCACCGTCTCGTCGGGCCGGCGCCGCTGTGCGGCCAGGGAGTCGAGGGCGGCGGTGAGGTCGTCCCACCGGTCGAGGGTGTAGCTGCAGACCACGACCGAGAGGGTGGTGGCCGGTGCCTCCGCCCGCCGGGTGCTGCTCGCGGTCTCGGTCTCGGGTCGCCGGGTGTTCATCGCGGTCTCCGGTGGGTGGACGGCAGCCAGCGCGGAAGCGCTGCCAGCAGGGGAAGGGCGAGGGCGGTAGGGGCGATCAGCCAGGCGGCGCCGACGCCCGCCAGGCCGTACGCGGGGAGCAGGACGGCGGCGAGCGCGACGACCAGTGCCGCGTACACGACCTGGAGGCCGATCATCCAGCGCAGGGCGCGGCGGGCCCGGGCGACGTCGGTGGCCAGGCTCAGCACGACGGTGGGCAGCGCGGAGAGCGCCATCAGCCGCAGCGCGGTGGTGCCGTGCTCGGCGTAGCCGGGGCCGAAGAGCCGCAGCAGCCACGGCGCACCGGCCACGATCACGACCACGGCGGAGAGCACGATCAGCCCGGTGTGCCGCAGCATCCGGCGGGCGTGCTCGGCGAGCCGTTCCGGCTCCCTGGCGGCCTCGACGACCAGGGAACTGCCCATGCTGTAGGCGGCCATGTAGAGGCTGTCGGCGATCACCCAGGCGAGCGCGTAGTAGGCGGCCCGCTCGGCGCCGAGGGCGGCCAGGACCATCAGCGGGACGACGCTGCACGCGGTGATCCCGGCCAGGTTGCCGAGGTAGTCGGCGACGGCGTAGCGGCCGATCCGCGGTTGCGGCGGCGGGGTGGTGACGGACAGCCGCTCGTGCGCCGGAACGGCCCGGCGGAACAGCACCACGTTGGTCACCAGCACCGTCAGCAGCAGGGCCGCGGCCCAGGAGAGCAGGATCCCGGTGCCGACGGCGAGCGCGGCACAGACCGCCAGGGCCCCGGCCTTGACGAGCGCGAAGCAGGCGTTCTCGCCGACCACCAGGCCGGCCCGGCGCAGTCCGGTGAGGGCGCCGTCCTGGAGCACGAAGATCGAGTAGCCGGCCGTCACGACGACGAAGGAGACCGCGAGCAGCGGTTCCCGCAGGTAGCCGAGGCTCGGGGAGATCCGGGGGATCAGCAGCAGGAAGCCGACCGCGGCGAGGGCGCCGGTGACCGCGCTCACCGCGTAGCAGCGCAGCACCAGCCGCCGGGTGCCCCGGCCGGCGACCGGGACGAAGCGCACCAGGACGCCGTTGAGGTTGAACCGGCCGACCGCGGAGAGCAGCCCGGCGGCGGACACCGCGGCGGTGCTCAGGCCGACCGCCTCGGCGCTGTACCAACGGGTGGCGAACAGCCAGAACACCGCGCCGAGGGCGGCCGCGAGCACGGAGCTGAGCAGCAGCAGGTGTCCGTTGCGGACCAGGGCGTCGGCGGGCCGGACGGCGCGCAGCGCCCGGGCGGCGCGGTCGGTTCCGGCGGCCCGGGCGGCGCGGGCGCGGGCGGCCAGCAGGGTCCGGTAGGAGCACTGGCAGGGCAGCGGCCGCGGGCAGGAGCAGGCGCGGTCGGCGACCGTGCGGGGTGCGGGGAGCAGCATCACGACCGGCTCCCCGCCCGGAACCGGCGGTCCTGTGCCCGGCCGACCAGGTATCCGGCCGGGCCGAGGAGGAGGCCGCGCAGTTCGATCCGGCCGAGCCGGGCCAGCGCCGGGTCGGTCCGGGGGTCCGCCGCGCCGTCGCTGTGGGCCGGCGCGACGGAGGCGGTGGGGGTCACGGTGGAGGCGGCGGGGGTCACGGTGGGGGCGGTGGCGCGCCGCAGGGCGTACCGGGTCCCGGCCGGGACCCGGCGCAGCAGGTCGGCGAGCAGCGCGGGACGGTGGACCACGGCCGCGGTGAGGTAGCCGCCGAGGCCGATGCCGAAACCCCGGATCTGGGCCTCGAGTTCGGTCCGGGTGCGGCGGTGGCGGTGCCAGACGACGGCCTCCGGCCGGTAGGCCAGGGTGTGTCCGGCGGCCAGGACGCCGAGGAAGGCGAGCAGGTCCTCGCCGCCGCGGGTCGGCGTGCCGGCACCGGTGGCCGGGTCGAAGCCGCCGAGCCGGCGCAGCGTCGCGGTCCGGAAGGCCATGTTGGCGCCGGTGCCGAAGCGGCCGGCGGCGAACGGGAACAGCGGGTCGGCGGCGTCGGCCCGCCGGGACCAGTCGCGCGGGGCGAAGCCCTTGCCGAAGCCGCAGTAGCGTTCGAAGAGCGCCTGGGCCTCGGTGTCGAGTTCGGCGGGCACCACCAGGCCGGTGACGCAGGCGATCCGGGGGTCCGCGCGGAAGGCGGCGGCGAGCGCGCCCGCCCAGCCGGGGTCGGCCAGGGTGTCGTCGTCGGTGAAGGCGACGATCTCGCCGTGGGCGGCCGCGAGGCCCCGGTTGCGGGCCCGGGCCAGACCGGGCACGGGCTCCCGCAGGTAGCGCAGCCGGCCGGGGGCGAGGCCGCGGACCAGTCGTTCGGTGCTGTCGTCCTCGGGGGCGTTGTCGACGACCAGGATCTCGGTGGCGGGGTGGTCGGTGCGCAGCAGGGCGCGGAGGCTGTCGCCGAGCAGGGTGGTCCGGCCCCGGGTGCAGACCACGACGGTGACCGTCGGCGGGGTGCGGTCGACGGGGGCGGAGGCGGGGGCGGGGGCGGGGGCGGGGGCCGGGTCCGCACCGGGGCCGAAGCGCCGTTCGGCGGCGGCGACGAGACGTTCGCGAAGGGCGTCCGGACCACCGTCCGCCGCCCCGTCCGCCGCCCCGTCCGGGCCGAGGGCGACCAGGCCCAGCGGCCGACCGGCCCGGCGGACCAGGGCCACCGCGGACGGCACCGACCGGTCCGGCCCCCGGGCGGGCCCCGACCGGCCGGGAGCCCAGGGCCCGCCGGGCCGGTCGAGGTCGAGGTCCATCACCCGGGCGGGCACCGGCAGGGCCGGCGTCGGCGCGGGGACCGGCGGGGCGGCCGCCGGCCGGACGGCGGTCACGACGCGCCTCCGTCGTTCCACCCGCGCTGGCGCCAGACGCTGACCGCGTAGCCGAACGGCCCGACCAGCATGCCGCCGAGTTCGCGGCGCCCGAGCCGCAGTTGGGCGAGCTCCCGGTCGGCCGGGGCGCCGCGGGCCCGGTCGCGGCGGACCCGCTGCCACCGCCGCAGCCCGCCGGGGAGGTGGCGGGCCAGGTCGAGCAGCACACCGGGGCGCCGGGTGACCGCGGCCGTGAGGTAGGCGCCGAAGCCGACGCCGAAGTTGAACACCTGCCGCCCGAGCGCGCCGGTGGTCCGCGGGTGGCGGTGCCAGACGATGGCATCGGGCTGGTAGGCGACGGTGTGGCCGGTGTCGAGGGTCTGGAAGAAGGCGAGCAGTTCCTCCCCGCCGCGGGCGGGGGTGCCGGCACCGGTCGCCGGGTCGAAGCCGCCGAAGCCGCGGACGACCGCCGTCCGGAAGGCCATGTTGGCGCCGGAGCCGAAGCGGCCGACGGAGAAGCGGACGAGCGGGTCGTCCGGCCGTTGGCGCAGCGACCAGTCCCGGGCGGCGAAGCCCCGCGAGTAACCGCCGTACTGCTCCAGCGCGGCCTGCGCGGGGGTGTCGAGTTCGGCCGGCAGGACCAGCCCGGTGACGCAGGCTATCCGGTCGTCGGCGCGGAAGGTCCGGGCGATCGCCTCGACCCAGCCGGTGTCGATGATCAGGTCGTCGTCGGCGAACGCCACCACCTCGCCGCGGGCCGCGGCCAGGCCGCGGTTGCGGGCCCGGGCCAGCCCGGGCACGGGTTCGCGCAGGTACCGGACGCGGTCGCGGTAGTGCGCGGCGACGAGGCGTTCGGTGGCGTCGTCGCGCGGAGCGTTGTCGACGACCAGGACCTCGGTGTGCGGATAGCCGGTCCGCAGCAGGGAGTCCAGGCAGCTCCGCAGTGACTCGGTCCGGTCGCGGGTGCAGATGACCACGCTGACCGTGACCGGGCCCGCGGGCACCCGGGCGCGCCCGACCCGACTCGGGCGCGCCGCGGGTGTCGCGGTGGACAGGGCGGGAACGGGGAGTTCCCGGTGGGCGGCGTCGACCAGCGCCCGGCGCAGCGCGACGGTGTCGCCGGCTGTTCCGGTGGCCGTGACCAGGCCGAGCGGGTGCCCGTGCAGCCGGACCAACGCCAACACGCGGCCGACCGGGTCGTCGGCCCCGGACCCGCCGGGCGAGCGCAGCCCGCTCGGCTCGTCCAGGTCCAGGTCGACCACCCGGACGGGGGTGTAGAGCGAGTCGCGGGCGGCGGGACGCGGGCAGGCTGCATCGGTGCGCCGGTCGGAGCCTTTCATCGTTGCTCCTCCGCGGGGACGGTCGCCGAGGGCCGGGCGCCGGGACGCTCGGTGATCAGGGTCCTCAGCACCCGGCGGCCGTCGGCGACGGCGTGGAGGTGGGAGCGACCGCTGCGGCGGGGGAGTTCCAGGCTCGGCACCTCGGCGATCCGCAGTCCGGAGCGCAGCGCGTGCGCGATCATCTCGGCCTCGATCTCGAAGCCGGTGGACCGCAGGTCGAGCGCGTCCAGGAAGGAGCGGCGGAAGGCGCAGTAGCCGTAGCACAGGTCGGTGAGGCGCGCGTCGTACAGGCGGTTGGCGACGGCGAGCAGGGCGCGGTTGCCCATCGAGCGGACCCGGGTGAGGTCCAGCGATCCGCCGCCGCCGATGCAGCGCGATCCTTTGACGAAGTCGTAGCCGTGGTCGAGGAAGTGCAGGAAGTGCGGGATCTCGCCGGGCCACATGGAGCCGTCGGCGTCGATCATGACGATGTACTCGCCGGTGGCGGCGGCGAAGCCGGTGCGCAGGGCGTTGCCCTTGCCGGGTCCCCGCTGGGCGACGCTGCGCACGGTGGGCAGGCAGTGCCGGGCCATCGGGACGGTCGCGTCGCTGGAGGAGCCGTCCACCAGGATGACCTCGTCGACGCAGCGCGGGATCTGTTCGAAGACCCAGGGGATGTTGCGGGCCTCGTTGCGGGCGGGGACGACCAGACTGACGGTCCGGCGGGTGACGACGACGTCCCCGGCCCGGCGCATCGGCCGGGGGTGGGCGGGGTCGTGCTCGGTGCCGCGGTCGGTGGCCCGGCGCAGCGGGTGGCCGTCGTGACCGTCGGGGCGGGCGGGGCCGTCGGGACGGGCGGGGCGGGCGGAGCCGTCGTGGCGGTCGGGGCGGGCGCTCGGGGGCGCGGTGGTGCTCATCGAAAGCCGGCCTCTCGGCGAAGAGGTGGTGGGCCTGGCGCCGGACGGACCGATGGACGGCGGGGGCGGCGCGGCCCCTGGCTGTGACGGGCGCGCCCGGCGCGGAGGCGCGGCGCGGCCCGGTGGAACGGGGCGGGCCCGTACGTGCGGAGCACGCGGGGCTCGGAGCCCGGGAAAGCCCCGAGGGGGCTGGTCGACGGACCGTGGGACGTCGGGGGACCGCCGGGAACCGGGCGGCCGAAGGGGGTGCGCACCGCTGGTCCCGGGCGCCGGGGAAGCGCCGGTCCGTCGTACTGGCGGGGATCCCGCACGGGCGGTGCGGGGACTGCCAGGACCTCATCGTGCGCTCGGTCACCTCACCACGTCAAGGGTGATTTGTCCGTTTTTGGGACTAATCTCCGTGCGTCACCGCGTGCCCCCGGACCGCGACCGGGCGGCCCTGCGGCTCCTCGGCGATCCGCCGGGCGATCTCGGCCGGCCGCACCGGCCGCCCGAAGTGCCAGCCCTGCGCCCAGTCGCAGCCGATGACGCGCAGTCGCTCGGCGTCCCGGCGGGTCTCCACGCCCTCGGCGGTGACGGTCAGCCCGAGGGCGTGCGCCATCGACACCAGACCGCTGACGATCCGCCAGCCGGTCTCCTCGTCCTTGGCCGGGTCGTGCAGGTCGCCGACGAAGGACCCGGCGATCTTCAGCCCGGAGACCGGCAGGTCGCGCAGGTAGGCGAGGTTGGACCAGCCGGTCCCGAAGTCGTCGACGGCGAGCGAGACGCCCTGCTCGACCAGGCCGTGCAGGGTGCGCAGCGCCTCGTCCTCCGGACCGACCACGGTGGACTCGGTGATCTCCAGCTGGAGCCGGGCCGGGTCCAGCCCGGTGCTGTCGAGGATCCGGTTGAGGTCGCCGACCAGGGCGGCGCTGCGGGCCTGGCGGACCGCCAGGTTGACGTTGAGCTGCGGCGCGGCGTCGCCGAACCGCCGGATCCAGTCGGCGGCCTGACCGCAGGCCTGCTCCAGCACCCAGCGGCCGAGCGGCATGATCAGCCCGGTCTCCTCGGCGGTGGTGACGAACTCGTCCGGCCCGAGCACCCCGAGCTGAGGGTGGCGCCAGCGCACCAGCGCCTCGACGGCGGCGAGCCGGCCGTCGGCCAGCGCGTACAGCGGCTGGTAGTCGATGAAGAACTCGCCCCGGTCCAGCGCGGCGGGCATCCGCACCGACACCGCGTAGCGGGACACGGCGCGGGCGTTCTCCTTGGGGTCGAAGAGCGTCCAGCGGCCCCGGCCGGCCTCCTTGGCCCGGTAGAGCGTCAGGTCCGCGGCCCGGACGGCGGCGCCGGGGGTGGTGGTGGAGACCCGGCGCTCCAGCACGCCGACGCTGGCGCCGACGGCGAGCTTGTGGTCACCGATCAGCACCGGCCCGGCCAGCGCCTTGAGCACGGTCTTCGCGGCGGCGACGGCCTCCTGCTCGCCGCGGCTGTTCTCCAGCAGGACCACGAACTCGTCGCCGCCGAGCCGGGCCACCAGGTGGCCGAGCGGGCTGAGCGCGGCCTTCAGCCGGGCCGCGACGGCGGACAGCAGCTGGTCCCCGGTGTCGTGGCCGAGACTGTCGTTGACCACCTTGAAGCCGTCGAGGTCGACGTAGCAGAGTCCGAACCGGGCGCCCGGGTCCGGGTCCTCGAAGAGCTTCTCCAGCCGTTCGAAGAACGCGGCCCGGTTGGGCAGCCCGGTGAGCGGGTCGTGGGTGGCCTGGTGGCGCAGCCGCTCCTGGAGCCGGTAGCGGTCGGTGACGTCCTCCAGCATCGCGACCTGGTACTGCGGGACGCCGTCGTCGTCGCGGATCAGCGAGACCGTCAGGTGGGTCCAGACCACCTCGCCGTCCTGCCGGTAGTACGGCTTGTCGAACTGGAAGT
Organism: Streptomyces sp. TLI_053; assembly: GCF_900105395.1. Lineage (NCBI taxonomy): Bacteria > Bacillati > Actinomycetota > Actinomycetes > Kitasatosporales > Streptomycetaceae > Streptomyces > Streptomyces sp. TLI_053. Next base: position 2,254,173 of record NZ_LT629775.1, read on the forward strand.
ACTCGCGCTTGCCGCTGACCAGTTCCTCGTAGACGTCCCAGACGTTGTCGCCGTCCTCGGGGTGGACGAGGTCGCCGACCCGGCGGCCGATCATGTCCTCCGGGCCGGCCCCGAACAGCTCCTGGAGAGCCTTGTTGACGGCCAGGATGTTGCCGTCGGTGTCGCCGATGCCGATGCCGATCGCGGCGCTCTCGAACAGCGCCCGGAACCGCGCCTCGGACGCCCGCAGCGCCCGCTCGGCCTCCTTCTGGGCGACGTCGGCGGCGGTGCGGATGGCCTCCTGCTCGCGCAGGGTGCGCTCGCGCAGGGCGGCCGCCCAGCCGGCCGCGAACGCGCCGCACAGGGCCGGCCCCCGGCCGTCGGCGGACGGCTGCCGCTGGAGCAGCTCCAGCGCGCGGGCCAGCACGATCGGGTCGGTGAACTGGGCCTCGACGAGCTGCGCGCCGGCCTCCGCGGCCAGGTGCGGCTCGAAGGGCTCGTCCAGCTGGGCGCGGCGGAGCAGCCCGGCGGTCCCGGACACCAGCCGGTCGAGCAGGCCGGGGTGGACCGCCGTGCCGTGGTCACCGGAGAGCAGCCGCGCCCAGTCCTCGGGGAACCGTTCGGCGCCGCTGCCCGGTTCCGGTGCACCGGTCACGGGCGGAACCCCACACCCGCCACCCCGGTCATCCGCTCCGGGTGCTCCCCGACGGCCTCCGGCTGGTCCGGGCGCCACTGCGGCAGGTAGACGACGCCGGGCTCGACGATGTCGAAGCCGGCGAACATCCCGGTGATCTGCTCGACGGTGCGCATCGTCAGCGGCGTGGGCGTCATCCGGTAGAGCCGCTGGTGGTCCTCGGCCTGGTCGGGACGGCCCTCCAGGGAGGCGTGCGAGAGCACCAGGGCGCTGCCCGGCGGGAGGGCGTCGCGGATGACCGCGATCAGCTTCCACGGGTCGTCCGCGTCCTGGACGAAGTGCATGACGGCGACCAGCAGGACGGCCACCGGCTCGCCGGCCGCGAGCAGGGCGGTCACCTCGGGGCGGGACATCAGGTCGTCGACGTCGCGGACGTCGGCCTGGACGACGACGCTGCCCGAGTCGTCCTCGAGCAGCAGCCGGCTGTGGGCGACGGCGACCGGGTCGCGGTCGATGTAGACGACCCGGGACTCCGGACGGACCGCGCGGGCGATCTCGTGCACGGCGCCGAAGGTGGGGATGCCGGAGCCGATGTCCAGGAAGCGGCTGATGCCGCGTTCGGCGGTGAACTGGACGGCGCGGCGCAGGAAGGCCCGGTTGGAGCGCATGATCTGCGGCAGCTCCGGCCACAGGGCGATCGCCTTGCGGGCCATCTCCCGGTCCACCTCGAAGTTGTGCGAGCCTCCGAGGTAGTAGTCGTAGACCCGGGCGGCGTTCGGTTTGTCCAGGTCCGTGCCCTCCGGTACCCAGTTCGGTCGCCGCATCCTCGGGACTCCTTCGTTCCGGTTCCGATGAATCAGTCGTCTGCCGTGATGGCTGAGACTGATGAGACTACAAGCACACAAGATCCTCCCTTGCACGTCGAACGCGTGCAAGCGGAGTGACGCGGTCCTTTCCAGGACCCCGGGCACACCTGCGGGCGGCGCCCCACGGATCCGCGGGCAGCCCCGGGCGGACCCGCGGGCGGCACCCCGACGGATCTGCGGGCGGCGCCCGGAGCGCCGAGAATGGACCCGATGGCCGGACGCATCGAGGACTACGCCCTGATCGGCGACCTGCAGACCGCCGCCCTGGTCGGCCGGGACGGCGCCGTCGACTGGCTCTGCCTGCCCCGGTTCGACTCCCCCAGCTGCTTCGCCGCCCTGCTCGGCGACGGGCGGCACGGCGCCTGGCGGCTCGCACCCGCCGGCGCCGGCGGGTGCACCACCCGCCGCTACCGGCCGGACAGCCTCGTCCTCGACAGCGAGTGGCACACCCCCGAGGGCCGGGTCCGGATCACCGACTTCATGCCGCAGCGCGGCACGGACCGACGGCACCCGCCGCGGCTGGTCCGGATCGTCGAGGGACTCGAGGGCGCCGTCCCGGTCCGCGGCGAACTGCGGCTGCGGTTCAACTACGGGCGGATCGACCCGTGGGTGCGCCGCACCGCCCACCACCGGGTCGCCGTGGCCGGCCCCGACTCCGCCTGGCTGCGCGTCCCGCCCGGGGTGCACACCTACGGCACCGACGGCACCACCGTCTCCGAGGTCACCGTCACCCCGGGCCTGCGCGTCCCGTTCGTGCTCACCTGGCAGCCCTCGCACCTGCGCGCCGCCCCCGGCACCGACCCGGACGCCGAGCTGCTCACGACCGTCGACGCCTGGCGGCGCTGGGCGGCGGGCTGCCGCTACGACGGCGAGTGGCGGGCCGCCGTGCTCCGCTCGCTGATCACCCTCAAGGCGCTCGCCTACGCGCCCACCGGCGGCATCGTCGCCGCCGCCACCGCCTCGCTGCCCGAGCACATCGGCGGCCCGCGCAACTGGGACTACCGGTTCTGCTGGCTGCGGGACTCCTCGATGACGCTCTCCGCGCTGCTGCGCGGCGGCTTCCGCGAGGAGGCCGCCGCCTGGCGCCACTGGCTGCTGCGCGCCATCGCCGGCGACCCCCGCGACCTCCAGGCCCTCTACGGGGTGGCCGGCGAGCGCGTCGTCACCGAGACCGTCGCCGACTGGCTGCCCGGCTACCTCGGCTCGCGCCCGGTCCGGTTCGGCAACGCCGCCGTCGGGCAGCTCCAGCTCGACGTCCACGGCGAGGTGGTCGACACCCTGCATCTGGCGCTGCTGGCCGGCATCCCGATGGAGCGGCACGTCTGGACGCTGCTGCGGGCGCTGATGGGCCACCTCGAACAGCACTGGCGCGAGCCCGACGAGGGCCTGTGGGAAGTGCGCGGCGCGCGACGCCACTTCGTCCACTCCAAGGTGATGTGCTGGGTCGCCGCCGACCGGGCGGTGCGGCTCGCCGAGGCCACCGGACTGCCCGCGCCGACCGACCGCTGGCGGGCCATGCGGGACGCGGTGCACGCCGACGTCTGCGCCCACGGCTACGACCGGCGCCGGGGCGTGTTCGTCCAGCACTACGGCGGGCACGGGCTGGACGCGGCCACGCTGTTCGTGGTCAAGAGCGGTTTCCTGCCGCCCGACGACCCGCGGGTGGTGCGCACCGTCGACGCCGTGCGGGACGGCCTGGACCACGGCGGGCTGGTCCGCCGCTACCGTCCGGCGCCCGGCACCGACGGACTGCCCGGCGGCGAGGGCGCGTTCCTCGCCTGCTCGTTCTGGCTCGCGGACGCGCTCGCCGCGACCGGGCGGCGCGACGAGGCGCGCGAACTGTTCGCCCGGGTGGTCGGCCTGGCCAACGACCTGGGCCTGCTCTCGGAGCAGTGGGACCCGCGCGCCCGGCGCCAACTCGGCAACACCCCGCAGGCGTTCAGTCACGTGGCACTGGTGAACACCGCCTTCGCGCTGGCCGAACCCGGAGGGTGGCCGGCGCGGGCGGTCGGCACGGTGCCCGGCGGAGACCCGGCACCATGACGGGCCGGGCCCGGCACCATGACGGGCCGGGCCCGGCACCATGACGGAGCGGGCCCGGCCGGGACTACAGTGCCCCCGTGGACCCCAACCACTACCGCTTCCGCGGCGTGTGGCGGCTGGCCGCCCCGCCGACGGCGGTCTTCGCGGCGCTCGCCGACGTCCCCGGCTACCCGCGCTGGTGGCCGGAGATCCGCTCCGTCCGGGAGACCGGGCCGGACCGGGGCGAGGTCCTGGTCCGGGCGCTGCTCCCCTACCGGCTGGTGATCGGGCTGACCCCGGTGCGCCGGGACCGCGCCGCCGGGGTCCTGGAGGCGGCCATGGACGGCGACCTCACCGGCTGGTCCCGCTGGACGGTCGCGGCGGACGGCACGGGCGGCAGCCTGGTCCTGTTCGAGGAGGACACCCGCCCGGCCAAGCCGCTGCTGCGTCTGCTGGCGCTGCCCGCCCGGCCGCTGTTCCGGGCCAACCACGCGGTGATGATGCGGCGCGGGAGGCGCGGCCTGGCGGCCCACCTCGGCGCCCGTCCGCCCGGCGGACCCGCCGGCCGTCCCACCGGCCCCACGGGCTGAACCCGACGCGTCGAAATACCCCGATTCACCCGTTCGCACCGGCCCTGACCTGCGAGGACAGTCCTTCACCAGATGTTTGCGCGGCGCCCCCGCATGGTCCGTAGCAGACTGGGCAGGGTAGTCCGGGCCGCACCCGTGCCCCGAGGATGGTGAGTCCGGTGATACCCCTCCGACCGTCCGCTCCGCCCGACCGGCAGAGCGCTGGACCTCCCGCCGACTCGGTGACCCCGCTCACCGAGTCGGCCGCCCGCAGCCACATGACGGGCGTCTGCTTCAAGATCGGCCCGCCCAGGCTGGTCGGCGTCGAGCTCGAGTGGTTCGTCCACGACGACCGATGTCCCGACGAACCGGTCCCCCCGGAACGACTGCACAGCGCACTGGACGCACTGCCGCTCGGCGGCCCCGACGGGACGTGGCTCCCCTCAGGCGCCCGCCTCACCCTCGAACCCGGCGGTCAGGTAGAGCTCAGCTCCCCGCCCGCCGACAGCCTCACCGGCTGCGTCGCCGACACCCGGCGCGACCTCGCCGCCCTGCGGAACGCCTTCGCCGCCCAGGGCCTGCGCCTCACCGGCACCGGCACCGACCCGCTGGCCCGCCCCCGCCGGATGGTGCTGGACCACCCGCGCTACCTCGCGATGGAGCACCACTTCGACTCGGCCGGGCCCTGGGGCCGGATCATGATGACCGGCACCGCCTCGCTCCAGGTCTGCCTGGACGCCGGGGCGGAGAGCGGCCCGCAGGCGCTGGACCGCCGCTGGCACCTCGCCCACCGGCTCGGCCCGGTGCTGGTCGCCGCCTTCGCCAACTCGCCGCTGCTGGACGGCCGCCCCACCGGGCACCGGTCCACCCGGCAGACCGTCTGGTCCCGGATGGACCCCTCCCGCACCCTGGCCCCCGCGCCCGACCACGGCGACCCGCGCGAGGCCTGGACCCGGTACGTGCTGGACGCCCAGGTGCTCTGCGTGCGCCGCCGCGACGGCCTGCCGTGGACCGCGCCCAGCGGACTGACCTTCCTCGACTGGCTGCGCGGCGGCGGCGAACGGCCGCCCACCCTGGCCGACCTCGACTACCACCGCACCACGCTGTTCCCACCGGTCCGCCCGCGCGGCCACCTGGAACTGCGGATGATCGACGCCCAGCCCGGGGATGGCTGGATCGTCCCCGCCGCCCTGGTCACCGCACTGCTGGACGACCCGGTCGCCGCGGACACCGCGCTCGCCGCCCTGGAGCCGCTGGAGCCGCCACCGGGCGCCGCCGGTCCGCGCGCGCCGCGCAGCGACGTCTGGCGCCGCGCCGCCGCCCTGGCGACGGCCGACCCCGAGCTGCGCCGCGCCGCCCTCACCTGCTTCGCCGCCGCCGACGCCGCGCTGGGCCGCCTGCCCGGCGCCGAACGGCTGCGCGCCACCGTCGCCGCGTTCGCCGAGCGCTACCCCGCGCGCGGCCGCTGCCCGGCCGACGACCAGTTGGACGCCCTGCGCTCCGGCACCCGACGCACTCCGCCCGAGGAGGCCACACCATGATCGACGACACCCGCGCCGACCGCGGTGCCCGGGAGACCCGCCCGCCCGGGGCACGCCCGCCGGGGACCCCTGCGCCGGAAGCCCCGTCACCCGAGGCGCTGTCACCCGAGGCGCTGCGCGAGACCATCGCCGCCGAACTGCTGGCCGCCCGCGCCCGCACCGCCGCGCTCACCGACTGCGTCGAGGACCACGACCTCACCGCCCAGCACTCCCCGCTGATGTCGCCGCTGGTCTGGGACCTCGCCCACATCGGCAACCAGGAGGAGCTCTGGCTGCTGCGCAACATCGGCGGCCGCGACCCGATGCACCCCGAGATCGACCCGCTCTACGACGCCTTCGAGCACCCCCGCTCGGAGCGCCCCACGCTGCCGCTGCTGCCGCCCGGGGAGGCCCGCGCCTACGCCGGCGAGGTGCGCGGCCGGGTGCTCGACCTGCTCGCCGCCAGCCCCCTGGAGGGCGCGCCGCTGCTCGACGCCGGGTTCGCCTTCGGCATGATCGCCCAGCACGAGCAGCAGCACGACGAAACGATGCTGATCACCCATCAGCTGCGCAAGGGCGAACCCGCGCTGGCCGCTCCCCCGCCCCCGCCCGCCCCCGCCGACGCGGCCGCGCTGCCCGCCGAGGTGCTCGTCCCGGCCGGCCCGTTCACCATGGGCACCGACACCGAGCCCTGGGCACTGGACAACGAACGCCCGGCACACCGCGTCGACCTGCCCGCCTACCGGCTGGACACCACCCCGGTCACCAACGGCGCCTACCTGCGGTTCGTCGAGGACGGCGGCTACGACGAGCCGCACTGGTGGACCCCCGAGGGCTGGGCGCACCGGCGGAGCGCCGACCTGACCGCGCCGCTGTTCTGGCGCCGCGAGGACGGCCAGTGGCAACGCCGACGGTTCGGGGTGCTGGAACCCGTCCCGCTGGACGAACCGGTGCTGCACGTCAGCTGGTACGAGGCGGACGCCTACGCCCGGTGGGCCGGACGCCGGCTGCCGACCGAGGCGGAGTGGGAGAAGGCCGCCCGGCACGACCCGGCCACCGGCCGCTCGCGCCGCTACCCGTGGGGCGACGGCACCCCCGGCCCCGAGCACGCCAACCTGGGCCAGCGGCATCTGCGCCCGGCCCCGGCCGGCAGCTACCCCGAGGGCCAGTCTCCTTACGGGGCACGGCAGTTGATGGGCGACGTGTGGGAGTGGACAGCCAGCGACTTCCGGCCGTACCCGGGCTTCCGGGCCTGGCCGTACCGGGAGTACTCGGAGGTGTTCTTCGGTCCCGAGTACAAGGTGCTGCGCGGCGGCTGCTTCGCGGTGGCGCCGGTCGCCTGCCGGGGCACCTTCCGCAACTGGGACTACCCGGTCCGGCGGCAGATCTTCGCCGGGTTCCGCACCGCCGCCGACGTCACGGACACGGCGGACGGCCCCGCCACCTCCCCCGCCCGGGAGGCCGGCTGATGTGCCGCCACCTCGCCTACGTCGGCGAGCCGGTGTCGCCCCGGGCCCTGCTGGTGGAGCCGCCGTTCGGCCTCCACCGGCAGTCCTGGGCCCCGCGCCTCCAGCAGTACGGCACCGTCAACGTGGACGGCTTCGGCCTCGGCTGGTACGCGGACGGCGACGAGGTGCCCGCCCGCTACCGGCGGGCCGGGCCGATCTGGGCCGACACCTCCTTCGGCGACCTCGCCCGGGTCCTGCGCACCCGGGCACTGCTGGCGGCGGTCCGCTCGGCCACCGAGGGCTGCGCGGCCGGCGAGGAGGCGGCCGCGCCGTTCGCCGCCGGGCGCTGGCTGTTCAGCCACAACGGGGCGCTGGCCGACTGGCCGGAGGGGACCGGCGCGCTGGCCGCGCTGCTGCCGCCGGCCGAACTGCTCAGCCTGGTGGCCCGCACCGACTCGGCCCTGCTGTGGGCGCTCGCCGTGCACCGGCTGCGCGCCGGCGCCGGACTCGGCGAAGCGCTGGCCGGCACGGTCGCGGACGCGGCCGCGCACACCACCGGCCGGATGAACCTGCTGCTCACCGACGGCCGGGAGATCGCCGCCACCGCCTGGGGCGACACCCTGCACCACCGGACCGTGCCCGGCCTCGGGGTGCTGGTGGCCTCCGAGCCCTCCGACGACCACCCCGACTGGGCCACCGTGCCGGACCGGTCGCTGCTGCTGGCCGGGCCGGACGGGGTGACCATCAAGCCGCTCTGAGCGCCACGCCTCCGGTCAACATCTTCACTTCCTGAACAGAGGATCCGCCTGTCATGAGCACCTTTGATCTCACCCGGCTGCTGCCCGCCGACCACTTCAGCACGGCGCTGCGGCACGACGTCCAGTCCGGCCTGACCGCCGAGCCCAAGACGCTGCCGCCCAAGTGGTTCTACGACGCGCGCGGCAGCGAGCTGTTCGAGGAGATCACCCGGCTGCCCGAGTACTACCCGACCCGCGCCGAGCGGGCCATCCTCACCGCCCGGGCCGGCGAGATCGCCGCCGCCACCCGGGCCCGCACCCTGGTCGAGCTCGGCTCGGGCTCCTCCGAGAAGACCCGGCTGCTCCTGGACGCGCTGCGCGACCTCGGCACACTGGGGACGTACGTGCCGGTGGACGTCAGCGAGAGCGCGCTGACCTCGGCCGGGGAGGCCCTCGCCGAGGAGTACCCGGGTCTCGCGGTGCACGGCGTACTGGCCGACTTCACCGCCCGGCTCGACCTGCCGCCGGCCGGCGGCCCCCGGCTGGTCGCCTTCCTCGGCGGCACCCTCGGCAACCTGCTGCCGCCCGAGCGGGCCGCCTTCCTGCGCGGGCTGCGGGAGGCGCTCGACCCCGGTGACTTCCTGCTGCTCGGCACCGACCTGGTCAAGGACCCGGCGGTGCTGGTCGCCGCCTACGACGACGCGGCCGGGGTGACCGCGGAGTTCAACCGGAACGTGCTCAACGTGCTGAACCGCGAGCTGTCCGCCGACTTCGAGCCGGACTCCTTCGCGCACGTGGCGCTCTGGGACCCGGAGCGGGAGTGGATCGAGATGCGGCTGCGCTCGCTCGCCGACCAGACCGTGAAGATCCCGGCGCTGGACCTGCCGGTGCACTTCGAGGAGGGCGAGGAACTGCGCACCGAGGTGTCGGCGAAGTTCCGCCGGGAGCGGGTGGCCGAGGAGCTGGCGGCGGCCGGGCTGCGGCTCTCGGCCTGGTGGACGGACGAGCGGGGCCGGTTCGGCCTGTCGCTGGCCCACCCGGCCTGAGCGGGTTCCGGACGACGGACGGATCCGGTATTTGATTTTTCACCTTACGAATCATTGAAGGGACTTGGGCGGCATCCCACGTACAACACTTGAACATTGAGGGGTTACGATCTCGGCTACCAAGCTCAGCGTTGAGTACCAGGAGTCAAGATCGTGAGCGTCACCCAGCAGTCCGTGGAGCCCTCGGGGCCCTCGGGGGCCTCGGGGGCGGAGCCCGCGCCGGCACCGTCCGGCCGGCTCGGCTTCGTCGTCTTCATCACCGCCGCCGCGGCCCTCGGCGGCTTCCTGTTCGGCTACGACAGCTCCGTGATCAACGGCGCGGTCTCCGGCATCCAGGAGAAGTTCGGCGTCGGCGACGGCGTGACCGGCCTGATCGTCTCCTCGGCGCTGCTGGGCTCGGCCGTCGGCGCCGCCCTGGCCGGCCGGTTCGCCGACCGCTACGGCCGGATCACCGTGATGAAGGCCGGGGCGCTGCTGTTCGCGGTCAGCGCGATCGGCTCGATGCTGCCGTTCTCCGCCTGGGACCTCGCCTTCTGGCGGGTCCTCGGCGGAGCGGCCATCGGCATCGCCTCGGTGATCGCCCCGACCTACATCGCCGAGGTCGCGCCGACCAAGTACCGGGGCCGGCTCGCCTCCTTCCAGCAGGCCGCGATCGTGCTCGGGATCGCGATCTCGCAGCTGGTCAACTGGCTGCTGGCGGACGCCGCCGGCGGCGACACCCGCGGCGAGCTGCTCGGCCTGGAGGCGTGGCAGTGGATGCTCGGCATCTGCGTCGTGCCGGCCGCCGTCTACTTCGCGCTGGCCTCGACCATCCCCGAGTCGCCGCGCTTCCTGATCGCCGCCGACCGCCTCGACGAGGCCCGCGCCGTGCTCGCCGACATCGAGGGCCGGGACTCCGACACCGAGGCCCGGATCGCCGAGATCCGCGGCCTGATCGACTCGGACCACCGGCCGCGCTTCCGCGACCTGCTCGGCGGCCGCTTCGGCCTGCTGCCGATCGTCTGGGTCGGCATCGGCCTGTCGGTGTTCCAGCAGCTCGTCGGCATCAACGTGATCTTCTACTACTCGTCGATCCTCTGGCAGTCCGTCGGCATCGACCAGTCCAACTCGCTGCTGATCAGCTTCATCGGCTCGGTCATCAACATCCTCGGCACCGTGATCGCGATCCTGCTGGTCGACCGGATCGGCCGCAAGCCGCTCGCCCTGATCGGCTCGGCCGGCATGGCCGTCGCCCTGGGCGCCTGCGCCTGGGCGTTCTCCTCCGCCACCGGCAGCGGGGACGACGTCACCCTGCCCGACCTCCAGGGCACCGTGGCGCTGATCGCCGCCAACGCCTTCGTGCTGTTCTTCGCGCTGTCCTGGGGCGTGGTGGTCTGGGTGATGCTCGGCGAGATGTTCCCCAACCGGATCCGCGCCGCCGCGCTCTCGGTGGCCGCCTCCGCGCAGTGGATCGCCAACTGGGCGATCACCGTCTCGTTCCCGGCGCTCTCGCGCTGGAGCCTGTCGGCGACCTACCTCGCGTACGCGGTGTTCGCGGCGCTGTCGATCGTCTTCGTGGCGAGGTTCATGAAGGAGACCAAGGGCGTCCGCCTGGAGGACATGGGCTGAGGCCCCTGTTCGAGGTGCCCCTCGGCCCCCGCACCCTAGCGCGAGAGCGCCGGGGTCGGGGGCCGAATCGTTCACTCTCTGCGGCGGGCCGGGCACCTCCGGTTTCCTGTCCGGCAGGAGGGATGTCCTTGATCTTCGACCGGCTACGCACCCGCAGCACCCGCGGCGACCGAACGGACCGCGCCGACCGGACCGACCGCGGCCCGCGCCGCGCCGGCGCCGCACCCGTCGGCGCCTGCCCGTACTCGCACGGCCACGTCCACGGCCACCTGGTGCCGGAGGAACCCCCGGGCCCGGCCGCCGCTCCCCCGGACACGGCCGCCGACGACCACTTCACCGACCCCCGGCAGGCGGCCGACTTCGTCCGGCAGTTCCACCGCGAGCAACCCGCCGCCGGCGACGCCGCGGCCCGGGTCCGCGCCGTGCTCGACGAGATCGACCGCACCGGCACCTACGAGCACACCCCCGCCGAACTCGCCCACGGCGCCCGGCTCGCCTGGCGCAACGCCGCCCGCTGCATCGGCCGGCTGTACTGGCGCAGCCTGGTGGTGCGCGACCTGCGCCACCTCTCATCCGCCGACGACATCGCCGCCGAGTGCTTCGAGCACCTGCGCACGGCCACCAACGAGGGCCGGATCCGCCCCGTGGTCTCGGTGTTCGCCCCCGACCGGCCGGGCCGTCCGGCCGCCCGGATCGTCAACCAGCAGCTGATCCGCTACGCCGGGCACCCCGCCCCGGACGGCGGCTGGACCGGCGACCCGGCCGGCGCGCAGCTCGCCGCCCGGGCCCGCGACCTCGGCTGGAAGTGCGGCGAGGAGCCGTTCGAGGTGCTGCCGCTGCTGGTCCAGGAGCGGCCCGGCGAGCGGCCCGAGTGGTACGAACTGCCGGAGGACACCACCCTGGAGGTCCGGCTCTCGCACCCGGAGCACCCGTGGTTCGCCGAGCTCGGCCTGCGCTGGTACGCGGTGCCGGCGATCAGTGACATGACGCTGGAGATCGGCGGGGTCCGCTACCCGACCGCGCCGTTCAACGGCTGGTACATGGGCACCGAGATCGGTGCCCGGAACCTGGCCGACGCCGACCGCTACGCGATGCTGGCCACCGTCGCCGAACGGCTCGGCCTGGACACCTCCCACGAGCGCACCCTCTGGCGGGACCGCGCGCTGGTGGAGCTGAACGTCGCGGTGCTGCACTCGTTCCAGGAGGCCGGGGTGACCATGGCCGACCACCACACCGAGTCGGAGCGGTTCCTCAAGCACATCGCGCAGGAGAAGCGGCTCGGCCGGCCGACGCCCGCGGACTGGAGCTGGATCGTGCCGCCGGTCTCCGGCGGGCTGACGCCCGTCTACCACCGGTACTACGACCCGGTGGACCCCGAGCTGCGACCGGCGTTCGTGGCGCGCGAGCCCTGGTGAGGGCCCGGTCCGAGGTCCTGCGTCAGCCGTTCGAAGCGCAGCGCCAGCCCGTCGAGCAGCGCCTCCAGCCCGGTCTCGAAGGCGCCCTCGTCCACGGCCGCCCGGTGCTCGGCCAACCGGTGCGCCTCGCCGAGGTGGGGGTAGTCGGCCGCGTCGTACAGCCCGGCGTCCTCCGGGAAGCCGGCCGCGAAGGAGGCCAGCGCCGAGCCGGTGACGAAGTAGCGCATCAGCGCGCCGATCCTGGTCGCCTGCCCGCGCGGCCAGCCGGCCTCGACCAGGCAGCCGAACACGGCGTCGGCCAGCCGCAGCGCGTTCGGCCGGCGCCCGGGGCCCTGGGCCAGCACCGGGACGATGTTGGGGTGGGCGGCGAGCGCGGCCCGGTAGGAGCGGGCCCAGTCCCGCAGCGCCTCCGGCCAGGGCGCACCGGCGCCGAACATCGACAGGTCGACTTCCCCGATCACCCCGTCCACCACCGCGTCCAGCAGTTCGTCCTTGGTGGCGAAGTGGTTGTAGAGGGACGGCCCGCTCACCGAGAGCTCGCCGGCCAGGCGGCGGGTGGAGAGCGCGGCCAGGCCCTCCTCGTCGACCAGCCGCAGCGCGGCGGCGACGATGCGCTCGCGGTTGAGCAGGGGGGTGCGCGGGCGGGGCATCGGCGCGGCTCCTCCGGTGGACGGGTCGGGTGCGGGCGGGCGGGCGGTGCGGGCGGGCGGTGCGGGCGGGCGGGCGGGCGGTGCGGGTGTGAGGGTGGTGCGGGCGGTGAGGGCGGGTGTGCGGTCCAGCCGTCCGGCCGGTGCGTCCGGTCGGGTGGGCTCGGTGCGGGACGGGCCCGATTCTGGCAGGTCCCCCTTCCCAGGAGGCCCGGCCCGGGGCTACAGTCCCGGTAAAACTTGCAGCGCTAGTTTAACCGGATGGGTCGCTCGCCATGGATCTTGAGCTCTCCGAGGAACAGGCCGCCGTCCGCGACCTCGCGGCCTCCTTCACGGACCGCGAGATCGCCCCGCACGCCGCCGCCTGGGACCGCGCCGAATCGGTGGACCGCACGATCGTCGGCCGCCTCGGCAAGCTCGGCTTCCTCGGGCTGACCCTCCCCGAGGAGTACGGCGGCAGCGGCGGCGACCACCTCGCCTACTGCCTCGTCCTGGAGGAGCTGGGCCGCGGCGACTCCGCCGTGCGCGGCATCGTCTCCGTCTCGCTCGGTCTGGTCGCCAAGTCGGTCAACGCCTTCGGCACCGAGGAGCAGAAGCGGCACTGGCTGCCCCGGCTCACCTCCGGCGAGGCGCTCGGCTGCTTCGCCCTCACCGAACCCGGCACCGGCTCCGACGCCGCCAACCTCACCACCCGGGCCGTCTGCGACGGCGACGGCCACTGGCTGCTGAGCGGCACCAAGACCTTCATCACCAACGGCACCTGGGCCGACGTCGCCCTGGTCTTCGCCCGCACCGGCGAACCCGGCCACCGCGGCATCACCGCCTTCCTCGTCCCCACCGGACTGCCCGGCTTCGAGCGCACCGAGATCCACGGCAAGCTCGGCCTGCGCGGCCAGGCCACCGCCGCACTCTCCTTCGACGGCGTCCGGGTGCCCGACAGCGCCCGGCTCGGCGAGGTCGGCAAGGGCTTCACCGTCGCGATGGCCGCCCTCGCCAAGGGCCGGATGTCCGTCGCCGCCGGCTGCGTCGGCATCGCCCGGGCCTGCCTGGACGCCGCCGTCCGGTACGCCGGCGAGCGCGAGCAGTTCGGCGCGCCGATCGCCTCGCACCAGCTGGTGCAGCAACTGCTCGCCGGGATCGCCGTGGACGTCGAGGCCGCCCGGCTGCTCACCTGGAAGGTCGCCGACCACATCGACCGCGGCCTGCCGTTCGCCACCGAGTCCTCCGTCGCCAAGCTCTTCGCGAGCGAGGCGGCGGTGCGGGCCGCCAACAACGCGCTCCAGGTGTTCGGCGGCTACGGCTTCATCGACGAGTACCCCGTCGGCAAGTACCTGCGCGACGCGCGGGTGATGACCCTCTACGAGGGCACCAGCCAGATCCACCAGTTGCTCATCGGGCGCGCGCTCACCGGCGTCAACGCCTTCTGACCCGCCACCGGGGCACCCCTCCCGGCCGGCACCCCACCACCCTCACCCCTCTCCCAGAAGGAGATCCGACGCCGTGCGTCCCGTCTACTTCGCCGCCGCCCGCCGCACACCCATCGGCCGGCTGCGCGGAGCGCTCGCCCACGTCCGCCCCGACGACCTCTCGGCCACCGTGCTGCGCGCCCTGCTCGCCGACCTGCCCGCCCTCGACCCGGCCCGGATCGACGACGTCTACTGGGGCGCCGCCAACCAGGCCGGCGAGGACAACCGCAACGCGGCCCGGATGGCCGTCCTGCTCGCCGGGCTGCCCGACAGCGTGCCCGGCGCCACCGTGAACCGGCTCTGCGCCTCCGGCCTGGAGGCCGTCACCATGGCCGCCCGGGCGATCGGCTCCGGCGAGGCGGACGTGGTGCTGGCCGGCGGCTGCGAGTCGATGACCCGTGCCCCGTTCGTCCTGCCCCGCCCAGACGAGGCGCTGCCGCACCGGATCGAGACCTTCGACACCCGGCTCGGCTGGCGGCTCACCAACCCGCGGATGGCCGAACTGCACGGCGTGCTCTCGATGGGCGAGACCGCCGAGGAGGTGGCCGGCCGGTACGGCATCACCCGGGAGCGGCAGGACGCCTTCGCGCTGCGCAGCCACCAGCTGGCCGCCGCCGCGCGCAAGGACGGCCGGTTCGACGCCGAGCTGGTCCCGGTCGAGCGGGCCGACGGGGTGACCGTCGACCAGGACGAGTCGATCCGCGAGGACACCAGCCTGGAGAAGCTCGCCCGGCTCAAGCCCGCCTTCCGCCCCGACGGCACGGTGACGGCGGGCAACGCCTCACCGATGAACGACGGCGCCGCCGGGCTGGTCCTGGTCAGCGAGGAGGCGCTCGGCGACCTCGGACTGGAGCCGCTCGGCCGGTACGTGGCCGGCGCCTCGGCGGGCGTGCACCCGGACGTGATGGGCATCGGCCCGGTCCCGGCCACCCGCAAGGTGCTCGCCCGGGCCGGCTGGTCGCTGGCGGACCTCGCGGAGGCCGAGCTGAACGAGGCGTTCGCGGCACAGGTGCTGGCCTCCGTCGACCAGCTGGGCATCGACCCCGAGCTGGTCAACCCGACCGGCGGCGCGATCGCGCTCGGCCACCCGCTCGGCGGCTCCGGCGCCCGGATCCTCACCACCCTGCTGCACCGGATGCGCCGTACCGGCGGCCGCCGCGGCCTGGCCACGATGTGCGTGGGCGTCGGCCAGGGCACCGCGGTGCTGGTCGAGTCCGCCTGACGGCTTCCTTCCTCTCCCTCTCCACTCCCGACTTTCCGAGGAGCAGCACCATGACGCGTTTCGCAGGCAAGGTCGCCGTCGTCACCGGCGGCGCGCAGGGCATCGGCGCCGCGACGGCGCGCCTGCTGGCCGAGGAGGGCGCGACGGTGGCCGTCGTCGACCTCTCGGCCGAACGGGCGACCGGCACCGCCGAGGCGATCACCGCCAAGGGCGGCACGGCGCGGGCGTACGGCTGCGACGTGGCCGACTACGACGCCGTGGAGGCGGTGTTCGCCCGGATCGCCGAGGACCTCGGCGGTCTGCACATCCTGGTCAACAACGCCGGCATCACCCGGGACAACCTGTTCTTCAAGATGCCCAAGGCCGACTGGGACGCCGTACTGACGGTCAACCTGACCAGCGCCTACAACTGCAGCCACGTGGCGCAGAAGTACATGGTCGCGCAGAAGTGGGGCAAGATCGTCTCGCTCAGCTCGCGCTCCGCGCTGGGCAACCGGGGCCAGGCCAACTACGCCGCCGCCAAGGCCGGCATCCAGGGCCTGACCGCGACGCTCGCGATCGAGCTGGGTCCGTTCAACATCAATGTGAACGCCGTCGCCCCCGGCTACATCGCCACCCCGATGACCGCCGCGACCGCCGAGCGGGTCGGTTCCACCGCCGAGGACCACCAGGCCGAGGTGTCCGCCCGCACGCCGCTGCGGCGGGTCGGGCAGCCGGAGGAGGTCGCCTCGGTGGTCGCCTTCCTGGCGAGCGAGGAGGCTTCCTACGTCAGCGGCCAGACGCTGTACGTCAACGGCGGGGCGCGCTGACACGGAAGGTCGTCTGACGGATCATCAGAAGACCGTCCCTGGTGCTGGGTTACCTTCACCTGGGACGGTCTTGACCTTTTCCCGTGGCCGAAGACGACCATGCCGACAGTATGAAATGACTATGGCATGATCATGCGGCAGTCGATGGGATGGCCCAACCGACCCGACCGACCCCGGTCGGGCCCACGTCCCAAGGAGTCCCATGGGCAGCCCCCGCACCCTCCGCCGCGCCCTGGCTCTGCTCGCCGTCGGGGCCACCGCCCTCACGGCCGGCACCGTCTCCACCGGCTCCGTCGTCGCCGGCGCCACCACGGCGGGCGCACCGACCGCCGCCGGCGTCCACGTCCGGCCCGCCTCGGCCGGCCACGTCAACGCCCTCGGCCGCACCGCGCCGCTGTCCACCTCGGACTGTGTCAGCCAGCTCGGCATCCACTGCTACTCCCCGCTCCAGTACCGCGAGGCCTACAACCTGAACTCCCTCTACAAGGAGGGCGTCACCGGCAAGGGCCGCACCATCGTCATCGTCGACTCCTTCGGTTCGCCGACCATCCAGCACGACCTGGAGGTCTTCGACAAGCAGTGGGGCATCCCGGACACCCAGGTCGAGATCATGAAGTGGGGCAACGTCCCGCCCTTCGACCCGACCAACCCCGACCACACCGGCTGGGCCGGCGAGTCCACCCTCGACGTCGAGTACGCGCACGCCGTCGCCCCGGACGCCCACATCATCCTGGTCGAGACCGGCGTCGCCGAGACCGAGGGCACCGTCGGCCTGCCCGAGATGATGGACGCCGAGCAGGCGCTCATCCGCTCCGGCCGCGCCGACGTCATCTCGCAGAGCTTCGGCGCCACCGAGAACACCTTCCCCGGCTACGACAAGGGCGACTTCAAGTCGCTCACCGATCTGCGCTACGCCTTCAAGGAGGCCGCCGCGCACGACGTCACGGTGCTCGCCTCCTCGGGCGACAACGGGGCCACCGACGCCAAGGAGAACGGCTCGGACCTGTACCCGTACAAGGTCAACTCCTGGCCGTCCTCGGACCCGCTGGTCACCTCCATCGGCGGCACCCAGATGACCCTGGACGACGCGGGCAAGCGCACCGCGCCGGACAAGGTCTGGCACGACGCGTACGGCGCGGGCGGCGGCGGCGTCTCCGGCATCTTCGACCGGCCGCTGTACCAGACCGGCGTCGCCAGGGTCACCGGCAACCACCGCGGCACCCCGGACATCAGCATGAGCGCGGCCGTCGACGGCGGCGCCTGGACCTACGAGTCCTACGACCCCACCCGGGCCGGCTGGCACCTCACCGGCGGCACCAGTGAGGCCGCGCCGATCTTCTCCGGCGTCGTCGCCCTCGCCGACCAGCTCGCCGGGCACCGCCTCGGCCAGCTGAACTGGCGCATGTACGGCCTCAACCTGCTCCCGAACCAGTGGAGCGGCATCAGCGACGTGACCACCGGCGACAACTCCTGGGACACCGTGACCGGCTACCAGGCCGCCAAGGGCTACGACCTCGCCAGCGGCCTCGGCACCATCGACGCCGGCCGCTTCGTCCACGCCCTCGCGGGGCGGTAGGACCGCGGAGGTGCGGCCGTCCGCCGGAAGGCGGGCGGCCTCACCGTCATGTCAGACCGACCGCGCGAACTCGACGAAGGAGCGCCAGGCCGCGGAGGAAAAGGCGAGCCGAGGGCCGGACTTGTCCTTCGAATCGCGAACGAGCACCGACTCAGCCGTTTCGGCAACCTCGACGCAGTCGCCGCCCTCGTTGCCGCTGTGACTGCTCTTGAACCACACCAGATCGCCGCTCATCGCTCTCCCAGCATCTTCTCGATCAAGGACAGGGAATCGTGCGGAGAGTGCGCCTGTGCCCTGAGAGTGCCGTATCGCGCATTCAGGAGACGGACCTGCTCCGCATCCGTGACGAGCCTAGCGCTCGACTGCGCCTCGATATAGCCGGTCTGCGGACGCCCCTTGGGAGTGATCAGCTTGAACGAACCTTCAACGCTCGCGTTCTCGGCGCGATCCATCGGCATGATCTGAAGCGTCATCCCCCGGGTGTTGCCGATCTCCAGAAACCTTTCGAGCTGCCCTCGGTGAATCTCCGGCCCGCCTGCAGCACTCCCTCGTCGACCACCCAGCTGAAGACCGCGCGAGGCCACCGGGCCAGGATCTCCTGTCGCGCCATCCGGGCCGCCACCCGGATCTCGACCGTCTCCTCCGCCAGCACCGGCTGTCGCATCCGGAAGAGCGCCCGAGCGTAGTCCTCCGTCTGGAGCAGCCCCGGCGCCAGGTAGGAACTCCAGTCGTGGAGTTCAACAGCCTCTGCCTCCAGTCCGGCATAGTTCCGGAACCACTCCGGATGCCGCACTCGCGCCTTCGCCTTCGCCTTCTCGATGTCGTCCGCGGCCGCGATCAACAGCCCTCTCGCGTCCAACACCCGCTCCGACGACTCCAGCAGCTCCCGCTGCGGCGTCCGCTTCCCCTGCTCCACCGCGCCGATCAGGCTCTCGGTGTAGCCGACCTCCTTCGCGAACTGCTTCTGCGTCAGCCCCGCCTGCTCCCGCAGGAGCTTGATCTGCTGGCCGATCGCGTGCAGGAAGTCCGAGACCTCCGACAGGTCCTCGTCCAACTGCGGCCTCGCGTCACCGCTCTCGCCGCCACCCCGAACCTCAGCCATACCGGCCTCCCCTGGTCACCACCACATCGCTGTCCGCACCTGGCCGGGCACGCACCGTGCCCGGCCGACGCACCGTCAACGTAGGCGCGAGGAGGTCCGCTCCTCACGAAAGTCCGAACTCTTTCTCGACTCCCCCACGGCCGACACCCACCCCCGGCTCGCCACCGGATGCCGAGCCGAGTGCCCATCATCAGCGCTTCCCATCGATCAACTCCCTTGGCGCAAAAGCCCATCGGTCCGTACCGACGACCGGCGTCGACGCGGCACCGCCCCGACCGTCCGCAGGCGCACAACGAGGCACAGACCCGCCCCGCACCTCCCGCCCACCACCGCACGCCGGGCGCGCACCACCCTGCTCCGCATCGACCCGCACCGTCGCGACTCCCCTTCCTCGACATCAGGGGAATATTCGAGAATCAGCACCCAGGCCCGCCCGATCCCACGTCATCCTGAATCCGCCTGACCGACCATGAGGGGAGCACCTGTGAGTCGACGACTGCGGTACATCGGTAGCAACTCGGGGAACAACGGATGCCCGACGCTCTACGAGGACGTCGAGAGGAGAGGTAGTGGTGCAGGGCGACGCCGTCACCGATCCCGACGAGGTGGCTCAACTCCGCAACATCAAGCCCGGCGAAGGGTTCGTCGTCGTGCCCCGCGTACTGCTCTCGGACTTCTCTCCACGTGACGTGGACCGGGAGCCCGTGCTGATCGACTTCGAGGAGTTCGACGGCATGTTCGAGAACTTCGAGCACACGGCCTTCCGCCTGGAGACCCGCCGCCGGTACCGGTCCGACGAGCAGACCGAGACATACCGCCGGTTCACGGCCGACCAGGCGGCCGGATGGGACCTGGAGGACCCGTGGTGCCGTTCGCGCCGCGAGCAGGTGGCTCTGGGCAAGCGGTTCGAGCGGGTGAGGATCATGGACAACCCGCCCACGCCGGGGCAGCGGTACCTGCTCGACAACGCCGCGCGGAACTGCGCCGTCGGCGAGGACATCCGTTACCTCTGGCGCGCCGACGCCGATCGCCTCGGCCTTCCGCAGGAAGACGCCTGGCTGTTCGACTCGCGCGTGGTCGCCCTTCTGCACTTCGACCCCGACGACGACCTGACCGGCGTGGAGCTGATCACCGACCCGGTCCAGGTCGCCCGCGCCTGCCAGGTCCGTGATGCCGCCCAGCACTTCGCCACACCGCACCACGCGTTCACCGCCGAGGTACCGTCCGACGGGTGAGCACCGATTTCCAACAAGCAAGAATCGCCCTCGGCCTGCGGCTCCGCGAGCTGCGCACCGAGGGCGGCCTCACTGGACGACAACTCGCCGAGCGGCTGGGCTGGACACAGTCCAAGGTCAGCAAACTGGAGACCGGTCGGCAAACCGCCACCCCTGACGACCTCAAGGCATGGGCGACCGGTGTCGGTCAGCCCGGTGCGGCGTCCGAACTGACGGCCAGGCTGAAGGCGTTCGAGTCGCAGTACCGCTCATGGCGACGACAACTCGCGGCTGGACACCGGCCAGTGCAGGACACGCTGACGATCGAGTACGAGCAGTCGACCGTCATGCGCGCCTGGGAGGGCTCGATGATCGTCGGCATGCTCCAGACGGCCGACTACGCCCGGCACGTGTTCAACGCGTACGTCGACCTCCACCGGTCGCCGCGCGATGTCGAGGAGGCAGTGCGGGCCCGGATCCGACGGCAGGAGAGCCTCTATCGGCCGGGCAGGCAGTACCGCATCGTCATGGGGGAGGCCGCTCTGCGTGCCCGGCTCTGCCCGCCGACTGTCATGGCCGCCCAGCTCGACCGGCTCAGCGGTGTGATCGGCCTCGACACCGTCACCCTGGGGATCGTACCGTTCGAGGCCCAGCTCGCCCTGCCGCCCGCCAACGGATTCTGGATCTATGACGAACGGCTTGTCATCGTCGAGGACTGGCACGCGGAACTATGGCTGGAGCAGCCGGAGAACGTGGCCCTGTACACGCGCGTCTGGGACACGCTGGCCGACGCGGCCGCCTTCGGCTCGGAGGCCCACAGGGTTCTCAGGCGGTGCCGCAGGGCCCTCGGAGGCGTCTGAGGAATCCTCACCGATACGACCTGCGGGCCCTGGAATATTCGAGAATCACACGCCTTCCAACGGTCCCCGTACGCCTAGCGTCCTGGCCGAGAGCTCGTACCTCGGAGTCAGGAGAGTCGAGATGCTGTCGACCAGCACGGAGCAGATCAGGGGCCGGTCCCTGGTCGACCCGGCCCTGTTCGAACGGATGGCCACCCGGATCGCCAGGGACGAGGGGATGGACCTCTCGCTCGCCGAGCGCATCGTCGACCAGGCCCTCGCATTCCTCGGAGCCTGCGCGGTCAACCCCGGCGCCGGGCTCTCCCCGTCGAGCCTGGTGGACATCGGATGGCACGCGTTCATCCTCCACACCACCGACTACGCCGAGTTCTGCCGCTCGCTGTCCGGCGGGTTCCTCCACCATGTCCCGAGCGACGGCCCGGGCAAGTCCGCCGAAAGTGTCGGGCTCGCCGCCACGGTGGCCGTCGTGGAGGCGAGCGGATACGCCGTGGACTCCGAGCTGTGGGGCATGTCCGCCGATTGTTCCGAAGGCAGCGGCGGTGACGGAAGCGACACCAGTGGCAGCGGCAACTGCGCCCAGTGTC
Source organism: Streptomyces sp. TLI_053 (assembly GCF_900105395.1). NCBI lineage: Bacteria > Bacillati > Actinomycetota > Actinomycetes > Kitasatosporales > Streptomycetaceae > Streptomyces > Streptomyces sp. TLI_053. Next base: position 2,275,497 of record NZ_LT629775.1, read on the forward strand.
ACCGTGGTTGCCACAGCAGCTAGCACCCGAGCAGATCGCCCGGCCGGCCCTGCGGTCGCAGGGCCGGGCGGGCCCGAACCGAGGAAAGTCCCATGGCCGACATCTGGAAGCACCTGCCGGACGCCCTGCGCGTCGGAATCGAGGCCCGGACCGGCGCGGTGACCGGCGTTGTCCCCGCAACGGCGGGAACAGCCTCCGACTTCGCCGCCACATTGGAGACGTCCGCAGGGTCCGTGTTCTGCAAGGCCGTCCGGGAAGACAACCCGAACGCGTGGATGCACCGCCTGGAGTCCGTCGTGAACACCGCTCTCCCACCGGACATCGCTCCCCGCCTGCTCTGGAAGGTCGAGGCCGACGGGTGGCTCGCCCTGGGGTTCGAGCAGGCTGCCGGCCGACACGCGGACCTGTCGCCGGGATCCGCCGATCTCCCCTTGGTCGCACGGACGTTGGAGACGCTCGCCGGCGCACTCACCCCGGCGCCACCGCTACGTGCCCTCAGCCTGGCCGACCGATGGTCGGGGCAGGACTTCTGGCACAACCTCGGCAGCCGTCACCGGGACCGGCTCGCCCCATGGACGCTGGCACGGCTGGACACACTGACCCGGGCCGAACACGACGCACCCGATCTCATCGACGGCAGGACGCTGGTCCACACCGACCTGACCGGTTCCAATCTCCTGGTGAACGGTGCGGCCGTCCGGGTCGTCGACTGGGCCTTCCCTGGGCCCGGCGCCGCATGGGCCGACACGGCTTACATGATCGTCAGACTGATCGAGGCCGGACACACCCCGGCGCAGGCAGAGCGCTGGGCCGAGAACGTCCCCCTGTGGCACGCCGCGCCCGCCCGGTCCGTCACGGCCTTCGCAGCGACCCTCACCGGCCTGTGGACCCTCCGCGCCGCGGAGGCGGCCGGTCCGCGCTGGGACGCGCTCAGCGCCCACGGCCTCTCGTGGCTCCGCCACCGGTTCAGGCAACCCTGGCCCACCACTGAGCACCGCGCTCACCGCACCACGACGTCGGCGTGGGAAGTCGACGGATCCGACTTCCCACGCCCCGCACCCGGCCGCTCAGGTGCCGACGAGTGAGAGAGTCCGGAGATGGAGATTGGCAACCGCACACTGACAGCGGACGTGATCGCGGCACTGACGTACTGGCCTGAGACCATCCACCGCGACGGGAAGTGGCCTCCGGACCCGGTGGATCTCACTGTGCTGCCGCCGTTCTTCACCGAGGTGCTGCAGGAGCTTCCCTGGTGGAACCGCGATTGGCGGGTCACCGACGTCGAGCCGGGTCGTCCCTTGGAGATCGCCAGTGATCACCGTGGCCTCCCGTACAGGTTCACCGAGGTGTCGGTTCCGGGCACTGCCGGTTCCAGCGGTGGCGAGAGTCTGCCTCTCGTCGCCAAGGTCGGGTTTGCGGGTAACTGCCTCGTCCGCTTCCAGGCCAAGATCGGCGACGTGGCGCTCGGCCCTGCCACCGCCCCGGCGGGGCAGTTGGAACCGCATCCGTTCGCCAGGGTGCTCGCCGGGCTGATGGACCTGCGCGGGATTCCGGTGCGGACCATGGCAAGGGGGACCGCACGGTCGATGTCCACCATCCACATGCTTCGTCGCGGGGTTCTCAACCCGGAGCCCCTGCTTGCCGAGGAGGTCGCCAAGGTTCTGGACATGTCCGAGGCGGACGTCAAAGTCATCGCCGGACTCGACGCAGACAGCAGCCGGTAGCCGACACCCGGCAGCGAAGTCGGATCGGCCGACTTCCTGCTCCGGCGACCGGGCAGTCGGTCAGTCCGTCGTCGTGGCGGCGAGCACCGCCAGGTGGCGGCCGTCCGGGGAGACGGTCAGGACGCCCAGGTCCCAGACCACGCGGTGGAACCACGGGGTGTCCGCGCCGAAGCAGTACCAGCTGCAGGCCCGGACACTGGCCTCCACCTCGCTCGGCGGGGCGTCCGCCGGGGCTCCGGCGAGGGCGGCGAGGGAGCGCCAGGCGTGGAGCCGGCCGTAGGCGCCGTAGCAGGCCGAGTCGTAGGCACCGCCCGTCGAGGACGCGGCGAACAGCAGTTGCCAGACTTCGGCCGGCTCGACCGCGACCACTCCGAACGCGGTCCTCGCACCGGGCTTCGGGAGCTCGCCCAGCTCGCTCAGGCAGTCCAGGCCGAGCCTGACGAGAACGGCGGGCACAGCCTCGGCGTCCAGCGGCTCCGCGAGAGCGAACGTCCGGGCCTCGACGCGGCCCTCCGGTTCCTCCGGGTGGTCGGCCCAGTTCGCCACCGCCGACGCCATCGCTCGGGCCGTGGCGTCGGTCGTCGTCTCCACCGCCGCCACCGGCGCGGCATCGAGCCGGGGTGCCGGGTGGCGCTCCTCCGGGTCCGGGTAGGGCAACCCGCAGCTGCTGCCGTCGACCGACCAGGCCGGCAGATCGGGCTCCCGCTCAGGCTCCGCCGCTACCAGCGGCAACGCGCCCAACGGGTGGTCGCGCCAGTGCGGGGAGGTCGCCCACGAGGCGATCCCCGGGGTCTCCGCCACCGGGACTCCCCGGAGCACCAGCTCCTGGAGCAGGCAGGCGCGGAGTTCCTCGGATGCGGCGGCCCCCTCCGCGTACACCACGGCGAGGTCGGCCGGTGCTTGGCAGCAGGCCAGCAGCGAGGCCGCGTAGCGGTCGAACTCCGGATCGTCCGGCCTGCCCTCCACGAGCAGCCGCAGCAGCTCGTCGACGTGCCCGGGACCGCGTGTCACCGCCAGCAGGCGCACCAGCCGGCCGAAGAGCTCGTCGAAAACCACCGGGGCGTCGGCCGCGGCCGACGTCGGTCGGTGCCGCTGCACCAGCCCGATGCCGAGGTCCGCCACGAAGGCCGCCCCGTCGCGCTCGAGACGACGGCGGGCCAGCCGCTCCAGCGTCCGGGCGTTCCGGTCGGTCATCGGCGTCGTCAGGAGCTTCGGCAGGTTGTCGTCCACGGCGGACGAGCCTATAGAGGGCTTCTGTGCGTCAGGGTGCGGAGGTTCGGGCACTGGAGATCGCCCGGGCCTCCCAGGGGGCGAGGTCGTCGTCGAAGAAGCGGGACTCCTGCCAGGTGCCCTCGCCGGGCAGCGGGACGCGGAGCCGCACCCAGCGGCGCGAGGCCGAGAACGCCACGTCGATCTCGCCGGCCAGGACGGTCCGGAGGAACTCCAGCACCAGGCACGCCGGAACCCAGTCGAAGACGTACCCGTCGCAGATGACCCGGCAGGAGTCGAGGCCGTCGGCCACCATGACGACGAAGGACTGGCCGGTGGCCGCCTCCAGGTAGAGGTCGACGCAACCCGGGGCGACCGGGGCCGCCTCCACCGACTCGAAGAGGCCCGACGCCTCGACGGCCGCGACGAACTCCGGGACGTCCGCCTTCGGCCAGCGTTCACCGGAGCGACGCGAGTAGTCGAGGGAGCGACGGTTCTCCCGCCACGTCGACCAGAAGCCCACCCCGGTCAGGCGGGGTCGGAGGCAGGGGCGGCGGCGGGCGCGGCGAGGGTGGCGAGGTGGCGTTCGGCGGCACGGAGTTTGCGGCCGCCGGGGCCCGGGAGGTGGGCACGCAGTTCGATGATGTCCGGGGCGATGCGGAGGGCCTCGGTGCGGTCCGGGATCGCCCGCCAGCAGGCTTCGGCGTTGGTCGCCGCGTGCTGCGTCTCCGGGTGCTCGGGGCCCTCGCTGCGGAGCAGGGTCAGGGCGACCTCGCGGTAGATGCCGGCCGCCTCGGCCGTGCGACCGGCGAGCCGGGACACGTGGGCGCGGACCTGACGGACCTGGAGGACCGTTGCGGAGACCGGGCCGTGCTCGGCGATCGCCTCCAGTTCGAGGGCGAAGGCCAGGTCGGTGGCGGCGGCGTGGTCACCGGCGTCGGCGCTGCGGACGATCCGGCCGATCACCTCGCGGTAGTCGGCGCGGGGCTCGGAGAGGTCCGGGGCGGGGGCGGGGGCGGCGTCCGTCGGGGCGGGGGCGGGCTCGCTCACTGCGGCCTCGGCGGGTTCGGCGGCCTCAGCGGCTTCGGCGGCTTCGGCGGCTTCGGCGGGGGAATCGGCGTTCGTCGGCTCCGCGTCCACCGGCTCGGCGTCGGTGGGCTCCGGCTCCTCGACGGCCACCGGCTCGGGCACGGCTTCGGGCTCGGGCACGATCACAGCCTCGGGCTCGGGCTCGGGCTCGGGCACGATCACGGCCTCGGGCACGATCACGGCCTCGGGCTCCGGGACCGGCGGCTGCCAGGCGCCCTGCTTGCGCAGGTCGACCGGGTTGGACGCGGGCGGCGGGGTGGGCGGTACACCGGGCTTGAGCAGGTTCACGGGGCCGTCGGCGGACGGCGCCGGAGCCGGGGTGGCCCAGGCGGCCGCGGCCGGCTTGTCCAGGGTGACGGCCGGACGGGGCGCCGGCACCGCGTCCTGCGGGACGGCGGCGCCCCGGGGCGACTCGCCCCAGGGCCGGTCCTCCCAGGTGACCTCGTCCGGCGCGGCCGGGCGGGGCAGGACGGCGGCCGGGCTCGGCCCCTCGTACGGGGGGAAGTCGGCCGGCGCGCCCTCGCCGCGCCGCGCGGTGTTGCGGAAGACCGGGCGGTCCGGGGCGTGCGTGCTGACCACGATCACGTCCGGGCGGAGCACCGAGTAGACCTGCTGACGCAGCTGTTCCGGTGCGAGGACGGCCTCGCCGCCCGGGCGGCCGCCGTGCAGGGCCTCGATCAGGGCGCGGGTGAAGGTGCCGATCTGGTCCGGGTCGGGGCTGACCACCGCCCACAGCGGCAGCCCCTCGCTGAACGGCGCCGGGTCGCCCTGGAGCAGCGACCAGGCGTTCTGATCGGCGCTCAGGTCGGCCACGACCAGCGTCTGCCACTCGGCCGGCCGGTGCCGCAGCTCGCCGGCGATCGACTGCCAGGCGAGGCCGTCCTGACGGATGCTGCCGGGCTTGGAGTCGCGCAGGGTGAGGTGGAGCTGTCCGCCGCGCTTGTCGGCGAGCAGGTGGCCGCCGAGGTGGACGAGCAGCGGTCCGGGGTGGCGGGCGGCGGCCCGCAGGTGGGCGAGCACGGTGTGCGGGTCGCTGGCGCCGGGCAGGTGCACGGCGTCGACCGTGTCGGCGGCCAGCAGCACCTGCGGGGAGACGGCGGCGAGCATCGCGGACAGCACCGGCGCCTGGGCGGGTCCGCCGCGGCCCCAGGTGCGGCGGCCGGAGGTGCCGTAACCGCCCTCGACGACCAGGATCCGGCCGCGCGGGCCGCTGCCCAGGGCGCCGCCGATGCCGGGAAGGCCGTGCGCGGGGGTGGCGCCGGGGACGGCGAACGGCAGCGGCGTCGCGCCGGCCGGGGCCGGGACGACGGGCGCGCCGCCCATGGCGGGCATGCCGGTGACGGTCCATCCGGTGGACGGCGCGGGCGGTCCGGCCACCGGGCCCGGGGCGGGCTGCGGAGCGGGAGCGGGCTGCGGGGCCGGGGGCTCGTAGAGCGCGGCCGGGCCGGGCGGGTGCTCCTCGTACGCGTTGCGCGCGGACCTCGGCGGTACGGCGTCCTGGGGGCCGGGTCCGGCGTCCGTCAGGGGGTCGGAACCTCCGGGGACCGCCGTAGTCTCCGCCATTTCCAGGTCACCGCCCCGCCCCGCCGCTGAGCGGCGTTCTGCTGCCTCGTACCCCGCTGTGGCGCCTGTCACCACACCATGGGCGCCACCCTACGAGATCGGGTGACGCCGGAGCCAGGCCGGGTGGGTGAACGGTGACCCGCAGCGGGACACCGCAGGCCGGGACAGCCGCCGGAGCCGGGCGCGGAGCAGGAAGTCGACCGGGCCGACTTCCTGCTCCGCGCCCGGCTCCCTGTTGCGGCAGTGTCAGCGCCAGCAGCGATCGTCAGCAGAGATCGCCCATCCGGTCGGCCACCACGAAGTCCGCCCCGCAGTCCGTGCAGCGCGCGCCCCCGAAGAGGTAGGTCAGCGCGGTGGCGACGGCGCGCTGACCGTCGCCGAGGGCGAGGCTGTGGAGGCGCCGGCCGATGCCGTGCAGGTCGCCCGGGTCCGCGGGCCGCAGAGGGGCCTTCTCGACGTCGTCGTGCAGGGCGTAGTCGCCGCTCGTGGAGAAGTAGCCGTATTCACCCATGGCGATGAACAGGTCCGCCTCGCACCGAGGACAGGAGGTCTGGTACTCCTCGTGCACGAGTCCGCAGGCCAGCTCCTCGCCCCAGACCGGTACACCTTCGAAGGCCAGCACGGCTTCGAGCAGGTAGATGTAGTCGGTGCGGTCGGGAGCCGTCCGCAGGTGCTCGTTCGCCATCCGCAGCAGGGCGGAGATGTCCTGGGCGTTCTTCGCACGGACGTCGCCGACCTCGTTCAGCTGGTCCGCCCCCGCCACGATCCCGGCTGCCAGGTGCAGGGCGTTCAGCTGCTCCTTCGTGTCGGCACCGGTGGCGGCGATCGCCGTCAGCCGGGGGAGCGCCGCGAAGCTGGCCGAGTAGACACTGCCCTGATGGCAGAGGGCCGACCAGAGGTCGTTCCAGCACGCGTCGCTCGGATCCGCTTCGATCCGGTCCAGCAGAGCGGGTATGTCTTCCGCGGAGCCATAGGCATGGCTGAGTTGCGACCAGTCCGTCATGGGGGGAATCCCATCAGACCGGTATGACAGCCGGCCGTTCCCTGCGGTCCGACCACCCGCCGGACGCGCCGCGCCCCGCTCGGCCGGTGGGCCGGGCGGGGCGGGGCGGGGCGGAGGGATGCTGACGGTCCGCCGGGTCAGGAGCCGGCCAGGAGGTCGCGGAGGAGGGCGATGGTGTCGGAGTCGAGTTCGCGGCCGGTCCGGCGGCTGAGTGCGTCGAGGCGGTTGACGGCGCGCAGCAGCTGGTCCCGGGCGCCCGCCGAGGCGTAGGCGTAGAACAGGTCGCGGTGCAGGAGTTCGACGTCCGGGGCGACGGCGAGGCCGCGGAAGACGGCGGCCTCGGCGCTGCGGTGGTCGCCGTACTGGAGGCGGCGGGCGGCGAGTTCGTGGGCGGTGTCGACGATCGCGGCGATCATGTCCTGCCGTTCGGCCTCGGCCCAGCCGTAGGAGGCGGGCGGGGCCTCCGCGAACGGGGCGCCGCGGACCAGGGCGAGGGCGTGGGCGAGGGCCGCGTCGGCGGTGGCGCTGGTGCTGCGCATGCCGCGCCGGTAGAGGCTGCGGAACTCGTCCCAGTCGCAGGTGACGGCCGGGGCGAAGGTGCAGCCCTCGGCCTGGCCGGTGACCAGCAGGGGACGGCCGTCCGAGGTGGTGCCCAGCCAGGCCGTCAGGTCGGCGAGCTTGTCGGACAGCGGGTTCCGGGCGTCGGCGGCGGTGGGGTGCGGGTCGAGGTGGGCCGCCCCCGGGTGCAGGTCGTGGTCGAGGGCGGCGTGGTCGGCGCCGGGGCGCAGGGCCAGGTAGGCGGCGAGTTCGGTGAGCCGGGCGATCGCGCCGGGTTCGGCGGTGCCGCCGGTGCCGGCGACGTCGACCGGTCCGAGCAGGCGGATCCGGGGGGCGTTGCGGACGGCGTGCGCCTCCGGCGAGCGGAGGATGGCCAGCAGGTCGTCGCTGTCGCTGCGCCCGGAGGCGGTCCGGACCAGCGCGGTGGCGGCCGGGCCGGGCTCGGGCCTGGTGGGGACGCGCGGGTCGGCGCCGGTGGGTGCGGGGGCCGGGTCGTGCGTCGGTACGGGCTCGGGGGCGGGTTCCCGGACGGGCTCGGGCACCGGGTCGGGGGTGACGGGCGCGGGACCGGCGGGCGCGGGGGTGACGGACGTCGCGAACGGGTCCGCGACCACCGGGGCGACCGGGCCCACCGGCTGCACCTGGCCGATCGGCGGCACCTGAGCCACCGGGGCCACCGGCTGGACCGGCACGACGGCCGTCGGCAGTCCGAGGTTCTGGGTGGTCTCGTCGCCCTGGTAGCCGTCGGCCCCCTCGACGCCTTCGGATTCGCCGTCACCGCCGGCCTCCGGCCCGACGGGCGGCCCCGCGGGCAGCCCCGCGGGCGGCGCGGTCGGGGAGACGGCCGGGAGGTCCGCCGCCGGGAAGGCGGCGGCCGGTCCGGCGGGGACGACGGCGACCGCCGGTGCCCCCGGGACCGGCCCGGTGGCGGCGCCGGCCTGCCGGCCGAGCCCGTTGACGAGGTGCCGGGGGGCGGGCAGCGCGGCCGGTCCGACGGGCCCCGGTACCGGCGCCGCCGGGTCGGTGCCCGCGAACGGGCTCGCACCGGTGCCGATCACCCGTGCCAGCAGCCGCGGTCCGGCGGCGGCCCGGCCGCCGCCGGTGTCGTCGTCCGCGTCGTCCCCGGAGTCCGGGTCGCCCAGGGCGGCGTCCAGCGCGGCGAGCGAGAAACCGCCCGCCGGGCCGTCCGACCCGGGGCCCGACGCCGCGCCGACGCCCGCGAGCACCGGGACGGGCGCCGGGAGGTCGGCGGGCTCCAGCTCGTCGCCGTCCAGGGTCCAGGCGGGGGCGGGGTGCTGGGTGCCGTCGTCGGCGGCCCGGAGCAGCTCGGTGACCTGCTCGTACTGGCCGGTGGTCAGGCGCTGGAGCTCCAGGGTGACGTGCAGGCCCGGAATGGTGGCCTGGCCGGTGGCCGGGAGGGTCCAGCGGGCGACCGGGCCGGTGCCGCGCTCGGGCGCGCGGGTGACCACGGCGACGCAGGTGCGCGGGCGGGCGTCGAGCAGCCGGCCGAGTTCGGCCGGGATGCCGCCGCCGGGCTGGTGGCCGCAGAGCACGATCTCGGGGACCCAGGACTCGTCGGCCAGGCCCCGGCTGCGGGCGTCCCGGGGGCTCGCGGACTCGGCCGCCACCAGGGTGGCCCGGGCCTTGGCGGTGCGCGGGCCGAGCGCGGCGAGCGCGGCCTCCAGGGTGGTGTGGCGGTGGACCCGCTCCGCGGCCGGTCCGCTGATCGGGATCTCCTCGGCGAGGTCCACCAGGTGCAGGTGGAGCCGGTCCGCGAGCGGGCTGTGGGCGAGTTCCAGGGCCAGGGTGCGCAGGACGTCGCGGGCGTCGTCCGGGTGGCCGGAGAGGTGGAGCAGCCGGACCGTCTCCAGGTCGGCGAGCACGATCGAGCCGTCCGCGGCCGAACCCAGGGTGACCAGGGCCGGGTAGGGGGCGGCGGTCTTGCGGGCCTGGGCCGGCGAGAGCAGGCCCTCGGAGTCGGCGGCGCACCACCAGATGTCGGGCGTGTGGGCGGCGCGGAACGGCGCGATGGGGGCGGCGGGGCCGGAGAGGTGGAGTTCGATCGTGCGGCCGGGGGTGATCCGGGCGGCGACGATCGCGGGCAGCCGCTTGCCGCCGCGCACGGTGTTGCGGGCCATGCTGCGCAGGGCGCGGTCGAGCAGGTGCAGTCCGGCGTCGTCCTGACGGGCCTTCAGTTCGGCCTCGAAGGCGGCGGCCGGGGCGCTGGGCATGGCGATGCGGTGCCGGGGGCGGCGGGCGCGCAGCTGGCCGCCGCGCTTGCGGGCGACGGCGCCGACCATGATCGCGGCGAGCAGCACGCCGACGGTGGAGGCGGCGAGGGCGACGCCGTAGTCGTCGTCCGCCTGCTCGGCGTGGGCGGCCGGGGCCTGGGCGTCGGCCTTCGGCGCGGGCGTCCCCGCCGGGGCCGGGGCCTGCGCGGAGGGCTGCGCGGGTGCCGGGGCCTGGGCGGGCGGCTGCGCCGGGGCGGGGGTCTGCGCGGCGGGGGCCGAGGGCGCCTGGGTGTTCGGCGCGGGCGGCGGCGGGGTCGGCGCGGGGGCCGGTGCCTGCTCGGGCGCCGGAGCGGGTGCGGGTGCGGGCGCGGGGGCACCGGGAAGGCTGAGCACCATCCCCGGCACCACCACGTCCGGGTCGGTGAGCCGCTCGCCGTCGGGCGCCTGGACGCCCCGGTTCGCCTCGAACAGCTTCGGCCAGGCCTCCGCGTCGCCCAGCTCCCGCTGGGCGATCGCCGACAGGCTCTCGCCGGACTTCACGGTGACGGTGCCGCCCTGGGCCGCGTCGCCGGCCGGGCCGGTCTGCGGCGTCCCGGCCGGAGCGGGGGCGGGGGCGCCGGTCCCGGGGGTCGCTCCGTCGGGCTTGGCGTCGGCCGGCATGACGAGCTTCCAGCCCGGCTGGATCGGCCGGTCCGCGTCGAAGCGGATCCCCGAATCGTCCATCACCCGGCCGTCGTTGAGCTTGGCGATCTCCGTCCAGCGATCGCCGGAGCCGAGTTGGCGCTCGGCGATGGACCACAGGCTGTCGGCCGGGCGGCTGTCCCGGACGGTGTAGCCGGCCTGCGGGTCGGCGGCGGGCGTCACGGCCGGCGCCTGCGCGGCGGCCTGCTGGACGCCCGACGCCACCTGCGCGGTGACGACGGCCGGAGCGTGCTCGGCGGTGGCCGCGAAGGCCGAACCGGCCACCGGCACCAGGGCGATGACCGCGCCGACCAGTCCGGCCGCGGCCCGCTGGCTCCAGCCGAAGGCCGGGAGCCGCCGGGCCACCCGGCCGCGCAACTGCGCCGGGATCTCCAGCAGGACGGAGAGCGCGAAACACGCCCAGCCGACCCAGCCGACCACCACCAGCAGCCAGAGGAACAGCCGCCCGTCGTCGGGGCTGGTCAGCATCGCGCCGATGCCGTCGGGCGCGAGTTCGCCCATGCCGGCCACCGCCCGGGTGCCGTACAGCAGCAGGGCGGGCACGCCGACCATCAGGACGAGCAGGGTGATCAGGGCCGCGATCGCGGCGAGTACGGCGCCGCCCCGGCCGGGCCGACGGCCGCCGCCCGCCCGGTGGGACGGCAGCGGCGCCGGCCGTCGGCCGGACGCGGGGGTGGCGTTCGCTCCCCGGGCCGGACGCCCGGCACGGGTCTGCTCCTTGGCGCGTGGCGCGGCCATCAGGCGTTCTCCGCTTCCTTGACTCCGTGGACGAGGGTGGCGCTCCCCTTGCCCGTGATCTTCCGTGTGGCCAACTCGCCCAGCATCACCGGGCGGAACTCGGCCTGCACGGTGATGGTGACGGTGGTGTCGTCCGGGGAGAACTCCACCTGATAGGTGTGCAGGCCGTACAGCGCGAGGTAGTCGTTGGCCGCGGCCTCGACGTAGACCCGCGCCCGGAGCTTGTACCCCTCGCCCCGCAACAGGGCCGCCTCGTCCAGCTGCTGGCCGGCCATCCGGGCGGCCTCCTGGGCGTAGGCGTCGACCCGCTCGGCGACCCGGAGCTTGCCGCCGGCGTCGACGACCAGCGCGATGACCAGCACCACGAAGGCCGCGCAGATGGCGACGAAGACCGACAGCGCGCCGTGGTCCGAGCGGCCGCCGGGCCGGGGCCGGAACGGCCGCACCGTGCCTGCGCGTGCCATCGCCTTCCCTCCCCACCGGCTCCGCCGCCCTCCCCCGGGCGCCCTCCGCTTGCGTCTCCCCCGCCCGACGGTTCTCCAATCCCCGTCCGGCAGCCTCGTCGTCACAGCCCCATCACCGTCCGCCCCACGACCCGACACACTCTCGATCCACTCGGTCCACTCGCCGCGCCCGGCCCGCTCGCCGGTCCCGGTCCCCCGCCCGGCGCCGCCGACCGGACCCGCCCCGTCGCAGCGCACCCGGCCCTCACGCGCCCCGGTACCGGTCGACCACCGAGACGAACCAGCCGGTGAGCGTCTTCGGCAGGACGTTCGGTCCGCCGAGCAGGTCCGCCAGGTAGACCTCGCAGGTCACCGTCACCTCGACCGTCTCCCAGACGACGCCCTGGTTGCTGCGTTTGCCGTGCTTGACCGTGACGCTGCTCTTCCCGCAGTACACGCCCTGCTGCCGCATGGCGTCCGCGGCCGCCTTCTTCGCGGCGGCGTCCATCGCGACGGTGCCGCCCCGCTCCAGCGACGCCGTGCGGGCCGCCGACCGGGCCGCCGCCTCGACGGTGCCGCCCGCCGTCTGCACCCGGCCCGCGGCGACCGCGACCAGGATCAGCGCGACCACGGCGGGTGCGACGATCGCCGCCTCGATCGCCGCGCTGCCGCCCTCCCGCCCCCGCCCGGAGCGGACGGCGCGGCCGGCCAGGAAGCCGTGCCACCACCCGCCGTGCCCCGGACCGCCGTCCTCCGGCACGCCGCGCCCCGTCCGGCCCGCGGGGTGCACGGGCCGGACGGAGCGCGCCGAGGGCCACCGGCGGGCCGCCCCGTTCACGGCCGGACCACCGGCGCGACGAAGCGCTCGCGCGGGGCCTGCGCGAACTGGGTGACGGTCGGCGGGGTGATGAACGGGACGATGACCGGGGCCTTCACCTCGACGGTGACCTTGATCAGCACCGGGGTGCTGCCGTCGGTGACCACCCGGTGGTCCGTGTCGCCCTGCCGGTCCAGGAAGTCCTCGGCCTGGCGGCGGGCCGCCCGGTCCTTCTGCTCGTCGGTCCGGTTCCCCTGCGTCCGCCCCGCGTCGACGCCCTCGCGGGCAGCCGTCAGGGCGAGTTGGCGGTGGTACCACCACATCCCGGTCTGCACGACGGTCAGCACCAGGATCAGGACGACCGGGAAGACGATGGCCAGGCTCAGGCTCATCGCTCCCCGGTCGGAACGGCGGGGACGACGACGGTGGATCACGGCGTGGCGCCACCGTCGTACTTCGGGTCCTGGTTGACCTTGTCGACGACCTTCTTCTTGAGGCCGTACAGGGCGGCCACCACCATGCCCGCGACGGCCACCAGGGCGATGATGGCGAGCGCCAGCTCGATGCTGATCGCGCCCTTGTCCCCGCGCGCCCGGGCGGCCTTGGCACGGCCCATCCGGAAGTGGAAGAGCGCCATCCCGAACTGGATGGGCAGCAGGAACGCCCCCATCACCAGGACGGTCAACTGTTCGAGTCGGTTCTTCATGAACTGCTCCAGGGGTGAGGTGTGGTGGCGGAGGCGCTGACCTCCGCGACGGGGTGGGTCAGTTGAGCATCTTGTACAGCGCCGGGAAGACGATCAGGACGGTCATCAGCAGGGTCAGCGCGGACCCCGGCGCGACCATCCGCTCGCTGTCGGAGTTGGCCCGGGCGAGGTCCTCCGCCAGGAGCTCGCCCCGCAGGCCCTTGGCCCGGGCCCGCAGGGTGTCGTAGACGGCGGCGCCGTCGGTACCGGAGATCCGCATGATGTCGGCCAGGTCCTGGAGCGGGGTCAGGCCCAACTCCTCGGCCAGCGCGTCCAGTCCGGCCCACGGCGGCAACCGGTCGGTGGCCGCCCGCTCCAGCGCGTCCCGGATCCGGCGGAACACCGTGCCGCGCCCGACGGCGGCGGCCCGGCGCAGCGCCTCGGCCGGGCCGAGGTCGGCGGCCCGCTCCATCGCCACCAGCTCCAGATAGGCGGCGATGCCGTGCAGGTACTCGACCCGGGCCTCCTTGGCCTCCCCCCGCACGATCACGTCCGGCAGGAACCAGAGCAGCCCGGCCAGCAGCGGCCCGACCACCAGCGGGAGCGTGAACGGCAGGTTCAGGTCGACCACGAGTGCCGCCACCACCAGGTACGGCGGCAGCACCAGGCCGAGCAGCGCGAAGAGCAGCTTGTGCGCCATGAACCGGGCCGGGGTGCGGCCGATCAGGGCGAGTTCGCGCTGCGGGATCCGGACCCCGCGCAGGTGGACCGAGCGCTCGCCGATCCGGTCGAACCAGCGCGGCCGCTCGTCCGGGTCCGGGGTACGGTCGGCCGGGGTGCGGTGCAGCCGGTCCAGCGCCTGCCCCAGATCGGGCGGCGCGGGCCGGAGTTCGGCGATCAGCATGGCGAGGCCACCGGCCGCCACGGCGCCCGCCAGCACGGACCACGGGGAGATCATCGGGCCTCCCCGAGCATCCGGACGGCACCCTCGGCCCCGTCGGCCCGGGCCGGACCGGCCGCGCCCTCCGGGGCGTCGTCGTCCCGTCGCCGCCGCGACCGGACGGTCCGGCTGCGCCGGTCGGCCTCCAGCAGCCGCGGCACCGGCGGGTACGAGGCCAGCGCGCGCATCCAGGCGATCACCGCCACGAACAGCGCGCAGACCACGCCGAGCACCATCTGACCGAGCACCGAGCTGTAGGGGGCGGTGTACTCGGTGTTGAACGAGCCCACCGTGACGACCAGCAGGATGATGCCGACCAGCCAGCGGATGGTGGTGCGGTGCTTGGCCCGGTCGGCCTCGATGACGCGCCGCTGACGGACCTCCTCGCGGACCGATTCGGCCATGTCGGCCAGCGTCCGGGCGAGGCCCGGGCCGCTGTCCCCGGAGCGCAGGACCAGGGCGGCGAGCACCTTGTCCGACGTGGCGTCGGCCAGGCTGTCGGCGAACAGCCGCAGCGCCTCCTCCGGCCGCCAGCGGGCCTGCAGCCGGGCGGCCAGCTCGCCGACCTCGGCCTCGATCGCGGCGGGCGCGGTGCGGCGGCTGGTGACGATCGCCTGATTGAGGCCGACGCCGAGCAGCAGCACGTCGGCGACCCGCTGGGTCCACTCCGAGAGCGCCTCCAGCCGTTCGATCCGGTCGGTGTCCGAACGGGTGGCCTCGAACAGCCAGGGCAGGCCGAACACCGCGAGCGGCACCAGCAGCACCGTCAGCGGGATCCCGGTGAACAGCCAGCCGAGCGGTGCCCCGATCAGCGCGAGCGGCAGCTGGATCCGGCGCTGCCGGGCCTTGCGTTCCGAGGCCGTACCGGGCGCGCCGTACCAGAACACGTGCAGCCGGGAGGCCAGCGGGTTGAACGGCTCGGGCGCGCCCTCCTCCACCGGGTCGCTGCCGCGCGCCCAGGCCACCAGGGCGACCAGGCCCGCCGCGACCGCGAGGCCGCAGAGCACGAAGAGCGGCATCACCGGGCACCACCGCCGATCCGCAGCTGGAGCGGCTCGGCCCAGCTGCCGTAGCGGGAGCCGAGCAGCGCCGCGTCGAAGCCGGCCCGGCGCAGGTCGTCCAGGCACTGCGGCGGGGTGTGCGGGACGGCACGCGGCTCGCCGAGTTCGGGGCGCGGCCCGAATACGGTGTTCAGCGCGGGCCGGCCGCTCTCGCCGAGGCCCGCGACCTCCAGCACGTGCGAGACGAAACGGTGCCGACGGCCGCCGACGTGCGTCTCGTCGACCATCGAGACGTGCACGATGAAGTCCACGGCGTTGGCGGTGAGCCGGTAGGCGAGCGCGTCGGTCATGTGCGAGCCGTACTCCAGGCAGAGTTCGGCGATGCGGTCGACGACCATGTGCGGGCCGCGCGCGTGCAGGGTGCACATCGAGCCGCCCTCGCCGTTGGTCATGACCCGCAGCATCGGGACGACCTCGCCGGAGCGGACCTCGCCGACGATGATCCGGGAGAGGGTCATCCGCAGCGCCGCCGGGATGAGGTCGCCGATGCTCAGCTCGCCCGCCGAACGGCCTTCCACCCGTTCGCCGTTGCCCTCCCGGGCCTCCATCGGGACGACCTGGCGCAGATGGCCGAGGGTGTGCAGCCAGAGCTCGAACTCCGACTCCAGGGTGCCGACCCGCTCGTCCGGCGGGATCTCGGCGGCCATCGCGCGCAGCAGGCTGGTCTTGCCGACGCCCTGGGTACCGGTGATCATCACGTTCTTCCGGGCCCGGATGGCCGAGGCCAGGAAGGCCGCGAGGGTGTTGTCCACGGCGCCGAGCCGGACCATCTCGGGCAGGGTCGCCGAGGCCACCCGGTGCCGGCGGATGGCGACGTACGGGCGCGGGGTGACCTCGGTGAGGGCCTGGAGGCGCATTCCGCCCTCCAGGCGCAGGGCGAGCGTCGGACTGGCGGTGGACAGCGAGCGTTCGCCGCCGCCGTGCTGGCGGGCCAGGTCCTGGAGCAGTTCGACGAGTTCGGCGTCGCTGTCGGCCACCGGCGGGACCTGGCGCAGCGGCTGGTGCACCCGGGAGACCCAGACGTCGTCGCAGCCGTTGACCAGGATGTTCTCGATGTCCGGATCGTCCAGGTAGGGCTGGAGCCGCCCGGCCCGGAACAGCAGGTCGAAGACGGCCTCGGCGAGGGCGCGGTCCTGGTCCCGGGTCGGCGGGATGCCGTGGGTCTGGGCGTAGGCGTCGGACCAGCGGGCGACGGCCTCCTCGATCAGCGCGCGGCCGCGCTGGCGACGGGTGGCCCGGTCCGGCTCGGTACCGGAGCCCGAGGTCAACCGGGTGATCTGCTGGTGCAGTTCGGCCGCGACCTGGCGCTTCAGCTCGCGCGCGACCGCGGGGTCGACGGCGGGCCGGGTGCCCGCGCCGCGCCGGTCGAGCGAGGGCAGGGCGGAGGGGACGGCGGTGGGCGCGGCGGCGGGGGCGGGGGCGGCGGCCGTCGGTGCTCCCGCCGTCCGACCCGGGGCCGCAGGGCCCGGGGCGACCCGGCCGGTGGTCATCGGCCCGACCGGGCCGGGCAGTGGCGTCGACCAGGGCAGCGCGGCCGGGTCGGTCGCGGGCTGCTGGTGCAGCGGACTACCGCGCACGGAGCACCTCCCCGTCGACGGTCTGGTCCCGGACCTCGGGCGCGGGCGCGACGGGCCCCGGTTCCGGGTACGGCTGGACTCCCGGGTACGGGGCGCCCGGGTACTGAGCGCCCGGGTGCTGGGCGCCCGGGTGCACCGGGCCGGCGTGCCCGGGGAACGGCGCCGGGGCGGCCGGCTGCGGCGCGAGCCCGGCGAGCGGCGCCACCGGACCGGTGGTGATCACGGGCGGCACCGGTCCGTACGGCTGTTGCTCGTACTGCTGTTGCTCGTACGACTGCTGGTCGTACGTCGGCTCGTACGTCTGCTGGTACGCCTGCTGCTCGTAGGACTGCTGGTGCACATAGGACTGCTGGTGCGTCTGCTGCTCGTAGGACGGCCGCTCGTAGGACTGCTGCTGGTGGGGCTGCTGGTACGTCGGCGCGGGCTGCGGGACTGCGTCCGCCGCCGCGACCGGCCCGGCAGCCGTCCCCGGCGCGAGCTGCGCCGGCTGCACGGGCCCCGCCGCCGCAGGGGCGAGCCGCTGGCGCCGCCGCCGGACCGTCGACTGGATCTCGTCCGCCGCCGACCGCGCCGTGCGCATCAGCTCCGAGCGGACGAAACGCCGGTCGGTGACGTCCCCGCCGTCCGACAGCACCTGGGCGGTGCGCCGCGCGTGCGGCAGCAGGCCGAGCACGGGCAGTCCGAACTCCTTGGACACCTCGGCCCCCGAGTACGGCCCCTCCGCGATCAGCAGCAGGCCCAGCGCGTCGGCGCCGGTACCGGCCGTGGCGAGGTCCTCGGCCAGCGTGGCCAGCCGGGGCCGGGCCGCGCTCAGCCCGCGCAGGGTGGTGCGGACCACCGCCGCCACCACGTCGGCCCGGCGGGCCAGCACCGCGCTGGTGCCGGTGGCGCCGGAGCGGCCGAGGTCGAGGACGACGTCGTAGCCCTGCGACTCCAGCCCGTGCAGCACCTCCATCAGCGGCTCCCAGGTGTAGGCGAGGCCGGGCGCCTGGGTGGGGTCGGTCAGGCCGGGCAGCAGGAGGCGCTCGGCCTCGCCGGCCGGGGAGAGGTCGATCAGCTGCTCCCAGAGGGCCTGGCCGAGGAGGCCCCGGCGGTCGGCCACGGCGAGGTTGCGCAGTCCGTAGACCGCCTCGACCCGGCCCTCCAGGGCTCCGGCCAGGACGGCACCGCCGTCCGGGTCGCACTCGACCAGCAGGACGCGGCGGCCGGGCTGCAGCGGCCAGGCCAGCAGCAGCGCCAGCGCGGTCGTGGTGGCGCCGGGTGCCCCCGGGGCGCCGACCACCGCGATCACGGCCATCTCAGTTCCCACCCGCCCCGGTCGGCGCACCCGGGGCCGCGGGGCGTCCGGACGCCGGGGATCCGGCGGGCGTGCCCGAGGCGGCGACCGGGGCCGCCCCACCGCTTGCCGGTGCCCCGGCGGCGGCAGTGCCCGTGCCCGTGGCGCCGGGGGTCGGCGCGCCCTGGGCGGGGTTGCCCGGCGCGGCGGCGGAGGGCGAGGCGGCGGCCGGACGCGGGGCCAGCACCACCTGGATCCGCCCGGTGGCCACCCAGCTCGCCAGCCGGGCGGCGTCCGCCTCGTTGACGACGACGTCGAACACCTGGCCGCCGTCGGAGTCCCCCCGGCCGACCGTGTAGACGGTGGCGCCGAGCGTCTCGGGCTTCCCCCCGTCCGAGGTGTACACCACGATCACCGGAAGGCCCGGCTGGAGCCGGGTCGCCGGGAGCTGGGTGCGCCGGGCCGCGACGCCGACCAGCAACTGCCCCGGGTTCAGGACCAGCGACTGCGCGAGGTCCGACCTGGTGAGCAACCCGCCCCGGTGGAGGTCCGTGGTGGCCCGCATCCCGATCGCCTTGGCCCGGTCGGCCGCGTCCAGCGGCTTGAGCGCCGGATCGCTCGCGATCCGCACGGTCACCAGGTCGCCCTCCGTCAGCGTCTGCCCCCACGGCACGTCACGGGCCAGCGCCAGCACGGTGATCCGCTGGCCGGTGCTGTTGTAGAGCACCGCGCCGCCCAGGCCGCCGGCGGCTATCAGGGCCACCGCCATGGCCAGCACGGCGGGCCGCCTGCGCCGGGCGCCGAGCGCCCGTCCGGGGGTGCGCGGGGCACCGCGCCCCTGTTCCGGCACTGCCACGGGCGCGGGCGCGGTGCTGCTCGCGGTCGCCGTGGCGGACGTGCCGGAGCCGGATGCGGCAAAGGTACGGTTCTCCACCGGGCTTCGGCCTTCCTAGCGTCGTTCGTCGGTCGTTGCTGGGGTGGCGGCCGGCCGCCGCCTGCGGTTCTGTGCCGCCTAGTTGAGGACCTGCACCTCGGCCACCGGGAACTGGAGCCGCACGCTGGTCTCCAGGTCGATCGGCGCCACCGTCTGGTTGCCGCCGGTGATCGTGACGTCGCCGACCCAGTGCACGGTCAGGGTGCCGTAGAACAGACCCGCCTTACGGGTGCCCGAGCCGGTCGTGAAGACGTGGCCGCAGGTCGGGGACGGGCTGGAGCCGTACTTCGGCTCGTACGGGGTGCCGGCGCCCACGCACTTCTTCACCGTCTCCTTCTTCGGGTCCAACTGGTCGCCGAGGCTCCATTCCAGGCTCTTCAGCCGGGGGGTGACGGTCACCGAGATGACGTTGCCGCGCGCGGTCTTCGCCGCCGGGGCATCCGAGTTGGCGAGCCAGAACCAGACCGGTACGCCGACCACGGAGGTGCCCTCGGGGGCGATGCCGGGGACGGGGTCGGGGAACTCGATCTCCTCGGCGGCGCTGTGGGCCAGCTCGACCGGGTTGTCCGGCGGCGGCCCGGCGGGCGGCTGGGCGAAGAACTTGGTCTGGCCAACGCTCTGCCCCCCGCCGGGAGTGGGGACGGCCTCGGTGTAGACCCCCCCGTCCTCCGGCTTGTGGCCCTCCCAGAGCGGATCGCCTGCCGGGGGCTGTGGGTGGAGCAGCTGGTAGTACCAACCGGTGGCGGAACTGAACCAGCCGTACCCCGGGCTGTAGCAGGCATAGTTCTGGCCGTTGAAGCTGCAGACCTGCGGCCCGCTGCCAGTCCCACCGGTCCCACCGCCGCCCTTCGGCGGCTTGGTGGTGGTCTCGCTCGTCCCGGCGCAGATCACGTTCACGTGGCAGCGGGTGGCGCCCCCGGTGGGGCCCGTGTCCGCCACGGCGGTGCCCGTCGGGGCCATCAGTAATCCGGTGAACAGCGGCGCGCCGATCACCCATCGCCTTACCGGCTTCAGCATGTGCGTCCCACCTCCCGCTTGAACTCGTGGATCAGCCAACGCGTTCGGAACTGTCGTAGCGAAACGGTCGCCACATACCGGGTGAGCCGGTCGGGCGGGTCCATGACCGCGCGGGTCGCGGCGTCCGCCTGGTGCCACCCGGACACGTCCAGGCAGTCCTCGATCACGGCGGTGTTCGGATCGGCCGTGATGTCGACGGACTTCACCACCGGGGAATTCTTCGGACTGCCGGTCATCACCAGTTTGGCGTCATGCAGTTGTTTGAGATTGACCAGCGCGTCGGTCAGTACCTGTCCGGACGCGAAGGTGCCGAATCCCGAACCGTCCGAGTCCGGCTGCCCGTAGGCCTCGACCTGGGCGTTCCACCAGTCCTGATAGGTCCTCACCGCCTCGCGCGCGGCGGCGCCTTCGACCCCGTCGGTCGGCGCGTTCCCGACGTTTGCCGAACCACCCGAAGGGGTTACCGGAGTCACGCCCGCAACCGTGGGCGCGTTCGTCCCAAGCCGATCGGCGGACCCCCCGGCCCCGCTGCTGGAACAGCCGCTCAGCAGCAACGCCAGAATCACCCCACCGATCCCAACCGCCCCAGGGCGCAACACATTTCCGCGCTGCCGCATCGCCCCACCTCGTCGCAGCCGGCCCCGTGTGTGGTCCGGGGCCGCCAGAAGAATTCCGCAGTCCCGCTGGTGTTGCCTCGCGAGCATCGATTCTTCGCCAAACCGAGCCTTCACGGCAACACCTGGGGCCTCCTGACCTTACGCGGAAGGAGGATCCGTCGGGGCACTTTCCCGCCACAGAAGAGCCAACAGTTCTTCGGAAAGCGACAATCCGGCCAATGCACCCCGAATCGCGGCCCGATTGCGCATCAGCAGGCGCCCGCCCTCCGGCGGTACGAGCAGGCGCACACCCGGCGCCTCGCCCTGGCGCGGGGGCGCACCGGCACCGTCCCCCTCGTGCGGGGCGCCGCCGTCGAGCAGCGCGCCGACGGCCGGCTGCAGGTCGTGCGGGCCGACGGCGGCGGGCGCTCCCGGGACGCCCTGCCGGAGCACGGTGGCGAGCGACCGGCTGAACGACCCGGGCCCGCCGGGGAGGACGGCCTCCCGGCCCCGTCTGCCCGGGATCCCCCGGCCGGGCGCGTGCCGGCCGATCCGGCCCCAGAGCGGGACCCGGGGGTAGCTGAGCAGCTCACCGGCGCCGTCCTCGCCGCCGCCGCGTTCCAGCGCCGCCCAGGTGTCCTTGTCGGCCACCGCGTCGACCAGCAGCAGCGCCTCCTCCTGGTCGCCGTGCACCATCGCGCTGACCACCCAGTCCCAGGCCAGCCCGCGCCGGTAGGCGTTGTCGGCGGTCGAGCCCGCGGTGACCAGGGCGAGCCGGCGGCCGCGCGGGTCGGCCACCAACTGGCCAACCAGGCAGACCAGCAGCCAGCGGCCCGGGCGGGCGGCCGCCTCCCGGACGGCGGTCAGCATGGCGTTGGCGTCCGCGCCCGGCTCCACCACGGTGACCCGGGTGTCGGCCGCGCCCGCGTCGAAGCACATCCCGGGCAGCACCTCGGCCAGTTCCCGGGCGCCCTCGGCCGCCCGGCCCGAACCGCCGAACGCGCGGTCCGGCCCGCCGTCCGCGCCGATCACCACGAGATCGATCCCGCTTGCCACCCGCACCGCCCCCTCCTGCCCGGCCCCGGTACCCCGGGACCGCCGAACCGTTCCGTTCCGCCACCCGCTCCGGGCTCCGGGCTCCGGGCCTCGCGGCACACCCGGTGCGCCTCGGTGCCACCGCCGGGCAGGCTATCGCCCCGTGCCGTCGGTGTCGGGCCTCCGGGCACCGTCTTCTCGACGCGTCCGGGACCGCCCGCCCCCCGGTCACCCTCCGCGCCCGCTCCGTCAGCTCTCCGTCAGCTCGCCCCGGCCCACCGTCCGCGTCCGGACGGCGCGGCCCCAAAGCCCTGCCGCCCAGGGACCATGGGCCCTGTCGGCCCACGCCCGGCGGAGGGACGATCGGACGCATGGACCGTGACGACGCACTGGACGACGAACCGGAGGAACTCGGCACCGAGGCGTGCCTCCGCCTGCTCAGCACCGTGCCCGTCGGACGCGTGGTGTACACCGAGCACGCGCTCCCGGCCGTGCTGCCGGTCTCCTTCGAGGTCGTCCCGGACGGGCGCCTGCTGCTCGCCGTGCGCCGGGACAGCGCCACCGCGCGCGGGCTGGACGGCACCGTCGTCGCCTTCCAGGCCGACCGGATGGACCCGCTCACCCGGAGCGGCTGGAGCGTTCTGGTCCACGGCCGGGCGGACATCCTGCGCGACCCGGAGCAGATCCTCCGCGCGCTGCGCTCCGGGCTGCGGCCCTGGACCGACGAGCCCGACCCGATGTTCGTCGCGGTGGCGCCCGAGCTGATCAGCGGCCGTCGGCTGTCCTCGTCCGGCCACACCGTCCCGCAGTCCTGAGCCCGACCCGGGTCCGACCGCGCCCGACCGCACCCGACTGTTCGAAGGGGCGTGACCGCCCCGGGCGGGTGCTTCCGGCGGACCCCTGACAGGTGACCGGCGAGTAGGCATACTCTGCGGAGTTCGCACCACCGCACCGCGACCGCTGTCGCACCGCCCGCCCTCAGGAGCGCTCCGTGACGATCTTCGCCTCCCTCGCCGAGCTGACCGCCGCCGTCGGCACCGAGCTGGGGACCAGCCAGTGGCACACCGTCGACCAGGCGCGGATCGACCTGTTCGCCGAGGCCACCGGCGACCACCAGTGGATCCACGTCGACCCCGAGCGGGCGAAGGAGAGCCAGTTCGGCTCGACCATCGCGCACGGCTACCTGACGATGTCGATGATCCCGGTGCTGGCCAAGGAGTGCTACGGCGTCGAGGGCGTCCGGATGGCGCTGAACTACGGCTCGGAGAAGGTCCGCTTCCCTGCCCCGGTGCCGGTCGGGACGGCGATCCGGGCCACCGCCGAACTCGTCTCGGCCACCGAGGTGTCCGGCGGGGTGCAGGCCGTGGTCCGGTTCACCATCACCAGCGCGGAGAGCGCCAAGCCGCACTGTGTGGCCGAGACGATCACCCGTTTCTACGCCTGATCACCGGGGAAGGCCCCTGGTCGGCGGACGGCGGCCGCCGCTCGCCGGGTCCGGAGGGCCGAGCACGAGTAACCTCCGACGAGATGGTTGTCGTACCGAACCGGTGTCCCCGCCGACGGTGCGCGCCCCGGCATGCCAGGTATCCGTCGCCGTCCTTGGAGGTGCCGTGCCCCGCCCAGCCGCCCCGTGGTACTCCCGCGTCCCCGGCCTGTCCCCGACCCTCACCACGCCCCCCGGCCGGACCGGACCGTCCGGTCCCGGCGCGCTGTCCGGCCTGACCGGACTGCCCCGGGCGGCCTGGCACCGGGTCCGGACGGACGCCTTCGGCGCCGAGCCGCGGGGCGAACGGCTGGCCCGGATCCACCGCTCCCCGCAGTTCGCCGACGGCGCCTTCCGCAACCCGGTGCCGACCCGGCGGCTGGTCTACGAGCGCAGCCCGCTGGAGATCACCCGCGCCCAGCTGGCGGCCGACCGGGTCCGCCGGGTACCGGCCGCCGCCGTGCCGCTGCACCGGCTGCTCCCGGTCGACCTCGCCGAACCGCCCGCCTCGGGCCTGCGGCTCACCTGGCTCGGCCACGCCACCGTGCTCGCCGAGATCGGCGGCCGCCGGGTGCTGTTCGACCCGGTCTGGGGCGAACGCTGCTCCCCCTTCGCCTGGACCGGCCCCAAACGGCTCCATCCGGTGCCGCTGCCGCTGTCCGAACTCGACGGGGTGGACGTCGTGGTCGTCTCCCACGACCACTACGACCACCTCGACATGGGGACCGTCCGGGCCCTGATCGGCACCGGCGCGACCTTCGCCGTGCCGCTCGGGGTCGGGGCGCACCTGGAGTACTGGGGCGTGCCGGCCGACCGGATCGTCGAACTCGACTGGTGGGAGTCGGCCGAGGTGGCGGGCCTGACCCTGACCGCCACCCCCGCCCGGCACTACTGCAGCCGCGGTCCGCGCACCAGCCCGCTCTTCCTGTGGGCCTCCTGGGTGGTGGCGGGCGGCGGCCGCACCGTGTTCCACAGCGGGGACACCGGCTACTTCGCCGGCTTCGCCGAGATCGGCCGCCGACTGGGCCCGTTCGACGCGACGATGGTGCAGGTCGGCGCCTACAGCGACTTCTGGCCCGAGGTGCACATGACGCCCGAGGAGGGCGTCCGGGCGCACCTGGACCTCGGCGGCGAGGTACTGCTGCCGATCCACTGGTGCACCTTCAACCTCGCCCCGCACCCGTGGGAGGAGCCCGCCGAGCGGGTGGTCGCCGCCGCGCGGGCCCAGGGCGCCCGGCTGGTGGTGCCGCGCCCCGGCAAGCCCTTCGAACCGGTCGAGCCGCCCGCGCTGCGGCGCTGGTGGCGGGCGGTGGCCGCGCCGCCCGGGGACGGGGACGGCACGCCGCTGGTGGTGCCGGACGGGTCGGCGGACCCGACGGCCGCCGCGGGTGCCGCGGCCGCCGCAGCTGCGACGGGGCCGGCGGCACGGGGTGCCGGGCCGGCGGGCACCGGACCGGCGGGAACGAACGGGTCCCGCCCCACGGTGACGGCCGAGGACGACGGCGTCCCGGTCTGAGCGGGTCCGGTGGCCGCGTCCGGCCGGGCGGCGCGTGGACGTGCCGGCGGGCGGACGTGCCGGCGGGCGGACGTGCCGGGCGGTGCGCTCGCGTGCCCGGACGGACTCCTAGCCCCCGGTGCGCCGCCCGCTCGCGGCCCCGCCCGCCGCGCCGGCCTCACCGGCCCGGCGGCGGATCAGCCGCCAGCCCGCCTGCTGCACCAGCAGGGTGAGCACCCCGGCCAGCACGATGCCCGCCATGTTCAGCAGCAACTGCAGGCTGGACCCCCAGAACTGACGGAAGTCCCCGTACCCGAGCGCGACGGCCGCGTTGGCGGCGGCCGGCACCGTGGTCACCGAGATCGCCACCCCGACCATCATCCCCGCCTTGGCCGAGGTGACCGAGAGCAGCCCGGCGATGCCCGCCAGGAAGGCCACCACGAACGAGGTGGCGTCCGGCTGCCAGATGAACGAGGTGTTGGGGCGGGCGCCGTCGAACTCCTCCAGGGTGAACAGGCCCAGGCCGTCCATCAGCAGGGTGAACACGACCGTCAGTGCCATCGCCACGGCGAAGCCCGTCATCAGCGCGTTCAGCGAGCGCAGCGCGGGCCGGGACCGCCGCTGCACCAGTGCGACGCAGAGCCCGGCCAGCGGACCGAACTCCGGCCCCACCGCCATCGCCCCGACCACCAGGATCGCGCTGTCCAGGACGGCACCGCAGGCCGCCAGCATGGTCGCGACGGCGAGGAAGGCCAGGAAGACCCAGGTGAGGGTGGACTCCTCGTGGGTGATCTCGGAGACCGACTCCCACACCAGGGCGTCGGCGCCCTCACCGGGTGCGAGCCGTTCGGCCTCGTCGGCGGCCTTCGAGAGGGTCAGCTCGATCTCCTGGACGTCGATCGCGCCGCGCTCGGTCAGACCGGTCCCCCGGAGGCCCGCCAGCACTTCGTCCGCCGACTCCCGGGCGACGTCGCACAGCACCACGTCCCCGGACGGACGGACGGCCGCGTCGGGCAGCAACACCACGTGGGTGACGCCGACGCAGTCGTCCAGACAGCTCAGCACGGGATCCCGGAGGTCGGCGGGGACGATCAGACGGAGGTGCAGCACAGGTGCTCCGGTGGCGCGCGGCGGGTGGCGGTCCCGCACACCCTAGGCGGCCCGGGCGAACACCCACGTCGGGGCCCTCCGCCGGGCACCACCGGCACCCGGACACGGTGCTGGGCTGCGGCGCTGGGCTGCGGTGCTGGGCCCGCCCGGCCCGGCGGCCCGCAGCGCCGCCGGTGCCCCGTCGGCGGGCGCGGGCTCAGTCGCCCGCCAACACGTCGCGCAGCGCCCGGGCCTCCTTCACCAGCCGGGCGGCGCCGGGCCGCGCCGCGGTGGCGGTCACCTCCTCCACCGGGCCGCGTGCCCGCGAGCGGCGCGCGGCGTCGGTGGCGACCGCGAGCACGTCGGCGGTGCCCCGCAGCGCCTCGCCCCCGAGCAGCGTGGGCAGGACGGGGGCCAGCACCGACCAGACGGTGGCGCAGGCCCCGGTGTCGGCGGCGGTGCCCAGGGCGTGGGCGAGGCGGTTCGGCTTCACCGTCCCGAGCGCGAGGAGCTCGCCCAGCTCGCGCCCGAGCAGGGCGGCGTCCAGGTCGCCCCGGGCGGCCAGCACCAGCAGCGCGTCCACGGCGGCGGTGCGGTCCTCCGGGAACCGCGCGCCGAGGCAGTAGGCCAGTGCCAGGTGCAGCGCCAGCCCGGCCGGCCCGCCCGCCTCGGCGAGCACGACCAGCATCCGGGCGACACCGCGCCGCTCCCGGTCGGCGGAATCGGCGAACCGGTCCAGCCATCGGGCCGCCAGCTCCTCCCGGTGGTGCGGGAGCATCGCGGCCCAGTGCTCGGTGGGCTCCCAGAGCCACTCGTCCTGCTTGCGGACCCGGGCCACGCTGGGCTCGGTGCCCTCCAGCAGCGCCCGGAACTCCGGGCCGAGCCGCTCGCCCGCGGGCCCGGCCGGTCCGGCGCTGCCGGGCTGGGCGACCGCGAGCCGCTTCAGGGCCTCCCACCAGCGGTCCCAGTACCGCAGCGGGCGCAGCGACGCCGGGGCCGGGGCGAACAGCACCCGCTCCGAGCTCTGGGCCGGCAGACCGCCCCCGCGCAACCAGGCCGCCAGCCACCGCCCGGCGGGCGAGGTCAGCCGGTCGGCGGCCGCCAGCACCTGCGGGTCAGCCGTCGGGGCGACCCGCAGCAGCGCCGCGTTCAGGTCGGCCGGAGCGGCGGCCGCGCCGGCGGCCTCGTAGGCGGCGATCCGGCCGACCAGCGCGGTCGCGGCGATCGCGCCGGTGGCGTCGGTCGGCGTGGCGAGCAGCAACGGCAGCGGGTCGGCCGCGACCCGCTCGGCCGCCTCGGAGATCCGGGCGGCCAGCACCGTGCCGTACACGGTGTTGTGCTCGCCGCGCAGCGGGTGCCGGCCCTTGTTCCGGAAGACGTGTCCGAGCCGGTACGGGTCCACCTGGCCGGCCACCACGGCGGCGAGGTAGAGCGCGTCGGCCGGGCCGCAGTCCTGCCAACGGCCGACGTTCTGCCACGGGTGGGCCCGCAGCACCGGTTCCAGTGCCTCGGCCAGCGCCGGGCGGTCACGGTGGGCGTGCCGGACCAGGCCGTCCAGGACGCGTTCGAGGACGGCGACGCCGGGCCGGCCCGCGGCCAGCAGCACGGCCAGCTCCTCGGCGACCTCCGCCGGGGTGGCGAGCGGCTCCCCGAGCGGGGCCGGCTCGGGGACCGGCGGGAGCAGTTCGTCCCAGGCGGTGTCCTCCTCCCCCGAGCCGCCGAGGACGGCGCCGAACAGCGCGCCCGCCCGGGCGTGGTGGACGGGGTTCAGCGTCCCGGCGGCGAGGCGCAGCTCCGGCAGCACGGCCTCGCCGGCGGTCTTCAGGCGGCGGGCGACCAGGTTGAGCGCCCGTTCCTGGAGGGCGCTGTCGGGGTGGCCGAACGCCTCGGCGGCGGCCAGCGCGACCGGGCCGGAGCGCTCCGGCGCGCTCCGCGCGGCCTGTTCAAGCCAGGCGAGCTGGGCGCGCACCAGCTTCTTCTCGGCCCGGAACAGCACCACCGCGGAAGCCTCGGTGACCAGCTCCGGTTCGACCAGCCCGGCCCCGTCCAGCCCGGCGAGCACCTGCTGGGCGTGCCCGGCCACCGCCGGGAGCCCGTCGAGCAGCGCCATCAGGTCGCGGACCCGGGCCGCGTACTCCTGCGGCGTGGGCGCGAGCGTGGTCAGCACGCCCAGGAAGGCCCGCTGGTCGGCGGCCCGGCCGCCGCGCACCAGCCGGCCCAGGCAGAGGTCGATCAGCTCCGCGCGCCCGAACAGGCCCTCCTCGGCCAGCCCGGCGATCGCCGCCGGCCAGTTGTCCCCGGGCCGGGTGCCGAGCCCGGCGTCGAGCGTCCAGGCGACGTCCTCCAGCTCGAACACCCGGGGCAGCAGGACCGGGGTGAAGGTGTCGACCCTCAGCCGCTCCAGCAGGGTGGTGGCGCTGCCGCGCGGACTGTTCTCCCGCCCGGCGCCCGACCGCAGCCACTCGGCGACGAACTCGTCGGAGGCCGGCACCGCGCAGCCGGTGCGCCGCACCACCCGCTCGATCAGCGGGAAGAGGTCCCAGCTGAAGCCGGAGCCGCGCTTGGCGGCGAGCCGGCCCACCACCTCGATCTGCCACTCCTCCGGCTGGGCCTCGACCACCTCGGCCAGGGCGGGGTGGCGGGCCCAGGAACGGCCGGTGAAGTCCCGGGAGCCGATCCAGGCGGCCGCGCCGGCCGGGCCGGGGTGGCAGCCGGCGCCGGCCACCAGCAGCGCGCACATCCGCTGGTTGGCCGGCTTCGTCCACTCGCCGCGGTTGGCCCGGCGCAGTTCCCTGAGCGCCGGGACGCAGGAGCGCCGCTCGGCGGGCCCGAGCGCGGCGAGCAGCTTCGGCAGCCGATCGGGCCGGCCCTCCCGGATCTCCGTCAGCAGGGCCTCCACGGCGGCGGAGTCCGCGGTCGCCGTCGTACTGGCGCTCGTGCGCGTGCTCGTGCCGGGCCTCGTGCTCGTGGTCGTGCCGCTCATCGTGTCCCCTCCCGGACTCCGCCGTCCTGTCCTCGCGTCCGCGTCCGCGCGTGGATCCCGCTCCCGGCCCCCGCCCCGGCCTGCGCCTCGCGGACCATGCCGACCGCCAGCACGTGCTTGCACGGCCCGCGCCCGCCCCGGTACTTCGCCCACCAGAGGCAGGTGCAGCCGACCGCGCCCGCCGCCTCCGTCCGCACCCGCTGGACGTGGTCGTCCACCGTGACGACCGCCGTCGCGCCGCCCTCCTCCAGCCGGACGGCGCCGGCGGCGACCAGTGCGCGGGCGGCCTTCAGCCGGGGGTTGGCCGACTCCGCCCGCCCGGACTCGTACGGGAGCCGGCGGTGGAAGTACGCGGCCTCGGCCACGTCGTAGCCGATCTGCCCGGCGGTGCCGAGCCTGGTCAGCGCGGCCCGCACCCGGGCCGGGGCGAGACCGGCCTGCTCGGCGAGCTCGGCGACCTCGATCCTCGGCTCCCAGGCGAGCAGCGTCGCGACCAGGTCGGCGTCCGGCTCGGCGGTGCCGGTGGCCAGCGCCCCGAGGACACCGCCCTCGCCGCTGAAGCCCCGGGACGGGTCCGGCGAGAGGGTGAGGGTGAGCCGCATCCCGGGCAGCTCGACCTCCCAGGCGGAGGCCGTCGGACCGTCACCGACGGCCGGCGGGCCGTAGATCCGCAGTGCCCTGGCGTGCCGCAGCACCCGCTGCAGGGCGGCCAGCCGCTCCGGGCCCGGCAGGCAGACCGCGCCGGCCACCGGCCTGGTGGTCGGCCGCAGCGTCCGCCCGGCGAGGACCACCCACTGGACCGTCCTGGCCCCGGCCCGGCCGCCGCGGGGCAGCGAACGGAGGAAGCGGACCGCCTCGGCGGCCGGCAGCTCGGCCCGCAGGTCGAATCCGGCGGCGGTCACCTGGGTCTCGGCGAAGCCGCGCAGCCAGCGCTCGGGCAGCGGGACCTTCTTCTCGACGACCGGCCCGTCGAAGGTGGTGACCTCCAGGGCGTCCGGGCCGACGGCGAGGTGCAGCGGCTCGGCCGGAGCGATCCGGGTGAGTGCTTCTCGCAACGGATTGTTGACGTCGACGTTGGTGGTGCCGTGGCCGATCGCGCCGCCGTCCAGACCGGCGGCGAGCACGTCCAGGCGGGCGTAGACGCCGCAGCAGCCGGAGAAGGACTCGAACCGGAGCCGGTCGCCGTTGGCGGTGACCACCGGGTCCAGCGAGGCGCGCAGCTGAGGCTGGTAGTACCGGGCGGCGGCGACGTCCGCCACGGCGAGCAGCGCGGCGGCGGCCGGGGCCGGCTCGGCCAGGAAACCCGCGAAGAACCGCGGGTGGGCGGCGTCCCCCAGCGGGGTGGCGCCGCCGGACGTCTCCAGGGCGAGGCTCCGGCCGGCCGCGCCGTCGACGACGGCGGACGGGCGCAGATAGGCGTACGCGTGTGCGGATTGCGACATGCCCGTGACGCTAGGTCGAGGCACTGACAATCGGCCGTCCCGGCTCCGGCGGCAGCCCGCCCGGCCGGCCGCCGCGGCACTGTCCGCCCTCCGTCGGAATCCGGACAATGGAACACGTTCTAGCAAGCGTGTTCGCCCGGACGGGTTACCCACGTCACATCGGCGGGGCACCCCGGTCTGCCACTATGGGCCAGTGACAGAGCTGACCGAACAGGACAGACGGGCGATCGACACGGTCGGACCGTTCGCCGATCTGCTGCGGATCGAGACCCTCGACGAGAACACGTTCCGCGGCCGCTGCCACGCCGGGGCGCCGATGCGCGCGTTCGGCGGCCAGGTCGCCGCGCAGGCCCTGGTGGCGGCCGGGCGGACGATCGGGGCCGACCGCTCGGTGCACTCGCTGCACGGCTACTTCCTGATGCCCGGCGACCCGGGCCGCCCGATCGAGTACCGGGTGGACCGGGTCCGCCAGGGCTCCTCCTACGCCACCCGGCGGGTGACGGCGGTCCAGCGGGGAGAGACCGTCTTCACCCTCTCGGCGTCCTTCAAACGCCCCGAGCCGGCCGCCGACCGGCACCGCGAGATCCCCGCGCTGCCCGGCCCCGAGGAACTGCCGGACGCCTTCGCGCACTGGGACGACGAGGCCCGGGCGGCACTGGCCGCCAGCGGCTTCGGCGCCCTGGAGCTGCGCTTCGTCCCGCCGGACGCGCCGGGCGTGCCGCCGGCCGTGCCCGGCATGCCGCAGCAGTTCGTCTGGCTGCGCGCCGGCTCCCCGCTGCCCGCCGACGACCCGCTGCTGCACGTCTGCGCCCTCACCTACCTCTCGGACCTCACCCTGGCCTCCACCGCCGGGCTGCACGTCCAGCCGAACTTCTTCCAGCGCACCGAGCCGCCCCGGCTGCTGATGGCCTCGCTGGACCACGCGATGTGGTTCCACCGGCCGTTCCGGGCCGACGAATGGCTGCTGTTCGCCCAGCGCAGCCCGTCCTCCTCGGACGGCCGGGGGCTGGCGCTGGGCGAGTTCTACGACCGAGGGGGGCGACTGGTGGCCTCCGCCGTCCAGGAGGCGCTGATCCGCGAACGCCTCGTCGCGCCCCGCTGACCACCCGGTCCGCCCGCCCGCTCCGCCCGGCCCGCCGCGCCGCGCCCGCCGTCCGCCGCCCCACCCGCACTCGGTGACCGGGGGGCGAACGGCGGGCGGCCGGTCGGCGTCATATTCCTGAGCGGCCCCGGCCCGTATCATGGTGCGGGTGACCAAGGTTGACCTGTCACCACGGCCGGTGGAGGCGATGTCTCCGCGTCAGCTCGAACGCCGCGAAAGCCTGATCGCGGCGGCGCTCGCCCTGGTGAACGAGATCGGCGTCGAGCGGCTGCAGATGAAGCAGGTCTGCGAGCGGTCCGGAGTCGCCCTGGGGACGGCGTACCGCTACTTCTCCTCCAAGGACCACCTGCTGGCGGCGGCGATCGCCGACTGGCACCGGCTGCTGCTGGCCGACCTGGTGGCGGAGCTGCGCGGACCGCGCGCCGGCCTGGGCGCCACGGACCGGGTGGCGCGGTTCGTCCGCGGCGGCATGCGCGCCTACCAGCGGCAGCCCGAGCTGGCCAGACTGCGGGTGGCCGTCGCCGCCTCCACCGACCCCTTCGCCAGCGAGGCGCTCCAGGGCATGGCCCGGGCCGACAGCACGGCGCTCCAGGCGGTGATGGCCGACGAAGTGCCGGCCGCGGCCAGTGACCTGGTGCGGCACATCGTCGGCCACGCCTGGCAGGGCGAGCTGACGGCCTGGGTGACCGGCCGCACCACGCTGGGCGACGCCCGGCGGCGGCTGGAGGACGTGGTGCGGCTGGTGCTGAACCCGTACGAAACGCCCCGCCCGGCCCCGTACGAGGTCACGTCCACGGCCTGAGGCCCCACGCGGGCGCGGGCCGGTCCGGGCAGGTCCGGCCGGCCCGCTCCCCGGCGTGCCCGCGCGGCGGGGCGGCGCGGGGGGGCGGGGCGGCGCGGGGGGCAGGGCGGCCCCGGGTGGTGGAGCGACGGGCTTGACCTTCACACCGGTGTGAACTCCTAGCGTGCGGAGCGGGCCGGCCGTCCGGTCCCGGCCCCCTCCGTCCCGCACGACCCGCCCAGGAGCACCGCCATGACCACCCGCCCCGCCACCGCGTCCGCCTCCCCCGCCGCACCGCTCGCCCGGACCGTCCTGGGCAGCGGCCCCGGACTGCTGCTAGCCCACGGCGCGGGCGGCAGCGCACACGACAACTGGGGCCCGCTGCTCGACGACCTCGCCGCCCGCCGCACGGTCGTCGCCCCCGACTTCCCCGGCTCCGGCGACAGCCCCGCCGAACCGGGCGGGCTCTCCCTCGACGACCTGGCCGACCGCCTGGTGGCCGCCGCCGACGCGGAGGGCCTGGACGCGTTCGACCTGGCCGGCTACTCGCTCGGCGCCGCCGTGGCCGTCCGGGCCGTGACCCGCCACCCCGGGCGGGTCCGCTCACTGCTGCTGCTCGCCGGGGTGGCCGGCGGCTCGCAGCGGTTCCGGCTGCTCGCCGACCAGGCGTCCGCCCTCGCCGGGCACCCCGAACTGATGGCCAACCAGCTGCTGACCGTGGTGTTCGGTCGGACCTGGGTGGACGCGCTGCCCGCCAGACAGCTCGCCGGGCTGCGCACCGCCCTGGCCGCCGCGCCGCTCCCGGCCGGCTTCCACGCCCAGTTCGACCTGGCCGCCCGGGCCGACGTCCGCGCCGAGCTGGCCAGGGTCGGCGTCCCGACCCTGGTCGTCAGCACCACCGAGGACGGGCTGGTGCCGCCGGAGCAGCACCGCGCCCTGGCCGAGGGCATCCCCGGGGCCCGGCTTGTCGAGCTGACGGCCGGCCACCTGCCGATGGTCGAGCGGCTGCCCGAGCTGCGGGAGCTGCTGCTCGGGTTCCTGGCCGAACAGCCCGCCGGCCCGGTCGCCGGCTGACCGCCGCCCCGCCCGCACGGGAACACCCGGCCGGACGGCGGCGTTCGCCCGGTCATGCGCATCGGAGAACTCGCCCGCCTGACCGGGGTGTCCACCCGCCTGCTGCGGTACTACGAGGAGCAGGGCCTGCTGCGGCCCACCCGCTCGGCCGGCGGCTACCGCGAGTACGGCGAGGGCGACACCGTCCGGGTGCGGCAGATCCGGGGCCTGCTGGCGGCGGGCCTGCCCACCCGGGTGATCGCCGGGATCCTCCCCTGCGCCAGCGGGCCGGTCCCCGCCCTGGAGTCCTGCCCCGACCTGCTCGCCACCCTCCGCGGCGAGCTCGCCGAACTGGACGCGCGGATCGGCGAGCTGACCCGCAGCCGGAACGCGCTGGCCGGCTACCTGGACACCGCCGGACCCGCGTCCCCGCCGCCGGCCCTCCCGCTCCCCGCCGCGGCCTGAACCCGGCGACGCCCCCGCCGCCGCCCGCCGCGACTGACGACCCCTCACCTCCCCGCCTCCCGGCGCGCCGTCCCGACTCTCCGGACGGGAACTGGACATAGTACGACATGTATCCCTTTTAGATCATGTCGCCGACGCATGCCGTCGGCCCGCCAGTAAGCCGCGAGAGGTACCCCCATGACCAGTCAACCCACCGGGCCGCCGGACGAACCGGCCGCCACCCTCCCCGTCGACCGGGTGGTCTTCGGGATCGGCGCGGTCGCGGTGCTCGGGGTCGTCGCCTGGGGCATCTTCGCCGAGGACTCCCTCGGCCGGACCTCCAGCACCGCCCTCGGCTGGGTCCTGCACAACTTCGGCTGGCTCTTCGTCGTCGCCGCCGACGTCTTCCTCGCCCTCACCGTGCTGCTCGCGTTCAGCCGCTTCGGACGGATCCGGCTCGGCCGGGACGACGACGAGCCGGAGTTCTCCACCCTCGCCTGGGTGGCCATGATGTTCAGCGCGGGCATGGGCATCGGCCTGATGTTCTACGGCGTCGGCGAGCCGCTCCAGCTCTTCGCCGCCCCGCAGCCCGGCTCCGGCCTCGAACCGCAGTCGGCGGCCGCCGCCCAGCAGGCCCTGGAGTTCTCCCTCTTCCACTGGACCCTGCACCCGTGGGCGATCTACGCGGTCGGCGGCCTCGCGCTCGCCTACACCACCTTCCGCAAGGGCCGGGGCAACCGGATCTCCGCCGCGTTCGTCCCCCTGATCGGCGAGCGCGGCGCCGACGGCTGGCCGGGCCGGGCGATCGACCTGCTCGCCGTCTTCGCCACCGTGTTCGGCTCGGCCACCAGCCTCGGCCTCGGCGCCCTCCAGGTGGCCGACGGCCTCGGCTACGTCTCCGACGTCAGCAACACCGAGCGCACCCAGCTGGTGATCATCGCCTCGCTGAGCGCCGCCTTCGTCCTCTCCGCCTTCTCCGGCGTGCACAAGGGCGTGAAGTGGCTCTCCACCGCCAATGTGGTGCTGGCCTCGCTGATCATGCTCTTCGTCTTCGTGGTCGGCCCCACCGTGTTCGTCCTGGACGCGATCCCCTCCAGCGTCGGCGGCTACCTCTCCGACCTGCTCGCGATGTCCACCCAGACCGGTGCCTTCACGGACGAGAGCTGGCTCGGCAGCTGGACCATCTTCTACTGGGCCTGGTGGCTGTCCTGGGCGCCCTTCGTCGGCACCTTCATCGCCCGCATCTCGCGCGGCCGCACCGTCCGGGAGTTCCTGCTCGGCGTCCTGCTGGTGCCCAGCGGGGCCACCGTGATCTGGTTCTGCGTCATGGGCGGCACCGCGATCCGGCTCGACAGCACCGGCGCCGCCGACCTCGTCGAGACCATCCCGCAGGGCGCCGAGGCCTCGCTCTTCGAAATGCTGCGCTCGCTCCCCGGCGGCACGGTGACCAGTGTGATCGCGGTCCTGCTGGTGATGACCTTCTTCATCACCAGCGCCGACTCCGCCTCGCTCGTCCTCGGCTCGCTCTCCAGCCGCGGTTCGCTCCACCCGCGCACCTGGCTGGTGGTGGTGTGGGGCGTGCTGATGGGCGGGGTCGCGGCCGCACTGCTGCTGGCCGGCGGGCTCACCGCGCTGCAGAACGCCACCATCCTGGTCGCGCTGCCGTTCGTCGGGGTGATGCTGCTGCTGTGCGTCGCGCTGGTGAAGGAGCTGCGGACCGACCCCGCCGCCGGACCGTCCCGCTTCCACCCCGCCCACGGCCTGCGGGACGCCGTCCGGGTCGCCGTCGGCGAGGCCATGGCCGCCGCCCGCAACGGGAACCGGCGCCCCCCGAACGGGTGAACCCCGCCTCCCCGGGGCGGGCCGCCGCCCACCCCGGGGCACGGGCTTGACCTGCGGCGTTGCCATGGCCGCCCAAGCCGACGCCCACCCCCCACCCGGACTTCACCCGCACGTAGCGATCGTTAACACCGCCCTGGAAACCTCCCTGCCATGAACGCCATCCTTCCGGCGACCTCCCAGGACCCGCGCTTCCCCATGCCCAAGCGCCACCGACGCGTCCTGGCCAGCTCCGCCGTCCTCGCTTCCGTCGCCCTGGGCATCCTCGGTGTCGGTGCCACCGTCGAGACCGTCCAGCACGGCACCGTCGCCACCGCCACGGCGACCGTCCGGAAGTAGCCCCACCGCACACCGGTACCGGCGCGCACCGGCGCCGCCGCACAACAGCACCACGGCCCACCACCGCCCGCCCGCCTCGCTGCGGCGCGGGCTTTCCCGTGCCCGCTCCCACGCCCGGGGCGAGCGGGGGTGCCGGACGGGCCGGGGCGGGGCGTCACGGGGCAGGGCAGGACGTCGCGGGGCGCGGCAGGGCGGGACGTCGCGGGGCAGGGCGGGGCAGGGCCGACGACCGCGGCGACAGGATCGGGGACCGGGCCGGGTCAGGTCGGGAAGGCCCGCCGCCGCCGACGACCGGCGAACCGGCGAGGACATCCCGCGAACAGCCGCCGGGCCGACGCGGATCAGACCGGCTGACCGGCCCGGGGCGCGGCGGGGGCGGGGATCACGGGACCGGGGTCCGGCCGGGAGTGGCGGCCGGTGCCCGGGGCGGGGAGCAGGTCGGGGGCCGGCGCGTAGCGCGCCGCGGGGGCCCGGAGCAGCCAGCCCGGGGGGCGGGTGCCGCGCGGGGCGGGGGTGATCAGGCCCATCCGGTGGAGCAGGTCGAGCGCGTCGCGGCGGAGCGCGGTGCGGTCGGCGAGGTAGTCGCGGCGCCAGCCGGCCGGCAGGCCGTACTCGTCGGCGATGTCGCCGAGCACGCCGTCTATCAGCGCGTCGGGGACCGGCACGTCGGTGCCCGCGGTCTCGCCCGGCAGCGGCCGGACCTCCTCGACCAGGCGCTCGACCAGCAGCAGGGCCGCCTGGGCGGCCGTGTCGGCGCCGGGCAGGGCGAGGTCGGTGAGCTCCTCCGCCGGGTCGAGCAGGGCGACGCCCTCGGCCCGCTGCTCCGCCTCCAGGCCGAGGAAGTCGGCGAGCGCCGCCGGGCCGGTGCGGCCGTGGTCGCGCAGCCAGGCGCGCTGGTCCTCGGGCAGGTCGGCGGCGAGCACGGCCGGGGTCTCGGCCAGGCGGCGGCGGACGGCGGTGCCCGGCTCGGCCTCGGCGGCGCGGCGGATGAGGTCGGTGGCGTCGTCGGCGAGCGCGGGCGGGCCGACCGGGACGGCGCGGGCGAGTTCCCGGTCGACCGTCAGCACCGTGGGACCGGCGGCGGCCGGGTCGGCGAGGGCCGCGGCGGGGAGGTCGGTGAGCACCTGCCAGTCGGCGAGCACGGCGAGCGCCATCGCGAGCTCGGCCCGGTCCGCCGGCCGCGCGGCCGGGCCGGGCCCGGGGCGGACGGCGTCCATCGCGGCGAGCAGGCCGTCCAGCGGGAGTCGCTCGGGGGCGTCGACCAGCAGGGCCAGCGCGAGGGCG
The DNA here is from genome assembly GCF_900105395.1 of Streptomyces sp. TLI_053. Lineage (NCBI taxonomy): Bacteria > Bacillati > Actinomycetota > Actinomycetes > Kitasatosporales > Streptomycetaceae > Streptomyces > Streptomyces sp. TLI_053. Next base: position 2,312,029 of record NZ_LT629775.1, read on the forward strand.
AGCTGCGCGTAGCCGCCGGGGGTGAACGGGGCACCGGTGGCGGGGTGTTCGAGGCGACGGGTGGCACCGGGACCGAGTCCCGCCTTGTGCAGACGGGCGTGCCAGGGACCGACCACCAGGCGGTAGCCGAGCAGGGTGTCGAAGCGCTCGGCGAGCCAGTCGCGGTGACGGCGGATCAGCGGGAAACCGTCGGCGTGCGGCCCGGAGGCGGTCACCAGCGGGTGGGCGACGAGCAGCCGGGCGGCTATCCGGCGTTCGGCGGCGGTGGTCGCGGCGGAACGATCCTGCGGGACGGTACCGGTACTCCGCGAGCGTTCGGGCTTGCGGTGACGGCCGGGCGTGCCCGGCTTGGCACCTGAGAGGACGACGGGCAGCGCGGCGGCGTCCCGGCGGGCACGGCGCAGACCACCGGCCGGGCGCGGTTCGCGGGCCCGCAGCGGTGCGGGGATGTGCGCGGTGGGACCGTGCCACCAGCTGACCTCGGCGGTCGGCGGCCCGGCGGCGAACGGGTCGGCGGCGGCCGGGTCGGCGACGAACGGGTCGACGGCGGACGGTCCGGCCGGGGCGCCGAAGTGGCGCGCCGGGTAGAGGCCGAGGGAGGCGGCGCAGAGGTCGTCGGCGGTACCGGGCTCGGCCTCGGCGAACCAACGAGCGAGCCGCAGCAACCCGGGGTCGGGCGAGAGCCCGGCGGCGGACGGGGAGCCGGGGTCGCCGACCGCCGCGGCGTCCTGCGGGGCGTCCTGCGGGGCGTCAGCTCCGGTGCCGGGGGCGACCCGGGAGCCGGATCCGCGTACGACGACGACGGCGGTGGTGGTGCCCCGCCCCGCCCCGCCCGTGCGCCCGTCCGACCTGCCACCGGCCGTCCGCGCGGCGCCGGTCGCGTACTCCTGCTGCTCCATGTCGGGGACCAGACTAGACGGTGGGGGCGGCCCATGCTGGCAGCCGCCCGGGTCCCGACGACATCCGGCCGAACGGCGGCCGGACCGCGACCGGAGGGCCACCGGGGTCCGGACGGGCACCGGACCCGCGTCCCACGGGCGACACGTCACCCCGGTTGCGCGGCCGGACCTACGCACCGGTAACAATCTCATCCACGCCCCCTGCCGGTCGCCCGCGGCGCCCGGCAGGATGGCGACCGGCACGGGCGCGCCCGCTCCCCTGTCCGCCGCTCCACCCGCCCCGTCCGCTCCCCCACCGCCCGGAGGACACCGCCGCATGAGCATCCGTACGACCACCAGCGCCGTTCTCGGCGGCCGGCTGCGCTCCGCCGGCGGCCTGCTCACCGGCTACGCCGCCACCTCCGCGGCCCACCTGGGGGCGCTGCTCACCGGGACGCCCGCGCTGCGGCACGCCACCAAGCCCGCGCTGATGCCGCTGCTCGCCGCGCACAGCGTCACCCGGGCCACCGAGGCGGGCCGGCGCGCGCCGAAGCTGCTCGCGCCGGCGCTGCTGCTGAGCGCGGGCGGGGACGTGCTGCTCCAGCTCGGCGACGACACCGCGTTCCTGGCCGGAATGGGATCGTTCGCGGCGGCGCACGTCTGTTACGTGACGATGTTCGTCGGCCAGAGCGCGCTGACCGACCGGCGGCGGACGATGGTGGTCGCGGCGGCGTACGCGACGGCCTGGGTGACGATGGTGGGCCGGCTCTGGCCCGATCTCGGGGACCTGCGGGCGCCGGTGGCCGGCTACAGCCTGCTGCTCGCCTCGACGGCGGTCGCCTCGGCCGGGCTCGGGGCGCGGGGCGGCCTCGGCGGGGCGCTGTTCCTGCTCTCGGACACGCTGATCGCCACCAAGCTGGCGAAGTGGCGGGAGCTGCCGGGGCACGATTTCTGGATCATGGCCACGTACCTCCTGGCGCAGTACCTGCTGGCGAGCGGTGCGCTGCGGGCCGCCGAGGAGCGGGAGGCGGGGGCCGACGGTCCGGCGGCGGCCGGGGCACCGACCGCCGCCGGCGCGGGCGCGGCCCCGGCCTGGGCGTGACCGCTACCCGGGCCGGGGCCATGGCCGCGCCCGTGTCCGTGTCCGTGTCCACCGAATTCGCGGCCGCCACGCCCTGACGAACACCGGGCACGCCGCTCACCGCCCGAACGCGCCCGGGTGCCGTCGGACGCCCCGTCCGACGGCACTCGGCTTTGCAAAGTGTCCGTCGACTTTGCAAAGTGCACTTTGCAAAGTCGACGGACACCCGGGCAGGCCGCCCCAGGAGAAACGTTCCACCTCACGAAACCAGGGCCGACCGCACGCACGAAGGTGCCGTCGGACGCTGCGTCCGACGGCACCCCAGCACCGCAAAGCGGGACGTGGACTTTGCAAAGTGCACTTTGCAAAGTCCACGAACACCCGCCACCCGCCCAGGTGCGGCCCGCACGCCACCGGCCGCACCAGCAGGCCGCACGCCGGAGGCAGTACCGAACGGCCCGCACCAGCAGAAACGTCCCGTCAGGCGGACCCGGCGCCGGCCGACCGCCGACGCAGCAGCCAGAAGCCGCCGATCCCGCCCACCACCAGCAGCGCGCCGCCCGCGAGTTCCGCGGGGTCGGCAGCCACCGAACCGCCCAGACCGGTCTTCACCGCACCGTGCGGGGCGACCTGCTGACTGCCGGCACCGGACTGGCCGAGCGAGCCCGCCCACTCGCCGGCCGCCTCGCTCCAGCCGCCCAGGCCCGAGGGCGCGGAGGAGCCGCCGGTGGACACCGAGACCGTGGTCACCGTGACATTGGTGGTGAAGGCGCCGCCGTCCGGGCAGCTGCCGTCGATCTTGTTCTCGCCGCTGTTCTTGCTCGCCAGCCGGGCGGAGCCGGTGTGCTTGCCGTCGGAGCCGAGCGTGAGGGTGGCCGGGCCGCCCTCGAAGGCCGGCGAGTTGGCGGTGATGGTCTTGGCGTTGGGCTTGTCGGACTTCTCGCAGGCGACCGTGACCGTCACGGTCTGGCCCGGTGCGGCCTGGGACGGGCTGACCGAGGCCGCGCCGTCCTTGGCCAGCGCGAGGGGGGCCGTCAGGCCGGTCAGCACCGTCGCGCCGATCAGGGCGGCGGCGGCCGTACGCGTGGGGCGCATACCGGAACCTCCGGGTTCTCTCGGGCACAGCCGGGGACTCCGAAGTCCACGTGATCGAACAACTGCACCCGGTCACTCACCGACGGTAGGCACACCCTCCGCACCCGGCCACCGCTCTGGCCCGTTCGAGCGAGAGCCGGCCACCGTCGGTGACCGGCCCGCCGGGAGGAAGCGGAATCAGAGGTCGAGGTCGACGACCACCGGGGCGTGGTCCGAGGTGCCCTTGCCCTTGCGCGCCTCGCGGTCGACATAGCTGTCGGTGACGGCGTCCACGAAGGGCTTGTTGGCGTAGGTGAGGTCGATCCGCATGCCCCGGTTCTTCGGGAAGGCCAGCTGGCGGTAGTCCCAGTAGGTGTAGGGGCGGTCGTACTTGAGCGGGCGGGGCAGCACGTCGTGCAGGCCGGCCGCGTCCAGGGCGGCGAGGGCGGCGCGCTCGGCGGGGGTGACGTGGGTCAGGCCCTCGAAGGCGGCCAGGTCGAAGACGTCCTCGTCGGTCGGGGCGATGTTGAAGTCACCGAGGACGGCGAACGGGCGCTCACCGGCGGCGTCGTCCAGCGAGGCCACCCGCAGCGCCTCCAGCCACTCCAGCTTGTAGCGGTAGTGGGCGTGGTCGACCTCGCGCCCGTTCGGCACGTAGACGGACCAGACCCGGACCGGGCCGCAGGTGGCGGCGATCGCACGCGGCTCGACGTCGGGCAGCAGGGCGTCGTCGGCGAGGTAGCCGGGCTGCCCGGGCAGGTCGCGCACGACCTCGTCGAGACCGATCCGGGAGAGGATCGCCACGCCGTTCCACCGGCCGTTGCCGTGCGCGGCCGTCTCGTAGCCGAGCTCGCGGACGGGCTCGTACGGGAAGGCGTCGGCGGCGCACTTCAGCTCCTGGAGGCAGAGCACGTCCGGCTTGGCGCTCTCCAGCCATTCGAGGAGCTTGGGCAGCCGCGCGGTGACGGAGTTGATGTTCCAGGTGGCGATGCGGACGGTCACGGCGGGCGGCCTTCCCGGTGGTTCGGTACGGACGGGGTGGGCGCCCCGGTCGCCCGGACGACGCCCACCCCGAATCTACCGAACGGCACCGACAAACCGGTCCGGCCTCACGGCTCGGTCCGCCTCACGGCTCGGGCCGGACCACCGCCGCCGAGCCGCCGCCGCGGCGCACCGGTTCGGCGGCGGCGACCCAGCGGCCGTCCGGCAGCCGCTCGACACCGGTCGCCGCACCGATCTCCGGCGTACTGGCGAACACATGCCCGAGCGCCTCCAGCCGCGCCCGTTCGGGCAGCGCGAGGAAGCCGGGCTCGGCCTGGGTGGCGGCCGTGTTGCGCTGGCTGGCACGCGGCGCGGCGATCGCCTGCTCCAGGCTCAGCCCCCGGTCGAGTCGGCCGAGCAGCACCTGGAGGGTGGTGGTGATGATCGTCGCCCCGCCGGGCGAACCGGCCGCCAGCACGGGCTCGCCGTCGCGCAGCACGATGGTCGGCGAGAGCGAGGAGCGCGGCCGCTTGCCCGGGCCGGGCAGGTTGGGGTCGGGCACGCCCGGCACCAGCGGGGTGAAGTTGAAGTCGGTCAGCTCGTTGTTGAGCAGGAAGCCGCGGCCGGGGACGGTGATGCCGCTGCCGCCGGTCTGCTCCAGGGTCAGCGTGTAGGAGACGACGTTGCCCCAGCGGTCGGCCACGGTGAGGTGACTGGTGCTCAGCCCCTCGTAGGGCTCGGCGGCCGGCGCGGGCCCGGCGGTCGCGCAGGCGGCGGGGTGGCGCGGGTCGCCGGGCGCGATCGGGCTGGTCAGAGCGCGGTCGGGGCTGATCAGGCAGGCCCGGGAGGCGGCGTACCGGGCGGAGAGCAGCTCCTTGACCGGGACGTCGTTGAACGCGGGGTCGCCCACCCAGCGGTTGCGGTCCGCGAAGGAGAGCCGCGAGGCCTCCAGGAAGTGGTGGTAGTACTGCGTGGCGTCGTAGTCGGCGAGCTCGCCGTCCTCCAGGATGCCGAGCGCCTCGCCGACGGTGGTGCCGCCGGAACTGGACGGGGCGATCGAGTAGAGGTCGTAGTCCCGGTAGGCGACGTGGGTCGGCTGCTGGCGGCGGACCCGGTAGTCGGCGAGGTCGGTGGCGTCCACCTTGCCGGGGCGGGCGACCCGGCCGGAGGCCGGATCGACCGGCGGGTGCTGGACGGTGCGGACGATGTCGGCGGCGATCCCGCCCCGGTACAGGGCCTCGGTGCCCTCCTGGCCGAGCTGCCGGTAGGTGGCGGCGAGGTCGGGGTTGCGGAAGGTGGAGCCGACCGCCGGGAGCGCTCCGCCGGGCAGGAACAGCTTGGCGGTGTCGGGGAAGTCCTTGAACCGGGCCTGGTTGAGCGCGGTCTGGTCCTGGAAGGTCTGGTCGACGGTGAAGCCGCGCTCGGCGATCCGCCGGGCGGGTTCGAGCGCCTCGGCGAAGCTGCGGCGGCCCCAGAGTCCGACGGCGGTCTCCCAGGTGGCCGGGGAGCCGGGCACGCCGACCGACAGGCCGCTGGTGACGGCGTCGGCGAAGGGCAGCGGCTGGCCGTTCTCCAGGAACAGCGAGGTGTCGGCGGTCCGGGAGGCGGTCTCCCGGCCGTCGATGGTGTGGACCCGGCCGGTGGCGTGGTCGTAGTAGACGAAGTACCCGCCGCCGCCGATGCCGGCCGAGTACGGCTCGGTGACACCGAGCGCCGCGGCCACCGCGACCGCCGCGTCCACGGCGTTGCCGCCCTTGCGCAGCACCTCGATCCCGGCCGCCGTGGCATCGGCGTCCACACTGGCGACCGCACCGCCCCGGCCGACCGCCTCGGGCACCTTCGCGGGCGGCGCCGCGGCCCCGGCCGGCCCGGCGGCGACCGTGCAGACCAGGGCGGTGGCGAGCAGTAACGGCGGTGCGATCCGGACCAGAGCTCTCATGCGGACTCCTCCTGAATGGACGTCAACTCCGTTGTTTCACAACAGCCATGACCCCGACAACAGGGCCACGGTGCTACCAACGGGTAGTTGACACGGGGCGCCGGGCCACCCGACCTCCCGCCCGGGCGGTGATCACCTTTCGGGTTCGAACAGATCGGAGAGATGAAGAGACGAAGAGATGAAGAAGCATGACCGCCGCAGGCACGCCGATGGTCTGCGGCCCCGGCACGGACGGCCGCAACCGCTGGAAGTCGGCCGGCTGACACACCGTCCCGGAACGCCTCCGGGGCAGGAAGTCGGTCCGGCCGACTTCCTGCCCCGGAGGCGTTCCGCGGTACGACCCGCTACGGCACCGCGCGTTCCACCCGGCGGCGCTTGATGGTGCGGAAGCGGCGGGCGACCTGGCGGGCGAGGTCGGCGGCGCCGACCAGGCCGGCCTCGTTGCCGAGGGCGGCGTGCACGATGGTCGACTCGGGGCGGAAGCCACGGCCGGTGAGGGTGCGGCGGAAGGTGTCGCGGGCGGGGGCGAGGAGGAGGTCGCCGGCCTCGGAGACGCCGCCGCCGATGACGAAGCGGCCCGGGTCGAGGGCGGCCGCCAGGTTGGCGATGCCGACGCCCAGCCAGGTGCCCACGTCGTAGAGCAGTTCGGTGGCGGTCGGGTCGCCGGCCCGGGCGGCCTCGGTGACCAGGGGGCCGGTGATGCCCTCGACGGTGCCGCCGGCGCGGGCCAGCAGCGCCTGGACCACCGGGGACTCCTCGGCGACCAGTTCGCGGGCGTCCCGCACCAGTGCGTTGCCGGAGGAGTACTGCTCCCAGCAGCCCCGGTTGCCGCACGGGCAGCGGTGGCCGCCGGGCACCACCTGCATGTGCCCGAACTCGCCCGCCAGCCCGTACTTACCCCGGTCCACGTAGCCGTCGCGGACGACGGCGCCGCCGATGCCGGTGCCCAGGGTGAGCATCACCATGTGCTCCTCGCCCCGGCCGGCGCCGAAACGCCACTCGGCCCAGGCGGCGGCGTTGGCGTCGTTCTCGACCACGACCGGGAAGCGCAGCCGGGAGCTGAGCGCCTCCCGGAGCGGTTCGCCGCGCCAGTTGAGGTGCGGGGCGAAGAGCACGGTGGAGCGTTCGGCGTCGACCCAGCCGGCCGCGCCGATGCCGACCGCGTGGACGTCGTGCCGGTCGGCGAGTTCCAGCACCAGCTCGACGATGACGTCCTCGACCACCTTGGCGCTCTTGGACTTGTCGGGCGTGTCGGTGCGCAGCTTCTCCAGCACCTTGCCCTCGCCGTCGACCACACCCGCGACCACCTTGGTGCCGCCGATGTCCACGCCGATGGTCGGCAGCCGGAGCAGGCCGGCCGGAAGGGCCCGGCGGCGGCGCTCGGCGCGCGGCCCGAGGCCGAGCAGGGTGGGCAGGACCGGCGGTCGGTTGCCGCCGTGGGGGCTGGTCACGGCTGGGGACGCTCCTCTGCGGGGTCGACGGGACCGGTGGAACCAGTGGAATCGGTGGAATCGGTGGGATCGGTGGAGCCGGCGGGTCCGGCCGGACCCGCCGGACCGTTCGTGGGCCGGCCCAGCTCGTGCGACAGCTCGGCCAGGTCGGAGCCGCCCGCCATTTCGAGGGTGAGCTGTTCCAGGCCGATCTCCGCCCGCGCGTGGCTGCCCGCCGTGCGACCGCGCTTCAGCAGGGTGAAGTGGTCGCCGACCAGGTAGGCGTGGTGCGGGTTGTGGGTGATCAGGACGACGCCGAGTCCGGCGTCCCGGGCGGCGGTGACGTACTTGAGCACCACCCCGGACTGCTTGACGCCGAGCGCGGCGGTCGGCTCGTCCAGGACGAGCACCTTGGCGCCGAAGTGCACGGCGCGGGCGATGGCCACGCACTGGCGCTGGCCGCCGGACAGGGTGCCGATCGGGCGGTCCACGTCGGGCAGGTCGATGCCCATGTCCGCGAGCGCCCGGCGGGTGGTGGCGCGCATGCCGTCGGCGTCGATCCGCAGGCCGCCCCAGCGCTTGTACCCCTGTTCGGAGCCGAGGAAGAAGTTGCGCCAGACGGGCATCAGCGGGACGACGGCGAGGTCCTGGTAGACGGTGGCGATGCCCCGGTCCAGGGCCTGGCGCGGGGAGTCGAGGCGGACCTCCTCGCCGGCCACCGTGAAGGTGCCCTCGTCGTGCCGGTGCAGCCCAGCGATGATCTTGATCAGGGTGGACTTGCCGGCGCCGTTGTCGCCGAGCACACAGCTGATCTCGCCGGACCGCAGGGTCAGCGAGACGTCCTCCAGGGCCCGCACGGTGCCGTAGGTCTTCCCGACCCCGGTGAGGGAGAGCAGCTCGGTCATCGGGGTCCCCGTTCGGCGCGGCGCTTGACCCAGGTGTTCAGCAGGGCGGCCAGCAGCAGCATCGCGCCCAGGAAGAACTTGAACCAGTCGGGGTTCCACTGGGCGTAGATGATGCCCTTGCTGGCCATGCCGAAGATCAGCGCGCCCAGCGCGGAGCCGACCACCGAGCCGTAGCCGCCGGTGATCAGACAGCCGCCGATGACGGCCGCGACGATGTAGATGAGTTCGTTGCCGACGCCCTCGCCGGACTGCACGGTGTCGAAGGAGAACAGCAGGTGCTGGCCGAGCACCCAGGCGCCGAAGCCGACGAACAGGTAGAGCACCGTCTTCGTCCGGGCGACCGGGACGCCGACCGCCCGGGCCGCGGCCGCGTCGCCGCCGACCGCGAAGACCCAGTTGCCGAAGCGGGTGCGCAGCAGCACCCAGCTGCCGGCCAGCAGCAGGCCGAGCCACCACCAGACGGTGGCCTTGATCGTCAGCCCGCCGACGGTCACCTCGGAGGCGAACAGCCAGCGGCAGGAGGCGAAGCCCTCCATGTCGGAGATCGGCTTGGTGGAGACGGTGCCCGAGACCAGCTTGGTGACGCCGAGGTTGGCGCCGGTCAGCATCAGGAAGGTGCCGAGGGTGACGATGAAGCTCGGCAGCTTGGTGCGGGAGAGCATCCACCCGTTGAACAGGCCGACCGTCAGCGTGACGGCCAGCGACACCAGCACGCCCACCCAGGTCACCGCGGTGAGCTGGTAGGAGACCATCGACGAGGTCAGCGCGGCGGTGGTGACCAGGACGCCGGCGGACAGGTCGAACTCGCCGCCGATCATCAGCAGCGAGACCGGTACGGCCATGATCCCGATGGTGGAGGCCGCGTACAGCACGGTGCCGAGCGAGGAGACCCGCAGGAAGGGCTCGGCGACGGCGGCGAAGACCAGGAAGACCGCGACGGCGGCGATCAGTGCGCCGAGCTCGGGCCGGCCGGCCAGGCGGCGCAGCGCGGCCGGGCGCTCGCGGCCCTGGACGAGGACGTCCGAGGAACTCACCTGGTCCCCCTCGCCACGTACTCGGCGAGGGCGTCCGCGTCGTCCTTGGTGAGGATCTGCGGGCCGGTGGCGACCGGCTTGCCGCCGCCGAGCATGTCCAGGTTGGAGCGGTAGAGCCAGAGCAGGTCGACGCCCTCGTAGCCCTGGAGGTAGGGCTGCTGGTCGACCGCGAAGCCGACGGTGCCCGCCTTGAGGCCGGAGACGACCTGGGTGCCCAGGTCGAAGGTGTCCAGCTCGACCTGGCGGTGGGCGTCCTGGATCGCCTGGAGTCCGGTGGCGGCCATCGGGCCGGAGAGGGTGAGCACGGTGTCGATCGCCGGGTCGGCCTGGAGCTTGGCGGAGACCGCCGCGCGGGCGTCGGGCATGTTGACGCCGTCGACGTACAGCACCTGGAAGGCGCCGCCGGCGGTGCCCCGGGCGCCGCCGCAGCGCTGTTCCTGGCCGACGTTGCCCTGCTCGTGGATGACGCAGAGGACGTTCTTGCGGCCGCGGGCGGCCAGCTCGGTCCCGGCGGCCTGGCCGGCGGTGCTCTCGTCCTGGCCGATGTGGGTGAGGGCGCCGAACCGGGCCGAGAACTCCTGACCGGAGTTGATCGTGATGACCGGGATGCCGGCGGCCTTGGCCTTGCCGAGCACGTCGGCCATCGCCTCGCCCTTGGCGAGGGTGACCAGCAGGCCGTCGACCTTCTGGTCGATGGCGGCCTGGACGAGCTGGACCTGGTTCTGGGTCTGCGCGTCGTTGGAGTACAGGAAGGTGATGTTGTCCTTGGCGGCGGCCTGCTCGGCGCCCTTGCGCACGGTGTCCCAGAAGGCGTCGCCGGCCCCGGCGTGGGTCACCATGGCGACCTTCCAGCGCGGGGTGGTGACGGCGGTGCCGGCACCGGCGGCGGCCTTGGCGCGGGCCTCCTCGGCGCGTCTGCCTCCGGTGCTGCTGCAGCCGGCGACGGCGACCGTCAGGGCCAGGACGGCCAGCGTCGCGGCGACGGGCCGGAGCCGGCGGACGGGAATCGTGCGGGTTGTGCTCATCCCCATAGTCTCGCCTCCCGGCGGACGGGCGTTCGCACCGCCTCGCCCGGCGGGCCGATCCGTCCGGACGGTATCGTGCCCTGCGGGGGGATTCCTGGGAGTCCGCTGGACGCGGGGTCCGGGCAGAGCCTGCCAGGGTGGCAGACTGGGGCGGACCCGAAAAGGGAGCTTCACGGAAACGTGATGTTCCTCTCAGGTTCCGCACAGATTCGGACGGCAACCGATCCCCCGTTACGGGCCGTCTGATGCCATTGAGGTGGCGTTCCGGGCGAGTGGGGCCCGGGCGGCTTCGAACCCGGATACGAGAAACATTCATGCAACTGACAGGTACGCCGTTCTTCGTCTGCACGGTCGTTCTCGTGCCGATCTCCATCGCCGTGGCGATGTGGGCCTGGGCCCGGGTCAAGGGACCCGAGCCCGTGCGCGTCCTGTCCAGGCTCGCCATGATCGTCTTCTGTCAGGCCACCGCGGTGGTCATGGTCTTCGTGATGGTCAACAACGCCAACCTGATCTACGGCAGCTGGGACGACCTGCTCGGGACCGGCAAGCACGTGCGCGCGGTGCCGGTCGTGCCGCCCGCCGACCCGGCCGCGGGGGCCGGTCAGAGCGGCTCCCCGACCCCGGGCGCGCCCGCCCCGGCGGGCGACGCGGCGCACCCGCCGGCCAACAAGGTCCAGCAGGCCTTCCGCGGCGTCGACGACCCGAAGGTGCCGAACGACGTCCAGAAGACCGACCTCAAGGGCCAGCTGTCCGGCGTCGACGGCGAGGTGCTGGTCTGGCTGCCGCCGCAGTACAACGACCCCGCGTACAAGGACAAGAAATTCCCGGTGGTCGAGCTGATCCCCGGCTTCCCCGGCTCCTCCTCCACCTGGTACGGCACGCTCAAGGTCTCCGAGCAGCTCAAGCCGCTGATGCAGCAGGGCAAGGTGGCCCCGTTCATCCTGGTCTCGCCGCGCACCCTGCTGCTGGGCAACCGCACCGACGCCGGCTGCACCGACGTGCCGGGCAAGGTGAACGCGGACACCTGGCTCACCCGGGACGTGCCGCAGATGGTCCTGGACAACTTCCGGGCCGACCCCTCCGCCGACCGCTGGGCGATCGCGGGCTACTCGGCCGGCGCCCACTGCGCCACCAAGCTCTCGCTGGCCCACCCCAACCGCTACCGGGCCGGCGTCAGCCTCTCCGGCTACAACGACCCGGCGAAGGAGCCGGACTCGCTGGTCGGCAAGGACGCGAAGCTGCGCGACGCCAACAACCCGGTGAGCATCGTGAAGGCCGCGCCGCAGCCGCCGAAGGTCTCGCTGTACATCTCCGGCAACAAGGGCGACGGCTTCGAGGACGGCCAGGCCGTCGCCGGGGCCGCCAAGGCGCCGACCACCGTCCAGGTGGTCGAGACCACCGGGCCGCACACCAGCGACGTGTGGAAGGACATGGTGCCGGGCGTGTTCGAGTGGCTGACCGGCATCATCCCGGCCCACTGACGGACTGCCCGCGGTACGGCGACGGCCCCGGAGCGCGATGCTCCGGGGCCGCCGCCGTCCGGGGGGACCGTCAGGCGAGTTCGAGGGCCAGGTAGAAGTCCACCCGGTCCTCCAGCCGGGACAGGTCGCGTCCGGTCAACTCCTCGATGCGGCCGATCCGGTACCGCAGGGTGTTGACGTGGACGTGCAGCTGCGCGGCGCACCTGGTCCACGAACCGTCCGAACGGAGGAACGCCTCCAGCGTGCGGACCAGGTCCGCCTGGTGCTCGATGTCGTAGGCGATCACGGTGTCCAGCAGCCGGCTGCGGAAGGCCCGGCGCACCTCGTCCGGCACGGCGGCGAGCAGCAGCACGTGCGAGGCCAGCTCCTCCGGCCCGGCCACGCAGACCCGGCCGACCCTGGCCGCGGCGATCCGGCGGGCGTGCCGGGCCTCCTCCAGCGCGCCGCGCAGGCCGACCGCCTCCTTGGCGGGGGCCGAGACCCCGAGGGTGATCCGCCCCTCCGAACCGAGCCCGGCCTCCAGCGGGGCGAGCAGCTCGCGCAGGGTGTCGGCGGGCACCGGGCTGTCCAGCGCGGGGAGCACCACCACCGCGCCGGCCCCGGCCCCGGCCACCAGCGCCCGGTCGGTGGTGCCGCCGAGCGCCTCCTCCAGGACCGCCCGCACCGCGCCCTCGGGCAGACCGGTGCCCTCGGCACTGAGCACCAGCCAGGAGCCCTCCGGTGCCTGCGGCTTCGGCTCGCGGCTCTCGTAGCGGGCGGCCATCGCCGAGGACGCATACAGGGTGCGGCTGATCTCGGCCGGGTCCGCGTCGCGCTGGAGCAGGGTGAGCACCTCGTCGGCGAGGCGGCGGCGCAGCCGGCGGCCCTCGTCCCGGCGCTGGCGTTCGGCGGCGACCAGCCGGGCCAGGTTCTCGGCGAGCTGCTGGCGCTTCGCGGTCCACTCGGTGACGTCGCCCGCGACCGCGAGCACCCAGTCGGCGAGCGGCGCCTCGGCCTCGGGCGCGGCCGGTGCGGGCAGCAGCGAGTAAGCGCCGGCCGCGAGGCGGGCCCGGTGCGGGGGGCGGCGGCGCTGGCGCTGGGCGGCGAGGTGGGCGCGGATCAGCTGGTCCCGGTCGGCGGCCGGGAGCCGGTCGACGGGGCCGGCGATCACCGCGCCGGTGGGGGTGAGCACCCAGCAGTCGAGGTCGAGGTCGCCGCCGAGCAGGTCGAGGACGGCGTCCAGACCGCCGCCGCCGGCCGCCGAGACCAGCAGCCGGTGCCGGTCGACCAGGGCCGCCAGGTCGGCGGCCCGGTCGGCGGAGACCTGGCGGCCGACGAACTCGGTGACGGTGCCGAAGGCGATGTCGTCGGGGACGGCCAGCAGTGGCATCCGGTGCCGGCGGCAGGCCTCGACGAGGTCCTCGGGCACGGGGCCGACCTCGGCCTCGCCGGCCGCCAGGGCGACCGCGCCGCCGGCCACGATGGTGCGCACGAAGCGCTCCGAGTCGGCCGGGGCGGTGCGCCAGAGCATGCCGGTGAGGACCAGCTCGCCGCCGTGCAGATAGCGCCCCGGGTCGTGCAGGTCGGTCGTCATGACCCCGCTGACCTGCCGGTCCAGCTCCTCCTCGGCCGCGAGCAGACGCAGGCGCGGGGCGCCGGGGGCGAGCAGGTCACGGACACGCATCCGGAGGCTCCTAACGGGCAGGTGGCGGGGGTGGGGGCGGTCCGAGGGCTCGGTCCGGGGTGACAGTGTGCCCGAACATCCGTGCTCGGCGTTACGTCCCAACGGGTGCCCGGATCACGAGGCCGTAGCTCGGGAATCACGGCCGGATTACGGTCGTAGGTGTGGCCCGGCCGACGGCTGGGCTGCGAGATCGTGCTTCTTAGAGGAACGTACAGGATGCCGGGCGGGACCACAGCCGGGGCTTCATGCCATCGGTGACTGCCAGTGGCCCCCGTCACAGCGGTTCACTGGCCACACGCCGCCGGACACACCCCGGTGACCGGGAACCGACGCGGAGGCGACGACGCGGAGGTCCCGGTGCGAACACCGGGGCCCGGGCGACCGGGCCGGGCACTGTGCCCACCCGTCCGGACGGCGACGACTTGAGGAGACACCCGCATGGAGTTCCTTCGGCCCGCCACTTGGGACGAGGCGCTCGCGGCGAAGGCCGAACACCCGGCCGCGCTGCCCGTCTCGGGCGGTACGGACGTCATGGTCGAGATGAACTTCGACGTGCACCGGCCACCCGCGATTCTCGACCTGAACCGCGTCACCGAGCTCACCGAGTGGTCGAACGACGGCGAGGTGGTCCGACTCGGCGCAGCCGTCCCCTACAGCCGGATCATCGACGAGCTGTCCGGCCCGCTGCCCGGCCTCGCGCTGGCCGCCCACACCGTCGGATCCCCGCAGATCCGCAACCGCGGCGGCGTCGGCGGCAACCTGGGCGCGGCCTCGCCGGCCGGCGACTCCCACCCGGCGCTGCTGGCGGCCGGCCGGGACGTCCTGGTCGAGGCGGCCTCGGTCCGCGGCACCCGGCTGATCCCGATCGACGACTTCTACGTCGGGGTGAAGCGCAACTGCCTGGAGCCGGACGAGCTGATCCGCGCCGTGCGGATCCCGGTCGCCGACGGTCCGCAGCAGTTCTCCAAGATCGGCACCCGCAACGCGATGGTGATCGCGGTCTGCGCGTTCGGCTTCGCCCTGCACCCGCGCACCGGCACCGTCGGCACCGGCATCGGTTCGGCCGCGCCCACCCCGCGCCGCGCCGTGGAGGCCGAGGAGTACCTGCGGGACGTGCTCGCCGAGCGCGGCCTGTGGGAGAGCGGGGAGCTGCTGGGGGCCGAGGTGATCCAGCGGTTCGGCGAGCTGGTCAAGGCCGCCGCCTCCCCGATCGACGACGTCCGGGGCACCGCCGACTACCGGCGGCACGCGCTCGCCGTGATGGCACGGCGCACGCTCACCTGGACCTGGAACGACTACCGCAAGCAGATCAGGAGCGCGGCATGAGGGTCACGTTCACCGCCAACGGCAAGCCGGTCGAGGCCGACGACGTGTGGGAGGGCGAGAGCCTGCTCTACGTGCTGCGCGAACGCGTCGGCCTGCCCGGTTCGAAGAACGCCTGCGAGCAGGGCGAGTGCGGTTCCTGCACCGTCTACCTGGACGACGTGCCGGTCTGTTCCTGTCTGGTCGCGGCCGGCCAGGTGCAGGACCGCGAGGTGCGCACCGTCGAGGGGCTCGGCGGCGAGGACGGCGAGCTGGGCCTGGTCCAGCAGGCGTTCGTGGACGCGGGTGCCGTCCAGTGCGGCTTCTGCACGCCCGGTCTGCTGGTGCAGACCGACGCGCTGCTGGCGCAGGACGCCCAGCCGTCCGACGCGGACATCCGCGAGGCCCTGTCGGGCAACCTGTGCCGGTGCACCGGCTACGAGAAGATCATGGACGCGGTGCGGCTGGCGTCCGCCCGCAAGTGCGCCGGCTCCCACGCCGGTGGGGCGGTGGCGGAATGAACGCGCGGACGAACGACCGGGACGGCGGCCTCCGGAGCGAGGCCGGGAACGAGGCCAGGAGCGAGGCCCGGACCGCGGTCCGGAACGAGGCCCGGACCATCCAGGGCCAGAAGAACCTCCAGGACATCCGGCAGTCCAGCAAGGACGGCATCGGCGGCTCGCCGCTGCGCCCGGACGGCACGCTGAAGGTGCGCGGCGAGTTCGCGTACTCCTCCGACATGTGGCACGAGGACATGCTCTGGGGCATGGCGCTGCGCTCGCCGCACCCCCGGGCGAACATCCTCTCCGTGGACATCTCCGAGGCGCTCACCGTGCCCGGTGTGTACGCCGTGCTCACCCACGAGGACATCCCCGGCGCCAAGTACTACGGCCTGGAGATCGCCGACCAGCCCGCGCTGGCGATCGACAGGATCCGGTACCACGGCGAGTCGATCGCGCTGGTGGCCGCCGACCACCCGGAGACCGCCCGCCGCGCGGTGAAGAAGATCAAGGTCGAGTACGAGGTGCTGACCCCGATCGTCACCGAGGAGCAGTGCCTCGACCCGGAGACGTACGGCTACGTCCACGAGCCGCACGAGTACAAGTCGCACGCGTACGGCAACATCTGCCACGAGCAGAAGCTGGTCTCCGGTCTCGGGGTGACCGACGAGGTACGGGCCCTGGCCGACGTCGTGGTCAGCGGCACCTACGAGGTCGGCATGCAGGACCAGGCCTTCCTGGGCCCGGAGTCCGGGCTCGCGGTGCCGGCCGAGGACGGCGGCATCGACCTCTACATCGCCACCCAGTGGCTGCACGTGGACCGCCAGCAGATGGCGCCGGTGCTCGGGCTGCCGGAGGAGAAGGTCCGGCTCACCCTGGCCGGTGTCGGCGGGGCCTTCGGTGGCCGCGAGGACCTCTCGATGCAGATCCACGCCTGCCTGCTGGCCCAGCGCACCGGCAAGCCGGTCAAGATCGTCTACTCCCGGGACGAGTCCTTCTTCGGCCATGTGCACCGCCACCCGGCGAAGATGTACTACGAGCACGGCGCCACCCGGGACGGCAAGCTGGTCTACGCCGACGCCCGGATCGTGCTGGACGGCGGCGCCTACGCCTCCGCCTCGCCCGCCGTGGTCGGCAACGCGGCCTCGCTCGGCCACGGCCCCTACGTCGTCCCGAACGTGCGGATGCACGCGATCGCGCTCTACAGCAACAACCCGTCCTGCGGGGCGATGCGCGGCTTCGGCGCGGTGCAGGCGGCGTTCGGCTACGAGACCCAGATGGACCGGCTGGCCGCCGAACTGGGCATGGACCCGGTCGAGCTGCGTCAGCTCAACGCCATGACGCAGGGCGACCTGATGCCCACCGGCCAGGAGATCGACGCGCCCGCGCCGGTCGCCGAACTGCTCCGCCGGGTCAAGGACATGCCGCTGCCGCCGCCGCTCGACACCGACGACCTGGACGTGCGGCTGCTGCCCGGCGCGCTGTCCAACACCTCGCACGGCGAGGGCATCGTGCGCGGCGTCGGCTACTCGGTCGGCATCAAGAACGTCGGCTTCTCCGAGGGCTTCGACGACTACTCCACCGCCCGGGTGCGGCTGGAGGTGATCGGCGGCGAGCCGGTCGCGCTGGTGCACACCGCGATGGCCGAGGTCGGCCAGGGCGGCGTCACCGTGCACGCCCAGATCGCGCGGACCGAGCTGGGCGTCGAGCAGGTGACCATCCACCCCGCCAACACCGAGGTGGGCTCGGCCGGTTCGACCTCCGCCTCCCGCCAGACCTACATGACGGGCGGCGCGGTCAAGCTGGCCGCCGAGGCGGTCAAGCGCGAGCTGATCGAGAAGGGCCGGCGCCGCTACGGCTGGACCCAGCAGGACCTCACCCTGTCCGGCGGCAAGGTCGTCTCCGAGTCGGCGGGCGCCCTGGTCTCCATGGTCGACCTGCTCGGCGACGACGCCATCGACCTCACCCGCGAGCACCACCACCGCCCGACCGTCCCGTTCGACAAGGAGACCGGGCAGGGCTTCGGCCACGTCCAGTACACCTTCTGCGCCAACCGCGCGGTGGTCGACGTGGACGTCGAACTGGGCCTGGTCAAGGTGGTCGAGCTGACCGCCGTCCAGGACGTCGGCAAGGCGCTCAACCCGCTCTCGGTGGTGGGCCAGATCCAGGGCGGCTGCACCCAGGCGCTCGGGCTGGCGGTGATGGAGGAGATCATCGTGCGGGACGGCAAGGTGCGCAACGCGTCCTTCACCGACTACCTCATCCCCACCATCCTGGACACCCCGCCGATCCCGGTGGAGATCCTCGAACTCCCCGACCCGCACGCGCCGTACGGGCTGCGCGGGGTGGGCGAGGCGCCGACCGTCTCGGCGACGCCGTCCATCGTGGCCGCCATCCGCAACGCCACCGGTCTGGCGCTGCGCCGGATCCCGGTCCGGCCCGAGCACCTGACCACCGAACGGCCCGGGGAGCTGTAACCCGCACCGCCCCCACACCCCACACCCCCACGACTCCCCGGGGCGGCGTCCGGTCTTCCCCGCCGCCCCGGGGCCGAGCACCACCAGCACGGCCCGCACGACCCGCACGACCAGCACCACTCGCACGACCCGCACGACCCGCACGACCCGCACGACCCGCGCACCCCGTACCACCCGTACGGTGCGCGACCCGCACGGCCCGCACGATCTGCACGGCACTTCCCGGCACCACCACGGCACTGCCACCCGCGGCGCCACCGCACTGCCACCGCACCAGGACCGCCGCCCGCCCACGCCGGGGCCGGGCGCCGGCCCGAACCACCCGTGCAACGTGAGTCGAATCGTCCCCCTGTGCCACGCCTTCGTCGCCTGGCTGCCAGGTCGGCTCGCCCACCCCAACCCCCTTTGACACTTGGGAGTGGACATGACCAGGATCCCCACGGAGCCCGGCACCACTGCAGACAGACCCACCGAGGCCGTCGAGGCCACCGGGAACGACACCCCCACGTCGCCCCCGGCCGCGCCCAGGAACGCGCTGGACGCCTACTTCAAGATCTCCGCCCGGGGCTCGACCCTCGCCAACGAACTCCGGGGTGGTCTCACCACCTTCATGGCGATGGCGTACATCATCCTGCTGAACCCGCTGATCCTCAGCGGCGCCGACGTCACCGGCGTCAAGCTGGACCACGCGGCGCTCACCACCGCCACCGCGCTCGCGGCGGCCGTCACCACGATCCTGATGGGCGTGGTCGGCAACGTGCCGCTCGCCCTCGCCGCCGGCCTCTCCGTCTCGGGCGCCGTCTCGGCCCTCGTGGTGCCGCACACCACCTGGCCGCAGGCGATGGGCCTGTGCGTCATCTACGGCCTGCTGATCGTGCTGCTGGTGGTGTCCGGCCTGCGCGAGAAGATCATGAACGGCATACCCCTGCCGCTCAAGCACGCCATCACCATCGGCATCGGCCTGTTCGTCACCGTGATCGGCCTCTTCAAGGCCGGCGTCATGCACACCGGCGGACCCACCCCGCTCTCGCTCGGCCCGGCCGGTGAACTCGCCGGCTGGCCGGTCCTGATCTTCTGCCTCACCCTGCTCGCCATCTTCGTGCTGATGGCCCGCAACGTCCGCGGCGCGATCCTCATCGGCATCGCCGGCGGCACCGTGGTCGCGATGATCGTCAACAAGCTGGCCGACGTACCCGCCGACGCCTGGCGCAACTCCGCACCGGTCTGGCCCGGCTCGCCGGTCGCCGCGCCCGACTTCAGCCTGTTCGGCGACGTCGACCTGTTCGGCGCCTTCGGCGGCCAGGGCCTGGGCGCGATCAGCGCCTCGGTGGCGGTCTTCACCCTCGTCCTGGCCGGCTTCTTCGACGCGATGGCCACCATCATCGGCGTCGGCACCGAGGCCGGACTCGCCGACAAGCGCGGCCGGATGCCCGGACTCTCCAAGGCCCTGTTCATCGACGGCGCCGGCGGCGCGGTCGGCGGCCTGGCCGGCGCCTCCGGGCAGACCGTGTTCGTCGAGTCCGCGACCGGCGTCGGCGACGGCGCCCGCACCGGACTCGCCTCCACCGTCACCGGCGCACTGTTCGCCCTGATGCTGTTCTTCTCGCCGCTGGCCGCCATCGTGCCGGTCGAGGTGGCCTCGGCGGCGCTGGTCGTCATCGGCTCGATGATGATGAGTCAGGCCCGGCACATCGACTGGTCCGACCGCGAGGTGGCCATCCCGGCCTTCCTCACCTGCACGCTGATGCCCTTCACCTACAGCATCACCGCCGGTGTCGCGGCCGGCGTGATCTCCTACACGGTGATCAAGGCCGGCCGGGGGCGGTGGCGCGAGCCCGGGGCGCTGATGTGGATCCTCACCGGCGTGTTCGTCGTCTACTTCGCGCTCGGCCCGGTCAAGTCCTGGCTCGGCGTGCACTGACCGGACCGCGCCGGGCCCGCTCCCGGAGTACCCGCCGCCGTACGGGATCGTTCTCCCGTACGGCGGCGGGACCGCCCGTCCCGCCCGTCCCGCCCGGCCTGCCCGTCCCGTACGGCCCCTCCGACCCTGCTCGGCCCGCCCGTCCCGTCCGGCCCCACCGCACCCGATTGACTACCCTCGAAAGCGCAAAGGAGCTTCCGTCATGCAGGACATCGCCGAGCAGCTGCTGGCCTGGCACACGTCCGGCCGCTCCTTCGCCGTGGCCACCGTCGTCGGGGTCACCGGCAGCGCTCCGCGCGACCCGGGCGCCGCGCTCGCCGTCGACGCGGACGGCGAGGCGATCGGCAGCGTCTCCGGCGGCTGCGTCGAGGGTGCCGTCTACGAGCTGTGCCGGGCCGCGATCGAGTCCGGCGAGCCCGTGCTCGAACGCTTCGGCTACAGCGACGAGGACGCCTTCGCCGTCGGCCTGACCTGCGGCGGGGTGCTGGACGTCTTCGTCCAGCCGGTGCGTCCCGGGGCCGACCCGGCCCTCGACGCCGGTATCGCGCTGATCGCCGACGGCACCCCGGTGGCACTGGCCCGGGTGGTCGCCGGACCGGCCGGACTGCTCGGCGCCACCGTCGCCGTCACCGCCGACACCCACCACGGCCTGCTCTCCCCCGCACCCTCCGTGGCCGCCCCGCTGGAGCGCTCCGTCGTCGCCGAGGCCCGGGCCATGCTCGACGCCGGCCGCACCGGCCGGCTCGTCCTCGGCCTGGACGGACGCCCCTGCGACGAGCACGGGCAGGGCACCGTCACCCTCTTCGTGGAGTCGTACGTGCCCGCGCCGCGGATGCTGGTGTTCGGCGCGATCGACTTCGCCGCCGCGGTGGTGCGGATCGGCAAGTTCCTCGGCTACGACGTCACCGTCTGCGACGCCCGGCCCGTCTTCGCCACCGAACGGCGCTTCCCCGAGGCCGACCGGGTGGTCGTCGACTGGCCGCACCGCTACCTGGACACCCAGCTGGACCGGCTGGACGGCCGGACCGTGCTCTGCGTGCTCACCCACGACGCCAAGTTCGACCTCCCGCTGCTGGAGCGCGCGCTGCGGCTGCCGGTCGGCTACGTCGGCGCGATGGGCTCGCGCCGCACCCACCGCGAGCGCGAGGCCGGACTGCGCGCGGCCGGACTGACCGATGCCGAGATCGGGCGGCTGCGCTCGCCCATCGGCCTCGACCTCGGCGCCCGCACCCCCGAGGAGACGGCCGTCTCCGTCGCCGCCGAGATCGTCGCCCACCGGCGCGGCGGCAGCTGCCTGCCGCTGAGCGCCGGTACCGGGCCGATCCACCACGACCTGGCGCAGGACCGGGCGGCGGCCGAGGGCAACGGGAAGACGGCGGACCGCCGGGACCTCGCGCCGCACGCCGCCTGAAACCGTTCCGGAGCACGCGGGGCGGTCAGCGCACCACGTTGTGGGCCTCGCAGATCAGCGGCGGGCCGCCCGCGATCCCCACCTCGCGGAGGATCGGCAGCAGCACCGCCGCGAAGTGCTCGAAGGCCTCCCGGGACTCCCAGACATCGGTCACGTACCAGCCCGCGCCGTCCGGCAGCGGGCCGGCCGCGTGCGTCAGCAGCCCGCGCACCGGCCAGTCCTCGGGCCGGTTCAGCCCGGAACCGCCGGTCAGCCGGTCCACCGACTCCTCGTACTGCTCCCGGCTGACCCCGGGAAGCTCGAACACCACGATGACCGCCATCGGGAGACTCCTGTCCTGCGCTGCCCGCGTGTCCTGCGCTGCCTCGCTCCGGGGCGGCGTCCGCTCACCGCCCGGCCGCCTCCCAGTGCAGCCCCCGAACCGCCCGGACGGCCACCCGGTACCGCCGACCGGGTGAATTGCGAGCCCCCCGGGAGCGGAGCACGCTGGAACCGAGGACTCGTCCGGGCCCTCGTCCGCGCCCGGGAAGGGGCACCGCCATGCGCGCGCTGCTGGAGATCGAACTCGACACCCAGACGGCCAACCGGGCCGTCGCGGACGGCGCCATCATGGCGAGGTTCAACCAGATCATGGCCGACCTGAAGCCCGAGGCGGCCTACGCCTTCCCGCGCAACGGGCGGCGCTGCCAGATCGTGGTCGTCGACGTCGCCGACGAGGCCGCCGTGGTCGCGATCTGCGAGCCGTTCTGGCTGGAGTTCAACGCCCACATCGACATGCACATCTGCATGACCCCGGACGACCTCCGCGAGGGCCTCGGCCGCGTGGGCCGCTGAGCGCACTCCCGGTGCGGCCGCGCCGGCCGGGCCGTCGTGCGCTCAGCGACCGCCCACGACCACCGGAGGGACGGGCGCGGGAAGGTACTTCGCACAAGGCCCGTTCCACCGTGCGATCTGCGGGCACGCTCCGCAACCGGGTGGCCGACCGGCCGACGGCGGCCCGGGCCGGTGCTCATTCCTTCGCGGGTCCGGCGGCCCGCAGGCGCAGGTGTCAGCTGTCGGTCTCGGCGGCGACCCCGACCACGACGAGGCCGGGGCGCGGGACGGCGAGGACGTTCGCCGGCCGACCGGTGGCGGCGCCGGTGGTGATCGTGCGGTCCGGGTAGCCGGACCAGGCCGACGGCACCGGGCAGTCGCAGGGCCCGGTGGCCCAGCAGCCGCAGGCGAAGGAGACCGACCAGTCGTCGGAGGCGACCTCCGCGACCAGTTCGGCCGGCGCATGGTCCCGGACGGCGAAGACGGTGCTGCCCCGGCCCGAGCAGGTCGGCGGCAGGCTCTCGACCTCCGACGGGGGCAGCAGCCGCACGGTCCACTCCCGGGGGCCGCCACGGCCGTTGACCCGCAGGTGGGTCACGTCGGCGGTGATCAGGCCCAGGGAGCGGTGGGAGACGGCCCAGCCGCCGGTGAGCCGGTCGTGGGTCCGCGTGCGCTCGGCGGTGCTGGTGAGCGGCGAGATGGAGAGGAAGGCCCGTTCGGAGAGCCGCACCGTGAGCTCGGCGACGGCGGCGGCGCCGGGCACGGGCAGGGCGACCCTGAACCGCTCCTCGGTCTCCTCGGCGCCGTCCTGCGCGCCGGAGAAGGGCCCGGCACTGGGCTTCCCCCCGGGAACCGGCACGGCGTCCCGCGGCGCGGTGCTCCGCGCGGACCGCTGGTGTTTCGGCCGTGAGGGCTCCGGCCGCGGCGTGGCGGCCGACGGGCCACCGGCCCGGAGCGCCGCGGCCGTTGAGGCGGCGTCGGCGGCGTCGGCGGCAGCGTCAGCGGCGTCGGCGGCGTCGGCGTCGGCGGCCGAGCGTGCGGCGGCGCGGGCGGACACCTCGGCCGCCGTGGCCGCCCGCCGGGCGGGCGCGCGCAGCACGAGCGCGGTGAGCAGACAGCCCAACAGGAAGGCAATGACGACCAGCACGATCCCCCCGAGAAGTGCGACCGCCAGAGACTACCGGGAGCGGCTCACCGACCGCTCGGGCGTGCTCGAGCTGCGTCCCCGCCCCGGTGTTCCCCGGGCCCCGGCCCCCTTCAGGGCCCGGGGCCGGCGGCGGATCGGCCCCGGGCGCCGGCCGCGACCGCTTCGGCCCGGACCTGCTGGAGCGGACGTTCCCGTGTCCCGGTCGCACGATCGGCCGGACGGAACCCGGCTAGTCGGAGACCGCGAGCCTCACACCGAAGCCGACCACGGCCAGGCCCGTCACCCGGTCCATCGCCCGGCGCGCGGCCGGGCGGCGCAGCCAGCCGCGCAGGGCCCGGGCGAAGCCCACCAGGACCGTCGACCAGAGCAGGCCCTCGACCACGTGCACGCAGGTCAGCGCTACACCGGCGGCGAAGTGCGGGGCGCCCGCCGGGATGAACTGCGGCAGCACCGCCACGTAGAAGACGCCCACCTTGGGGTTGAGCAGATTGGTCAGCAGGCCGCGCTGCCAGCCCGCGGTGAGACCGCCGGCCGGGGTGTCCGCGGGGGTGTCCGCCGGGGTGTCGTCCGCGGGCTCCGAACGGGCGCGGGAGCGGAGCATCCCCACGCCCATCCACACCAGGTACGCGGCGCCGGCCCAGCGCAGGATCTCGTAGCCCAGCTGCGAGGCGGTGAGCAGTGCCGTCACACCGGCCGAGGTGAGCGCTCCCCACAGCAGGGTGCCGGTCTGGATGCCGAGCACCACGCCCCAGGCCTGCCGCCGGTGGCCGAGCGCCGAGGTGCGCAGGATCAGGGCGGTGTCCAGGCCCGGGGTGAGCGTCAGCAGGCCCACCACGAGGGCGAAGGACCACAGGGCGGTCGTCATCTCCATGGCCCACGATCGTACGGGGGGCGGGCGGCCCGGCCGCGAGGAGATCTGCGACCGCCCGCGGCACCGGGCGGTCAGTGGGCACGGTCAGGACGGACGGCGCACCCGCTCCGCCACCCGGCGGCCCTCCTGCTCGGTCGGGTCGAACTCCACCCGCTGCCCCTCGACCAGCGTCCGGTCGCCGCCGTCCGCCGCCACGATCGAGTCGTAGTACACGTACAGCGCCGGGCCGTCGTCGTCGGGGGTGATCAGGCCGTACCCATGGTCGGCCTGGTAGGACTGCACGATACCGGTGGCCATCGGGGTCTCCTCGGGTCCGTTGTCGGCACGCGGCCGCGGCCTCCCCCTCGCCATCCATGATCGGTGCAGAACCCGCCGGGCGCACGCCCCGGCCCGGACGGAAGGACGGCGACGGATGCGGACGGCCCGCGCGATCTCCCTGCTCCTGCTGCTGCAGGCCCGCCGCAGCATGACCGGCGCGGAACTCGCCGCCGAGCTGGAGGTCTCCGAGCGCACCGTGCAGCGCGACGTGCTGGCGCTGGCCGAGGCCGGGGTCCCGGTGTACGCCGACCGGGGGCGGGCCGGCGGCTACCGGCTGCTCGACGGCTACCGCACCCGGCTGACCGGGCTGGACCGGGCCGAGGCCGAGGTCCTGCTGCTGGCCGGACTGCCCGGGCCGCTCCAGGACATGGGCCTCGCCGATCCGGCGCTCGCCGCCCGGCTGAAGGTGGCCGGCGAACTGGGCGGGGCGCCGTCGGCCGGGGCGCGGCGGTTCCACCTGGACGCGCCCGGCTGGTTCCGCGACGCGCCCGCGCCGCCGCTGCTGGCCGAGGTCTCGCGCGCCGTGTGGGGCGGGCTGCTGCTGCGGGTGGACTACCGGCGGCGGCCGGACGCCGGCCCGGTCGAGCGGCTGCTGCGGCCCGCCGGGCTGGTGCTGAAGGCGGGCACCTGGTACCTGGTCGCCCGACCGGAGGAGGACGGTGCCGAGCACCGGGTGTACCGGGTGGACCGGCTGGTCGCCGCCGAACCCTCGGGGCGGGCGTCCGCCCCCGGCCCGGCCGACGAGGCGTTCGACCTGGCCGCGTTCTGGGAGGCCCGGGCCGAGGACTTCGCCCGCTCGCTGCTGCGGGAGACGGTGACCGTACGGCTCAGCGCGCTCGGCCTGGAGCGGCTGCCGCACCTGCTCGAACCGGTCGCCGCCCGGGAGGCGCTGGCGAGCGCCGGACCGCCGGACGGCGAGGGCCGGGTGACCGTCCGGCTGCCGGTGGAGTCGCTGGAGGTCGGCTACGAGGAGATCCTGCGGCTCGGTCCCGAGGCCGAGGTGCTGGAACCGCCGGGCCTGCGGCAGCGGTTCGCGGAGGCGGCGGCGCGCGCCGCCGCCCTGTACGGCGCTCCGCCCGCCGGCCGGCCTCAGCGGTAGCCGGCCGGGTCCACCGGGCCGTCCGCGCCCTCGATGTCCACCAGGTAGCGCCAGGCGTCCGGCCGGCTCCCGTCCAGGTCGGTGAAGCCGTACTCCAGGGCCAGGCCGCCGCTGGACAGCGAGGTGCCGTTGCGCCGCGCCCGGTCGGGATCGGTGGCCAGCGCGACCACCGCGCGGCCCACGTACGCCGGGGACTCCGAGATGCCGAACTGCGGTTCCGCCGCCGTCGCCTCCCGCCACGTCGCCTCGGTGACGCCGAAGTGCTCCAGCATCATCTCCGAGCGCATCCAGCCCGGGGTGAGCGCCACCGCCGTCGCCCCGCGCGGGCCCAGCTCGTGCCCGAGCGCGAAGGCCATCCGCAGCACGGACGCCTTGGCGATGTCGTAGAAGAAGGAGTTCCGGTACCGGGTCGCGTTGTACTCGGCGGTGCCGTCGGTCATCTCGACCACCAGCCCGCCGGGGCGGCGCAGCAGCAACGGCAGCAGGTGGTGGCTGGTGACGGCGTGCGTCTCGACGGCGAGGCGCAGCAGCCGCAGTCCCTTGTCGAGGTCGTGCTCCCAGACCGGGACGTTCCAGCCGAACAGCTCCTCGCCGCCCCAGATGTCGTTCACCAGGATGTCCAGGCCGCCCTGTTCGGCCTCGATCCGGGCGGCCACGGCCGCGACGTCGGCCGGGACCAGGTGGTCGGCGCGCACCGCGATGCCGTGACCACCGGCGGCCGTGACCAGCTCGGCCGTCTCCTCCAGGGTCTCCGGCCGCCCGTACTCCCCCCGGTGGCCCTCGGCGCTGCGCCCCGTCCCGTAGACCGTCGCCCCGGCGGCGCCCAGCGCCACCGCGATGCCCCGCCCGGCGCCCCGGGTGGCTCCGGCCACCAGTGCGACCTTGCCCTTCAGCGGCTGCTCGGTCATGTCTCGCCCTTCCTCACGTGCCACGGTGTCTCCACCCGTCACCGGTGATGCTTCCCGGGAATCCCGACACCTCCTGTCGGGATTCCGGACAGGAACCACGGACAGACGTATGGCGGCGGTACCATACCCATATGACTCTCAAGCGCACCACTGTCTACGTCGAAGCCGAGGATCTCGCCGTGATCAAAGAGGCGGCGGCCAGAGAAGGGATAGCGGAAGCGGAGATCATCCGGGAAGGGATCCACCTCGCGGCCATGTCCCGGCGCACCTGGGACGAACCGTTCTTCAGTCGGACCTACAAGCCGATCGGCGAAGCGACCGCGGACGACGTCTGGGCCGACAAGGCAGCGGCCTACGAGAGGACGAAGCAGGCCGACGTCTCGCCCGAACGAGAGCAGGGCGCCGCGTGATCGTCGTGGTGGCGGACACCTCCGGCCTGCTCGCGGCCCTCGACGAGGACCACTCGGCCGGACCCGCAGCACGGGAGGTCCTGGACCGCTCGGGCCTCCTGGTGGTCTCCCCTGTGCTGCTGAGCGAACTCGACCACCTGGCCCGGCGGATCCTGGGATTCGACGCGGCTGTCGACGCGGTGAACGACATCCTGCACCGGGTCAGGTCCGGACGGGCGGTGATGCCCGAGATCACCGCCGAAATCCTGGAAGCCGCGCAGGCCGTTCGAGCCAGGCATCTTGGTCTTCGCCTCGACATCGCGGACGCCGTCAACATCGCCCTGGCCGCGCAGTTCCGCACGGACGCGATTCTGACACTCGATCAACGTGACTTTCGAGCGGTCCGCCCTCTGACGGCCGAGCACAAGGCTTTCCGGGTACTGCCCTTCGACCTCTGAATCGTCTTCCCGGCCCGGGGTGCGGTGTCACCGTGCCCCGGGCATCGGCGGCTCTGCTCAGGTGACGTTCAGGCGGGCCGCCAGGCGGAGGAGGCCGGGGGCGAGGCGGCTGAGGAAACGGGCGGCCTTGGCCTCGGGGGTGACGGGGACGACGGGGCGGCCGGTGCGGACGGCGGCGAGGATCGCGGTGGCGACCTTCTCCGGCGGGAAGCCGCGGCGGGCGTAGAGACGGGCGGCGCGGGCCTGCTTGGCGGCCTGTTCGTCGGCGGTGGTGGCGGAGAAGGTGGAGGTCCGGGTGATGTTGGTGTTGACCAGGCCCGGGCAGACGGTGGAGACGCCGATGCCGTGGCCGGCGAGTTCGGCGCGCAGGCAGTCCGAGAGCATGAAGACCGCGGCCTTGCTGGTGGCGTAGGCGGTGAGGGCCTTGGAGGGCAGGTACGCGGCGGCGGAGGAGAGGTTGACGATGTGTCCGCCCTCGCCCCGGTCGGTCATCAGGGTGCCGAAGGCGCGGCAGCCGTGGATGACGCCCCAGAGGTTGACGTCCAGGACCCGCTGCCACTCCTTCTCGGTGGTCTCCAGGAAGGTGCCGGAGTGGCCGATGCCGGCGTTGTTGACGAGCACGTCGGGCACGCCGTGCTCGGCGGCGACCTGTTCGGCGAAGGCGTCGACGGCCGCGCCGTCGCTGACGTCGACCCGGTAGGCGTGGGCCTGCGGGCCGATCAGGGCGGCGAGTTCGGCGGTGCGGCGGGCCGCGTCGAGGTCGAGGTCGCAGACCACCACCCGGGCGCCCTCGGCGGCGAAGGCGAGCGCGGTGGCCCGGCCGATGCCGCTGCCGCCGCCGGTGACGACGACGAGCCGGCCGTCGTCGGGGGTGCCGGCCGGAGCGGCCTGCGCCCCGGCCGCGGTGCGGGCGACGTGCTCACGGACCAGTCCGGCCACGGTGGTTCCCTTCTCCAGCAGTGCGGACCAGTGGGTGGCGCGCAGGGTCCGGCGGGTCAGCCTGGGCACCCAGCGCTCCAGGCCCTCGGAGAGGTAGGTGCCGACGTAGTGGTCCTCGGTGAGGGTGATCAGCTGGACCGGCACCTCGGTGGGACGCTCGCGCGGGTGGCGCAGCGCGGGCCGCATGTTGGCGCGGTAGAGCTCGATGCCGCGCACCGCGTCGCGCCGCAGGCTGGGCTGCGGGTGGTCGGCGCGCGGGGTGACGCCCTCCAGGTCGCGCAGGACCCGGGGCCAGGCGCGGGCCAGGCCGAGCCGCCAGACGCCGGGGGCGAGGAAGGGCAGGTGGAAGGCGGTGATGTACCAGGAGTGGGCGCCCTGGGCGAGCAGTTGCCGCAGGTGGCGCGGGGTGGGGCGGCGCAGGCGCTCGCGCAGCCAGAAGCCCATGTGGTCGAGGCAGGGGCCGGACATCGTGGTGTAGGAGGCGAGGCGGCGCTCGGCGCCGGGGGCGGTGACGGCCTCCCAGGACTGCAGCGAGCCCCAGTCGTGGGCGACCACGTGCACCGGGCGGTCCGGGCTGACGGCGTCGGCGACGGCGAACAGGTCGGCGGCGAGCTGCTCCAGGCGGTAGCCGGTACGGTCGGCGGGGACGCCGGAGGCGCCGGCGCCGCGCACGTCGTAGCGGACCACGTGGTGGTCGCGGGCGAGGTCGGCGGCGACGTCGTCCCAGACCGCATGGGTGTCGGGGTAGCCGTGGACCAGCAGCACGGTGGGTGCGTCCGGGTCGCCCTGTTCGAAGACCGCGAGCGGGAGGCCGCCGGAGCGGACGGTGCGGGGGCGGACGGCGCTGGTGGCGCTGGTGGCGCTGGTGGCACTGGTGCTCATCGGGCGACTCCCTCGGGGGCGGTGGTGGTGGCGATGGCGGTGTCGGCACCGGCCCAACGGCGGACGTGCGGGAGGTCGTCGTCGAGCCAGTAGGCGTCGTCCTCGGTCACCACCAGCAGTTCCTCGAACTTGATGCCGACCTCCCGGAAGCCGATGTGCGGCTCGACCGCCCACAGGCCGGGCGTGGGCGCGTGCTGGGAGGAGCGGCCGTCCGCCCAGAGCGGGGAACGGCCGTGCAGGCGCTCGCTGATGAGCTCGCGGCCGAGC
Organism: Streptomyces sp. TLI_053; assembly: GCF_900105395.1. NCBI lineage: Bacteria > Bacillati > Actinomycetota > Actinomycetes > Kitasatosporales > Streptomycetaceae > Streptomyces > Streptomyces sp. TLI_053. The sequence continues at coordinate 2,341,222 of NZ_LT629775.1, forward strand.
GTCTGGAGGGTCCGCACGCCGAAGCCGAACACGTTCACCCCGGCCGGGCCGCGGGCCGTCGTCCGGGTGACCTGGTGCCCGATCACCCGGCCGGGGTAGACCCGGTGGCGGTTGTCGTAGCCGTGCGCCTCGATCTGGGCGTCGACGGCCGCGTACACCTCGGCGAGCGGCTTGCGGGCGCGGACCTCGGCGAGGATCAGCTCGCGGTAGACCCGCAGGTCGGCGGCGAGGCGGTCCCAGACGCGGTTCTCGCCGACCTTGCCGCCGTAGCCGATGTCGGCGGTGTAGCCGTCCACGACGGGGGCGCAGTCCAGCACGTACGGCATGCCCTCCTCGAGGCGGCGGTTGCCGGCGAAGAACTGCAGCGGGGTGTGGAACCGGCGGAACGCCGTCCGGTCCCCGAACCAGGCGAACGGGATGTGGAAGAAGTCCTGCACGCCGGCGGCGACCAGCCGGCGGCGCAGCTGGGCGGTCGCCTGGCGCTCGGTGACGCCGGGTTCGATCCAGGCGGCGACCTGCTCGGCGCAGTCGTAGGCGAGCTGCTGGGTCTCCCGGAAGCGGTCGAGGTCGCGCTCGGTGAACGGGAAGGCGGGAGTGCTCGGCACGGCGGGGGCTCCTTCTGGTCCTTGAGCGGGCTCTAGAGGTCGAGTACGAGGGTCTCGCCCGCGGCGGCGCGGGAGACGCAGGGCAGCAGGGCGCCGTCGGCGCGCCGTTCGGGGGTGAGGCGGCGGTCGCGGTGGTCGGGGGCACCGGCCAACAGCCGGACCTCGCAGGTGCCGCAGAAGCCCTGCTTGCAGGAGTACGGGAGGTCGGGGCGGGCGTCGCGGAGCACGTCCAGGGCGGAGCGGTCGGCGGGGACGGGCAGTTCGGGGCCGTCGGCGCCGAGCCGCACCGTGAACGGCTCGCCGTCGGTGACCGGGGCCGCGCCGAACCGCTCGAAGTGCAGGGAGGCGGCGGGCGAGGCGTCCAGGGCCCGCTGGACGGCGGTGAGCATCGGGGCCGGGCCGCAGCAGTAGACGGCGGCCCCGCGCGGGGCGTGCGCGAGGAGTTCGGCGCCGGTGGGCGGGCCGCCGTGCTCGTCGTCGGTGCGCCGGTGGACCCGGGCCGGGTCGAGCTCGCGCAGCTCGGCGGCGAACGGGAGGGTGTCGGCGCTGCGGCCGCTGTGGACGAGGTGCCAGTCCAGACCGTTGCGCCGGGCCTCGCGGACCATCGGGAGCAGGGGGGTGATGCCGATGCCTCCGGCCAGGAAGAGGACGGCCGGTTCGGCGCAGAAGGCGAAGCCGTTGCGCGGGCGGCGGGCGGCGAGCCGGGTGCCGGGGTGGAGGGTGTCGTGGATCTCCGTCGAGCCGCCGCCGCCGTCGGGCAGGCGGCGGACGGCGATGCGGTAGCCGGACCGTTCGGCCGGGTCGGCCGGGTCGCCGCAGAGCGAGTAGTGGCGCTCGCGGCCGGACGGGAGGGTGAGGCGCAGGTGGGCGCCGGGCTGCCAGCCGGGCAGCGGGCCGCCGGAGGGGTCGGCGAGGGTGAGTTCGACGACGTCGGCGGCGACCGGGCGGCGGGCGGTGACGACCAGTTGCAGGGCCTCGGTGGGGCGGCTGTGGGGGCGGCGCGGGTTGCGCCGCAGCAGCGGGCTGCCGAGGGCGGGGCTGTAGCGGTCGCCGAAGGCGGTGAGGAAGCGGAAGAAGGTGTCGGCGCGCGGGCGGCCGTAGAGGTCGGGGGGCGGGGTGCTCAGGTCCATCCGGCGGGGTCCTCGGTTCCGGTGGCGGCCGGCGGCGGGGCGTCGGCCGCGTGGTTCGGGCGGGGCGGGCATCGGGGCGGGGCGGGCGGAGGGCGTCCGGCCGGACGGCGGAGGGCCGGGCGGCGGAGGGCCGGGCGGCGCCCCGGGGTCACCGTCCGGCGGCGGCGCGGGCGGCCGGGGAGGTCGCGAGGTAGCCGAGGGCCTGGCTGGAGGAGCCCTCCTGGGTGGGGTGGTAGCCGGGCCGCAGGTAGCGCAGGCCGGAGCGGATCGACCGGACCGGGTCGGGCAGCAGGCCGCGCCTGGCGATCCGGCCGGTCTCGCGCCAGGTGGGCCTGAGCCGCCCGTCGAGGGTCGGGTCGGCCGCCAGCAGGAACCGGGCGCCGCGCACCCAGAGGTGGACCAGCAGCGGGCCGGAGACGAGCATGCCGCGGATCCGGCGGGCGTAGCCGGGGTCGAGGTGGACCATCAGGTCGAAGGCGACGCTGCGGTGCTCGACCTCCTCGGCGCCGTGCCAGCGCAGCAGGTCGAGCATCGTCGGGTCGGCCTGGGCGCGGTCCAGGCCCGGGGAGTTGAGCGCCCAGTTCCCGAGGAAGGCGGTGAAGTGCTCGATCGCGGCGACGAAGGCGACCCGTTCGATGAGGTTCTCGCGCTGCCGGGCCGGGCTCAGGCCGGGCTTGTCGCCGAGGACGCGCTGGAACAGCCAGGAGACCTGCCGGACGTACGGCCGCGGGTCGAGGCCCTGGCCGAGCAGGTGGTCCAGGACCTCCTGGTGCGCCTCGGCGTGGATGGCCTCC